>JBKHXN010000121.1:0-6232 GCA_046565985.1 Gammaproteobacteria bacterium
TACCCGGTACTGGCCGGCCAGTACGCCAGCTACCTGGAGCACGCGCTGCAGGAGTACCGGTCCGGCAAACGCAAGAACGCCATCATGGCCGCCCAGGCCGCCAACCTCAGCGACGCCGACATCCGCGCCCTGGCGCGGTATTTCGAGTCACAACCCGGCCCGCTCTATACCCCCCGCGTGCGCTGAGCGCGCAGCCGGTACAGCCATAAAAAAACCCGCTGCGGCGGGTTTTTTTATCGGTGTGTCTCGCAGGCCGGCGTTGGAAGTTCGCAGTGCACACGGCCTGTGTCATTCCCCTGGATCCATCATCCCCGTGCAAACGGGGATCCATGCCGGAAGGGGACTGCGGGTGGTACTGAGTAAGTGAAGGCAGGATCGGAGCGATGGATTCCCGCTTGCGCGGGAATGACGACTGCTGTTGTTTCCTTCTGCCCCCATCCCGTCATCCCCAAGCAGGAGACTAGCCGGAGCTGTCTCCGCTTTCGGGATCGGGCGGGGCGTCGGCGGGGATGCGGTGATTGCCGGCGAACCACTCGCCCAGATCCACCAGTTTGCAGCGTTCGCTGCAGAACGGCCGGTAGGGGTTGGCGGCGTCCAGCCAGGCGGTCTTGCGGCACTGCGGGCAGGGGGCGCTGAGGCGCTGCACGCGGTTCACAGGTGGCAGCATTGCATCAGAAAGTGCAGGTCGGTCATGCGCTGCTGGCTGCGGGTGTTGACGTCGCAGGCATTCATGAAGCGCAGCGTGAAGCGGTGGCGTCCGGCGCTGATCTCCGGGTAGCTGCAGGCTTCCTGCGGCACGTGCACCCGCAACAGGGCACAGGGCTCTTCCGGGCTGTGGATATAGATGCCACCCTGGGCGCAGGCTTCCGCGGGGGGCACGCTCTCGCGCAGCAGCCGCAGGTAGAGGCTGATGGCGCGTTCAAACGGGCACAGTCCGGTGCGCCAGCCGCTGAGGTCCTGGTGCGAGAGCTCGGGCAGCTGCGACAGCCAGTAGTGGTAGCCCGGCAGGTCAAAGCCGCAGGTGCCGCCGGGCATGGCGTAGCGGTTGAGCACCGACATGAGGAAATCATTTTCCCGCAGCAGGTGGTGGCCGGGGTGGCTGGCCTGCGCCTGCAGCTCGCTCAGGACCTGGTTGAGATCCACCAGGATGCTGTTGAGGCGTTCCTGATCCACGCCAGGTGCGCGCGCCAGGCGAGAGAAGCGGATGTGCTGCTCGCTCAGTTCCTTGAGGATGTCGTTCTTCAGGTCGGTGCGCGACAGCAGGGTGAGAATGTCCAGCAGGCTGTGCACGCTGCCGCGCAGGCCAAACTCGCTGGCGTCGGCAATGTGGTGACGGTGCTGGGCAAACAGGAAATCCAGGCGCAGGAAGGTCCGCACCCGTTCGGTGAGCGGCTGTTCGAATACCACATAAGGATTTGCCTGAGTCACCTGGAGTCCGTTCCCCCGAATCTGCCCCGATTGTGGCGAGTTAAATTCTTCATTTCAAATGCAATCCAGCTGATTCAGGTGTTTCCCCGGCGGCCAGGCGCAGATAGTAGTGGTGCAGCGTCCGGACATGCTCGCGGGTCATGGCCGGATCACCCGCGTTGCACAGTACGTCGTGCGCGGCCTGCAGGCGTTGTTCACGGCTGGCCTGTGCCGCCAGCATCTGCGCGGCCAGGGCGGGGCTGATGTGGTCGCGCGCCACCAGGCGCTCACGCTGCACGGCCTCGGGGGCGTCCACCACCAGTATCCGGTCCACCAGCGCGCGGAAGCCGCTCTCCACCAGGATGGCAACAGAAAAAATGCAGTAGCTGTGGGTCTGTGCCGCCCGCCAGGCGAGCATCTCGGCCTGCATCTGCGGGTGCAGCAGGCTTTCCAGTTGGCGTCGCGCCTCGGGGTGGGCAAACACGTGCTCGCGCATGCGTGCGCGGTCGAGCGTGCCGTCGGCGCGGAGGAATCCGGCGCCAAAGGTCTGGGCGATGGCGGCCAGCGCGGGGCTGCCGGGTTGCACCACCTCGCGCGAGACCTGGTCGGCGTCCAGCACGGGCACGCCCAGGGCGGCAAAGGCGTCGCCCACCAGGGATTTGCCGCTGGCCACGCCACCGGTGAGGCCCACCGTGAGCCGGACCGCCATCAGCGCAGGCCGCTGGCGCTCAGATAGGCCGCCCCGATCGCCTCACCCCAGATCAGCGCGATCCAGCCGGCGGCCGCCAGGTAGGGGCCGAACGGCAGCTGCGCCTCGCGCCCGCGGCCGCGCAGGAGAATCTGCAGGATGCCCACCGCCGCACCCACCACCGAAGACAGCAGGATGATCATCGGCAACGCTTGCCAGCCCAGCCAGGCGCCAAGCGCGGCGAACAGCTTGAAGTCGCCGTAGCCCATGCCGTCCTTGCCGGTGATGAGCTTGAACAGCCAGAACACCGACCACAGGCTGAGATAGCCCGCCGCCGCGCCGATCACCGCGTCCGGCAGGCTGGCAAAGAGCGGGCCCAGCGCCAGCAGCAGGCCCAGCCACAGCAGGGGCAGGGTGATGGCGTCGGGCAGCAGGGTGGTGCGGGCGTCGATCACGGCGAGCGCCAGCAGCGCCCAGCTCAGCGCCAGCGCCGCCAGCAACTCGGGGCTGGCGCCAAAGCGCCAGGCGCAGACCGCCGACAGCAGCGCGCTGGCCAACTCCACCAGCGGGTACTGCACGGAGATCGCCTGCCCGCAGCCCGCGCAGCGGCCGCGCAGCAGCAGCCAGCTCAGTACCGGGATGTTCTGCCAGGCCCGCACCGGCGCCTGGCAGCCCGGGCAGTGCGAGGGCGGCCAGGTCAGCGAATAGCGCGCTTCGGCAACCGGCGGAAGTTCGAGAATCTCGCGCGCCTCACGCTGCCAGGCCAGCTGCATCATGCGCGGCAGGCGCAGGATCACCACGTTGAGAAAACTGCCGACCACCAGGCCGAGTACGCCGGTGCCGATGAGCAGCAGCGCGGGGTGGTCCCGCAACAGATCCAGCCATGCCATGGAGTAAGGGCCCGTGAGAACGTGGAGGCGGGCCGGCTAGCCGACCACGGCGCCCATCTTGAAGATCGGCAGGTACATGGCCACCACCAGGCCGCCCACCAGCACGCCCAGCACCGCCATGATCAGCGGCTCCAGCAGGCTGGAGAGCGAGTCCACCAGCGAGTCCACCTCGGCCTCGTAGAAATCCGCCACCTTGGAACACATGGCGTCCAGGGCGCCCGATTCCTCGCCGATGGCGACCATCTGCACCGCCATGTTGGGGAAGATGCCGCTCTGCGCCATGGTGAGCTGCAGCTGCTGGCCGGTGGCCACCTGGTCGCGCATGGTCAGGATGGCCTCGGTGAAGATGATGTTGCCGGCCGCCTTGGCGACCGATTCCATGGCCTCCACCAGCGGCACGCCGGCGGCAAACATGGTGGCCAGCGTGCGGGCAAAGCGCGCCACGGCCGATTTGTAGAGGATGTCGCCCACCACCGGAATCTTCAGCGCTATCCGGTCAAGCAAGCGACGGAAGGCGGGCGAGCGTTTCTTGACGAAGAAGAAAGTGGTGAAGAAGGCAATGATGAAGAACAGCAGCTTGTACCAGTCGGACTGCAGCCAGCGCGACATGTTGACGACCATCTGCGTGAACGCCGGCAGATCGGCACCAAAGCCCTGGAACAGTGACTCGAACTGCGGCACCACGAAGTACAGCAGGATGCCGGTGACGACAAAGGCGATCGCCACCACCGCCGTGGGGTAGGTCAGGGCCTTCTTGACCTTCTTCTTCAGCGCCTCGGTCTTTTCCTTGTAGGTGGCGATCTTGTCCAGCAGGTTTTCCAGTGCGCCGGATTTTTCGCCCGCCTCCACCAGGTTGACGAACAGGTCATCGAAGTACAGCGGAAACTTGCCCAGCGATTCTGAGAACGATGAGCCGCCCTCGATATGCGTCTTGACCCCCAGCACCAGCTCGCTCATGGCGGGCTTGTCGTGCCCGCGGCCGACGATTTCCAGCGCCTGCACCAGCGGCACGCCCGCTGACATCATGGTGGCGATCTGGCGGCTGAAGATGGCAATGTCCTGCGGCTCGATCTTGCCCTTGCGCTTGCCGAACAGGCTGGATTCCTTGCGTACCACCAGCGGGTTGATGCCCTGCTTGCGCAGCTGCAGCTTGATGACGTTCTCGCTGGGGCCAACGGTCTCGCCCTTGACGCGCTGGCCCTTGCGGTCGGTCCCCTCCCACTTGAAGGAATATTCCTTGACCTTGAGTTTTGCGGCGGCGGTTGCCATGTTCGGTATGTCCGGTAGTCAGCGCTGGCTCAGTCGCCGATGGTGCAGGCGTTGGCCTGCTTGAGGTCAATCAGGCCATTGCGGACCTTGAGCAGGGCCGATTGCCGGAGATCCTTCACCCCTTCCCGTTGGGCCTGTTCCGCAATCTGCATGGCATTGCCGCCTTCCATGATGATGCGGCCCATGGCCTCCGAGAAGGGCATGACCTGGTAGATGCCGGTACGGCCCTTGTAGCCGTCGTCGCACTCGTGGCAGCCCACGGCCTCGAAGATCGTGAAGTTGGGGTCGCCCACTTCCTTCTCGGTAAAGCCGGCGCGCAACAGCTCCGGCTTGGGGATATCGGCCGGCCGCTTGCACTTGGGGCAGAGCTTGCGCGCCAGACGCTGGGCGATGATCAGCGACAGCGTGGAGGCGATGTTGTACGCCGGCACGCCCATGTTCATGAGGCGCACCACGGTCTGCGGCGCGTCATTGGTGTGCAGCGTGGAGAGCACCAGATGCCCCGTCTGCGCCGCCTTGATGGCGATCTCGGCGGTTTCCAGATCACGGATTTCACCCACCATGATCACGTCCGGATCCTGGCGCAGGAAGGCCTTGAGCGCCGCGGCAAACGTGAGCCCCTGCTTGGGGTTGACGTTCACCTGGTTGACGCCCGGCAGGTTGATTTCCGCGGGGTCTTCGGCGGTGGAGATGTTGATGTCCTCGGTATTGAGGATGTTCAGGCCCGTGTACAGCGAGACGGTCTTGCCCGAACCCGTGGGCCCGGTCACCAGGATCATGCCCTGCGGCTGTTCCAGGCACTTCATGTACGCGTTCTTCTGCTCCGGCTCATAGCCCAGGGCGTCAATGCCCAGCTGAGCGGAGGAAGGGTCGAGAATACGGCAGCAGATCTTCTCGCCAAACAATGTAGGGCAGGTGCTGACGCGAAAGTCGATCGCCTTGGTCTTGGAGATGTTCAGCTTGATGCGCCCGTCCTGCGGCACGCGGCGCTCGGCCAGGTCCAGGCGGCTCATCACCTTCAGGCGGGCCGCCAGGCGGTTGCCCATCTGTACCGGCGGCTGGGCAATGGTCTTGAGCTCGCCGTCGCGCCGGTAGCGAATGCGGTAAATTTTTTCAAAGGGCTCGAAGTGGACGTCCGACACGCCCTGGTTGATGCCGTCGAGCAGGATCTTGTTGACGAAGCGCACCACCGGCGCGTCATCCGCGCCGTCCTTGCTGCTGTCGTTGCCGGAGGCTTCCGGCTCATCCTCGCCCTGGACCTGGAGGTTTTCCAGATCGGCGTCGCCGATGTTGATGTCGGACTGGGAGATGACCTGCAGTGCCTGCTCGATGGCGCGCTTGAGCTTGTCCTCCTCCACCAGGATCGCCTCGGTGCTGCTGCCGGAGGCAAACTTGATTTCATCCAGCGCCCGCAGGTTCATCGGGTCGGAGACCGCCACAAACATCTTCTTGCCGCGCGCAAACACCGGCAGCGCATGGCATTTGCGGATCACCTTCTCCGACAGCAGGCGGATCAGGTTCTGGTCCAGCTCGATGGCGTGCAGATCCAGCAGCGGCAGGCCAAATTCCACGCTGGCCGATTCCGCCACCTGTCGCGCGGTGAGCAGCTTGCTCTCCACCACCAGGGACACCAGCGACTGCCGCTGGTCCAGCGCCTTCTGCTGCAGCTCCCGCGCCTGCGCCTCGCTGATCAGCTTGTCCGCAGCCAGCCGCCGGGCCAGGCCGCCCAGAAATCCGGTGGCAACGGTTTGGTTGCTGATGGCCAAGGTGGGTGCTCCTCTGTCGTTTCAACTGTACTGCTGCCATCTAAGCATAGCCCCGGCAGCCGCACAATGCCGGGCGGCGCCCAATAAAAAACCCACCTCTTGCGAGGTGGGTTTTCTCTTGGAGCACCCGCTGGGGGTGATTCAGAGGTTCAGCTTACGGGCTGGCGGTTGAAGTGCAACCTTTCGGGGCGTACTTCAGGAGCAGATCGGTG
>JBKHXN010000122.1:0-49769 GCA_046565985.1 Gammaproteobacteria bacterium
CTCGGCCACCGCCAGCAGGTCTTCACCGGAACCGGCCAGTACGTGGAACTCCTCGGAGGCCGCGCCGCCGATATTGCCGCTGTCGGCCTTGACGATGCGGAACTCCACGCCCAGTCGCGTGAAGATGCGCGTGTAGGCCTCGCGCATGTTCTGGTACTCGCGTACCAGGTCCTCCGCGGTGAGGTGGAAGCTGTAGGCGTCCTTCATGATGAATTCACGCGCGCGCATCACGCCAAAGCGCGGACGCCGCTCGTCGCGGAACTTGGTCTGGATCTGGTAGTAGTTCACCGGCAGCTGGCGGTAGCTGCGCACGTCCTGGCGGACGTGGTGGCAGATCACCTCCTCGTGCGTGGGCCCGTAGCAGAAATCGTTGCCGTGGCGGTCCTGCAGCCGCAGCATCTCGGCGCCCATGAGCTGCCAGCGGCCGGATTCCTGCCACAGTTCGGCGGGGTGGATGGACGGCATCAACGTCTCCACCGCGCCGGCGCGGTTCATTTCCTCGCGCACGATGGCGCTGATCTTCTGCAGCACCCGCAGGCCGATCGGCATCCAGGTATAGAGCCCGCTGCCGAGCTTGCGGATGTACCCCGCGCGCAGCATCAGCTGGTGCGAGACCACCTCCGCGTCGGCGGGCGTCTCTTTGGCGGTGGCGAGCGGGTAGCGGGACAGGCGCATGGCGTGGAGTCTGGTCGGGAGTCGAAAGTACGCGGGAAATTCTAGCGGAGCCGTCGCCGCGCTAGTCGTGGATCTTGAGGATGCGCTCGTGCGGCCGGCCGTCACGCAGCTCCCAGGCGCGCATCTCCAGCACGCCCTTGGTATTGAGCGAGACCAGCAGGTGCAGGGCATCCGCGTCGAGCTCGGCAGCGGCAGGGACGGCGGCGGCGAGCGGCACCGACCACAGCCGCGCCCACACCGCGCGCGCGGGCCGGGCCGGCCCTGCCAGCCAGGCAGACGGCGCCCCGTCCGCGGCGAGCACCCAGCCATGGATCGGCTCTGGCGCGGCAATATGCGCCTCGTGCAGGAGCTGGATCGCCAGGCGGCGCGGGAGGATCAGGTCGGGCTCTTTCATGGGCAGGCCGGCGCGCGGCGCATCGGGGGGCAAGGAGGGTTCACGCCAGCGTACCGCCGCTGAGGCGCTCGTGCCCAGCCAGGTCGCGGCGCGTCTGTATGTCCCTGAACCCGGCGGCGGCCAGCAGCGCGCGCACCGGCGGCCCCTGATCATATCCGTGCTCCAGCAGCAGGCGGCCACCGCGGCGCAGGCTGAGGGGGGCGGCGGCGATCAGGCCCCGCAGGCAGGCCAGGCCATCGGGGCCGGCCACCAGCGCGGCGGCGGGCTCATGACGCAGCGCGGCCAGATGGGCGTCGCCGGCGGCGATGTAGGGCGGGTTGGAGACGATCAGGTCCAGCCCGCGCGCAGATGCCAGCCAGCGCAGAAAATCCGCTTCCACGAAGCGCACGCCACCCAGACCCAGCCGCTGTGCATTGGCGCGCGCCACCGCCAGGGCGGCGGCGGAATTCTCCACGGCGTGGACCTCCGCCAGCGGGCGTTCCTGCGCCAGCGCCAGGGCGATGGCGCCACTGCCGGTGCCCAGGTCGGCCAGGACCACGGGATGCGCCACCGGCAGATGCTCCAGCGCCCAGGCCACCAGGCCCTCGGTCTCCGGACGCGGGATCAGCACCGCTGGCGTGACCTGCAGTGACAAGCTCCAGAACCCCTGTTCGCCCAGCAGATAGGCCACCGGCACGCCCTGCGCGCGCTGCGTGATGGCCTGAGCAAAGACGCGGTGCTCGACCTCTGCCAGCACGGATTCCGGCCGCGCCAGCAGCTGGGCGCGGCTGCGGCCGGTGGCGTGCGCGAGCAGCCACTCGGCGTCGGCGCGCGGACTGTCGCTGGCCGCCTGCAACTGCGTGATGGCCTGTCCCAGCGCCTCAACGACCGTCACCCGCCGGCCTCTGCCAGCAGCGCGGCCTGGTGCTCGGCGAGCAGGGGCTGGATCACCGGATCGAGATCGCCCTGCACGATCCGCTCCAGCTGGTAGAGGGTGAGATTGATGCGGTGATCGGTGACCCGGCCCTGCGGAAAATTGTAGGTGCGGATGCGCTCGGAACGATCGCCGGAGCCGACCAGGCTCTTGCGCGTGGCGGCGCGCTCGCGGTCCTGCTGCTGGCGCTGCGCGTCGGCCAGCCGGGACGCCAGCAGGGCGATGGCCCGGGCGCGGTTCTTGTGCTGGCTGCGCTCTTCCTGGCACTCCACCACCACGCCGGTGGGCAGATGGGTGACGCGGATCGCCGACTCGGTCTTGTTGACGTGCTGGCCGCCCGCGCCGGAGGAACGGAAGGTGTCGAACTTCAGATCCGCCGGGTTGATCTCGTACTGGGTGGGCTCCACCTCCGGCATCACCGCCACCGTGGCAGCCGAGGTATGGATGCGGCCCTGCGCCTCGGTGGCGGGCACGCGCTGCACGCGGTGGGCGCCGCTTTCGAACTTCAGCCGCGAGTAGGCGCCGAAGCCGATGACGCGCGAGATCACTTCCTTGTAGCCGCCGTGCTCGCCCTCGCTGGCGGACAGCAGTTCCAGCTCCCAGCCCTGTGCTTCCGCGTACTTGCCGTACATGCGAAACAGGTCACCGGCGAAGATCGCCGCCTCGTCGCCGCCGGTGCCGGCGCGGATCTCCAGGAACACGTTACTGGCGTCGAGCGGATCGCGGGGGACCAGAAAAGCCTGCAGCTCGGCCTCGGACTGTGCCAGCCGTGCCTGGGCGGCGGGCAGATCGGCGTCGGCCAGCACACGCAGGTCCGGGTCGGGGTCGCCGCGCAGGGCCAGCAGGCCATCGCATTCGCGCGCCGCCTGCTGATAGCGGGCCAGGCCCTCGCTCAGCGGGCCCAGCTGCGCGTATTCCTGCGACAGGCGGCGAAACCGGTCGGTATCGGCGATCACCGCCGGGTCCGACAGCTCCTGCGCAATCTCCTCGCGCCGCTCGGCCATCTGCTGGAGTTTGTTGAGTAGGCTGGGTTTCATGGGCAAGCCGGATGCGCCGCCGTGACACGGCGGCAGCGGGAGGGGCCGCTATTCTTCCGGAAGATCGAAGAGTTTGCGCGCGGCGCTGAGCAGCAGCGCCTGCTCGACCGCCGTGGCCTGCCGCAGGGTGCTCGACGGCGTATGCAGCAGCTTGTTGCTCAGCGTATCGGCCAGGAACCCCAGCACGGCTTCCGGCGACTCGCCGGCGGCGAGCCGGCGGCGCGCCTTGTCCAGCACCTCGTCCCGCTGCGCACGGGCGCGCTCGCGCAGGGCGCGGATGGTGGCGGCCGCGTCGCGCGATTCCAGCCAGCGCGAGAACTCGCGGGCGTGCACTTCGATCAGCGCGCTGGCCTGCAGGGCCGCGTCCTCGCGCAGTTTCATGTTCTGTTCCACCACGTGGCGCAGGTCATCGATGGTGTAAAGAAACACATCCTCCAGCTCGCCGATCGCCGGGTCGAGGTCGCGCGGCACCGCCAGGTCGATCATGAATACCGGCTTGCGGCGGCGGGTGCGGATGGCGCGACTGTAGAGGTCCTGCTCGAGCACGAAGCCGCGCGCGGCGGTGGAGGAGACCAGCAGATCGGCCTGCGACAGGTGGGCGGCCAGGTCGTCGAGGCTGATGGCGTAACCGCCCGCCTCGCGGGCCAGTTTCTCCGCACGCTCCAGGCTGCGGTTGGCCACGATGATGCGGCCCACGCCCTGCTGGCGCAGATGCCTTGCCACCAGCGTGATCATCTCGCCGGCGCCGATCAGCAGCGCGGTCTGCTGCGACAGGTCACTGAAGATGCGCCGTGCCATCTGCACGGCGGCGTAGGCCACCGAAACCGGATGTGCACCCACCTGGGTGGTACTGCGCACCAGCTTGGCCACCGAGAAAGCGTGCTGGAACAGCCGCGACAGCACCGGGCCGAGCGCGTGCGCCTGGCTGGCGAGCGCAAAGGATTGCTTCATCTGGCCGAGGATCTGCGGTTCGCCGATGACCATCGAATCCAGGCCCGAGGCCACGCGCAGGGAATGCTGCACGCTGCCCAGGTCACGGTGGCTGTAGAGGTAATGCTCCGGCAGCTGCGGCGCGCCGCGCTCGCGCTGCCACCACTGGCGCAGCAGCGCGTCGTCCGTGTCCTGGGTCACCGCCATGATCTCGGTACGGTTGCAGGTGGACAGGATCGCCGCCTCGTCCACGCCCGGCAGGGCACGCAGCCGCTGCAGCGCAGCGGGCAGTTCGGCCTCGGCAAAGGCCAGGCGCTCGCGCGCGATCAGGGGTGCGTTGTGGTGGCTCAGGCCGAGCGTGATGAGGGCCATGGGGCTGCCGGTGGAGACTCGCGCTATTGTCGGTCAGCACAGGCTCGGCGGACAAGCGCAATGAAGGTCTGGAGCCGGAACGGGACGTTTTTATTTATTAATATTTATAATATTATTGTATTTTTAAAAAACCACCGGAACCGCGTGCTAGCCTAGGCAGTCTGCTTGTATGAACCACTGCAGCCGCCCGGCAGGATACCCGTGACGTGATGACCCGATCGACCGCGCTACTCCCCTGCGGCCTCGCCGCCCTGCTGCTGCTCGGCGGCTGCGCCCTGCGCCCGGCCGGCAGTCCGCCGGCCGCCGTGGAGACCGTCTCGCTGCCGCCACTGCAGGTGGAGGATGACCCCCGCTATCACATCCTCACCGGCGAGATGGCCGCCGCGCGCGGGCAGCCGGGGCCGGCCGCCGCGGCGTTCCTGCGCGCACTGGATGCGGTGCCGGACGGTGATCTGGCGGCACGCGCCACCCAGCTGGCGCTGAGCGCGGAAGACGCGACGCTTTCCCTGCAGGCCGCACAGCGCTGGCAGACCCTGGAACCGCGCGCGCTGGAACCGCGCGAAGTGCTGGCCCGCCTCCATCTTCGCCGCGGCGAGCTGGGGCCGACCATCGAGCAGTGCGCGGCGATCATCAGCGGCCATGCCGGCGGGGTGGCCGACGGCTTCCGCCACGTGGGGCAGCTGCTCGCCAATGCCACGCCCGCCGAGCAGGAAGCGGCGCTGGCGGTGATGGGCAACCTGCTCGCCCAGTGGCCGCAGAACGCGGCGGCGCATCACGCCGCCGGCCTGCTGGCGCTGCGCTTCAACCGGCTGGAACCCGCCGCCCGGGCCGCGCAGGAGGCGGTGCGGCTGGAGCCCGACAACTACGAGCACGATCTGCTGCTGGCGGGCATCCTGGTGCGGGAGGGCCGCATCGAGGATGCCGGCCAGCGGGTGGAATCGCTGCTGCGCGGCAATGCCGCGGCGCGACAGAACACCGCCGCGATCCGCCTCGGGCTGGCGCGGCTGCTGATCGAGGCCGGCGCGCGCGAGCCGGCACGCGCGCAGCTGCAACTGGCCCTGCAGCACGATCCGCAGGATGTGGACAGCCGCTACACCCTGGGGGTGATGGCGGCGAACGACGGCGACGTGGCCGAGGCGCGGCGCCTGCTCACCCCCCTGCTCAAGACCGAGCGCACGCAGGAAGCCGCGCTGCAGCTCGGCCGCCTGGCCGAGAACGAGGGCGATCTGGAAGCGGCACTGGCCTATTACAGCGGCGTACTGCGCGGCCCGACGGGGCTCGACGCCACGCTGCGCCGCGCCCACGTGCTGACCCGGCTCGGCCGCGTGGACGAGGGGCGCGAGATCATGGCCCAGCTGCGCTACCAGCTGCCGCAGTTCCGCCAGCGTTTCTACATCGCGGAAGGCGAGATGCTGCTGGAGGCCGAGCGCAGCAGCACCGCCCTGGAGCTCTACGGCGAGGCGCTGGAGCGCTTTCCCGAGGACCCGGACCTGCTCTATGGCCGCTCGCTGGCCTACGAGCGGCTGGGCCGCATCGACGCCGCCGAGACCGACCTGCGCACCTTGATCCGCCTCAACCCCGATGACGCCCGCGCGCTCAACGCCCTGGGCTACATGCTCACCGTGCACACCCGCCGCTACGCCGAGGCCAAATCGCTGGTGAGCCGCGCGCTGGCGCTGCAGCCGGAGGACCCGGCGGTGATCGACAGCATGGGCTGGGTGCACTTCAAGCTGGGCGAGCCGCGCCTGGCGCTGGGCTGGCTGGAGCGCGCCTACGCCCGCTTCCCCGATCCGGAAGTCGCCGCGCATCTGGGCGAAGTGCTGTGGAGCCTGGGCGAACAGGACCGCGCGCGCGCGATCTGGGCGCAGGCCCTGCAGAAGGATCCCCGCCACCCGGTGCTCAGGGAAACCGTGGAACGGCTGGGCCCGTGAAAACCCTCCCCGCCCTGGGCGCGGCCCTGCTGCTCGGCGGCTGTGCGGCTTTTGCCCCGGCCACGCGCGACACCGGCAACAGCGCGCAGGCGGAAAGACTGTGGGCCGTGCACCAGGACCAGCTGCAGACGGTGGAGCAGTTCACCCTCAGCGGCCGCATCGCCAACCGCGGGGTGCTGGCGCTCAAGGGGGACCTGCTGTGGCGGCAGTTTGCGGGCGAGCGCTTCGATATCCGCCTCTCCGGCCCCTTCGGCGCCGGCGCCGTGCGCCTGAGCGGCGACCTGCAGCAGGTACGGGTGAGCAGCCGCGACGGCGAGTGGATCAGCACCGATCCGGAAACCGACCTCGAACAGATCTACGGCTGGCGGCTGCCGCTGGCGGCGCTGCGCTACTGGGCGCTGGGCCTGCCCGCGCCGGGCAGCCGCGCGCGCGTGCTGCTGGATGAACAGGGCCGCGCCCTGCGCCTGGAACAGGACGGCTGGACCGTGGACCTGACCGAGTATCACGCCGGCCGCCCGGCTTTGCCGCGGCGCCTGCAGGCGGTCAATGGCGAAACCGCCGTGATCCTGCTCGCCGACCGCTGGGAGCAGCTGGAACCGCGCAGCCCATGAGCCAGGCCAGCGCCACGCACCAGCCCGGTCCCTTCAGCCCCGACTTTGGCTGGCCGGCGCCGGCCAAGCTCAACCTGTTCCTGCACGTGACCGGCCGGCGTGCCGACGGCTATCACAGCCTGCAGACCCTGTTCCAGTTCCTCGACCTCGCCGACCACATCTACTTCCGCCCGCGCGGTGACGGGCAGATCCGGCTGCTCAGCCCGCTGCCGGACATCCCGCCCGAAACCGATCTGGTGTACCGCGCCGCGCAGCGACTGCAGCAGCGCAGCGGCGTGGCGATCGGCGCCGAGATCCGGGTGGACAAGCGCATACCGCTGGGCGCCGGGCTGGGCGGCGGCTCCAGCAACGCGGCCACCACGCTGGTGGCGCTGAACCGCATCTGGGATCTGTGCCTGACGCCGGACGAGCTCGCCAGCATCGGCCTGGAGCTGGGCGCGGATGTCCCGGTCTTCGTGCGCGGCCAGGCGGCGTGGGCCGAGGGTGTGGGCGAGCGGCTGGCGCCGGTGACGCTGCCGGAACCCTGGTACGTGCTGCTGCTGCCGCCGGTGCAGGTCGCCACCGGACCGATCTTTGCCGCGCCCGAACTGCGGCGCGACCATCCGCGCATCACCCTGGCGGACTATCAGGCCGGGCACGCGGGCAACGACTGCGAGCCGGTGACCTGCGCCCGCTTCCCGGCAGTCGCGGCGGCGCTGGACTGGTTGCGCGGGCACGGCCCTGCGCGCATGTCGGGCACCGGCGCCTGCGTGTTCCTGGACACCGGCAGCGGCGAGCACGGCGAGCGGCGAGCACGCGAGATCGCCGCGCGAGCGCCCGCGGAACATCGCAGCGTGGTGGCGCGGGGGCTGAATCAGTCGGCGCTGGCGGCTATAATGCGCGGCCTCTGAAGGGAGAGGTCAGAACAACTTGCTGTTGGGGCGTCGCCAAGTGGTAAGGCAGCGGGTTTTGATCCCGCCATTCGGTGGTTCGAATCCATCCGCCCCAGCCAATTCAACATGCCCCGGGCCTGCCCGGAACTCCAGCCAGATCAGGCCGCGCGGCCTGTTTGTAGTGCCCAGCAACCAGGAATCCATGTGATGGCCGAATCCAAGTTGATGCTGTTCGCCGGCAATGCCAACCCCAAGCTCGCCCAGGACATCGCCAACTATCTGAAGCGGCCGCTGGGACAGGCGACCGTGGGCCGCTTCTCCGACGGCGAGGTACAGATCGAGATCCTGGAAAACGTGCGCGGCAAGGATGTCTTCGTCATCCAGCCCACCTGCGCGCCGACCAATGACAACGTGATGGAACTGCTGATGATGCTCGACGCGCTCAAGCGCGCCTCGGCCTCGCGCATCACCGCGGTCATCCCCTACTTCGGCTACGCGCGCCAGGACCGCCGCCCGCGCTCCACTCGCGTGCCGATCTCGGCCAAGGTGGTGGCCGACATGATCGGCGAATGCGGCGCCGACCGCGTGCTCACCGTGGACCTGCACGCCGACCAGATCCAGGGCTTTTTCGACATTCCGGTGGACAACGTCTACGCCAGCCCGGTGCTGCTGGGCGACATCTGGCGGCAGAACTACAAGAACCTCATCGTGGTCTCGCCGGACGTGGGCGGCGTGGTGCGCGCCCGCGCGGTGGCCAAACGCCTGGACGACGCCGACCTGGCGATCATCGACAAACGCCGCCCCAAGGCCAACGAGGCCAAGGTGATGAACATCATCGGCGACGTGGAAGGCCGCACCTGCGTGCTGGTGGATGACATGGTGGATACCGCCGGCACCCTGTGCAAGGCGGCCAGCGCGCTCAAGGAAGCCGGGGCCATCAAGGTGGTGGCCTACATCACCCACCCGGTGTTCTCCGGCCCGGCGATCACCAACCTCAGCCATTCCGACCTCGACCAGATCGTGGTCACCGACACCATCCCCCTCTCCGAGGCCGCGGCTAAGTGCCCGACCATCCGCCAGCTCTCCATCGGCGGGCTGCTGGCCGAGACCATCCGCCGCGTCAGCGCGGAAGAATCGGTCAGCTCGCTGTATATCGACTGAGCCCGGCACCGGCCCCCGCCAGGGCCGTTTTACCCAAATTCCCGGCTTTGGATTAGAATGCGCGCCCTTTCCGCCTGGTCGCGGGCGGAATTCTGCGTGTTTTACATTGAGAGAATCCCATGAAAGAAAACTTTATCGTCAACGCCGAAGTCCGCGCTGACCAGGGCAAGGGTGCGAGCCGCCGCCTGCGTCGCACGGGCCAGGTGCCCGCCATCCTCTACGGTGGCAAGGGTCAGCCCACGCCCCTCACGATCAACCACAATGAACTGTGGAAGCATCTGAAGACCGAGGCGTTCTACTCCCACATCCTGACCGTGAACCTGGGCGGCAAGCCCGAGCAGGCCGTGCTCAAGGATCTCCATCGCCACCCGGTGAAGGACCAGATCCTGCATCTGGACCTGCTGCGCGTGGAAGCGGACAAGCTGCTGCGCATGCAGGTGCCGCTGCACTTCAAGGGCGCCGATGTGGCGCCGGGCGTGAAGACCGCCGGCGGCATGGTCGAGCACCACCTCAACCAGGTGGAAGTCGAGTGCCTGCCCAAGGACCTGCCGGAATACATTGAAGTGGATCTGTCCACGCTGGAACTGGGCCATGCCATCCACCTCTCCCAGCTCCAGGTGCCGGAAGGCGTGACCCTGGTGGAACTCAAGCACGACAACGACGCCAGCGTGGTGGTGATCCACCTGCCGCGCGTGGTCGAGGAAGAAGAGCCGGTGGCCGCTGCCGAGGAAGGCGAAGCCGCATCGGCCGAAGTCCCCGCCGCCAACCAGAAAGCCCCGGCAGCTGCGCCGGCAGCCGAGGGCGGCAAGAAGGACGACAAGAAGAAGTAAGCTGCCCGTGCCCGGCGCAGCCCCTGCCACCCGCAGGCGCCGCGCCGGGACCGGACGCCGCATGCGAAGGCCGCCTCCGGCGGCCTTCCTCTTTTGGGACCGTTGAGATGCCGAACCCGCTGTACGCCCTGATCGGCCTGGGGAACCCCGGCGCCGAGTACGCGCAGACCCGCCACAACGCCGGCTACTGGTTTGCCGACCGGGTGTGCGCGTCACAGCGCGCGGTGCTGCGCAGCGAATCGCGCTTTCACGGCGAGCTGGCACGGGTGCAGATCGCCGGCCAGGATCTGCTGGTGCTCAAGCCGGGCACCTTCATGAATCACAGCGGTCAGGCGGTGCAGGCGCTGGCGGCGTTCTACAAGCTGGCGCCCGAACAGATCCTGGTTGCACATGACGAGCTGGACCTGCCTGCCGGCAGCGTGCGGCTCAAGCGCGCCGGCGGGCACGGCGGACACAACGGCCTGCGCGACATCCACCGCCACCTGGGCGATCAGTACCTGCGTCTGCGCATCGGGATCGGCCACCCCGGCGACAAGAATCTGGTGCTGCCCTACGTGCTGGGGCGCGCCGCGCGCGAGGACGAGACCCGCATCCACCAGGCGCTGGAACAGGCCGAGGCGGCGCTGCCGGTCTGGCTGGGGGAATCGCTGGAAAAAGCCATGACCCGCCTGCATACGCAGGCATAATGCGCGCCCTGCTGGAGAACACGCGAGATGGGAATTCAATGCGGCATCGTCGGCCTGCCCAATGTCGGCAAGTCCACCCTGTTCAACGCGCTGACCAAGGCGCAGATCGCGGCGGAGAACTACCCGTTCTGCACCATTGATCCCAACGTCGGCGTGGTCGGCGTGCCGGACGCACGCCTGGGCGCGCTGGCCGCCATCGTCAAGCCGCAGCGCGTGCTGCCGGCGAGCGTGGAGTTCGTGGACATCGCCGGCCTGGTGGCGGGCGCGTCGAAGGGCGAGGGCCTGGGCAACCAGTTCCTCGCGCACATCCGCGAGACCGACGCCATCGCCCACGTCACCCGCTGCTTCCAGGATGACGACGTGATCCACGTGGCCGGCGGCGTGGACCCGATCCGCGACATCGAGATCATCAATACCGAGCTGGCGCTCGCTGACCTCGACACCGTGACCAAGGGCGCCGAGCGCGCGGCACGCGCGGCCAAGACCGGGGCCAAGGACGCCATCGCCCGTCATGAATTCCTCAAGCGCGTGCAGGCGCACCTGGATACCGGCGCGCCGGTGCGCGCCATGGACCTGGGCGCGGAGGAAAGACTCGCGCTGCGCGAGTACCACCTCATCACCGCCAAGCCGGCGCTGTACATCGCCAACGTGGACGAGGCCGGGCTGAAGAACGGCAACGCCTTCCTCAGCCAGGTGCAGTCCTACGCCCGGAGGGAGGGCGCGCAGGTGGTGCCGGTGTGCGCGGCGATGGAAGCCGAGATCGCCCAGCTCGACGAGGCCGACCGCCAGGAATTCCTCAAGGATCTGGGCCTGGAGGAGCCGGGCCTGAACCGCGTGATCCGCGCCGCCTACGGCCTGCTCGGCCTGCAGACCTACTTCACCGCGGGCCCGCAGGAAGTCCGCGCCTGGACCGTCAAGGTCGGCGCCACCGCGCCGCAGGCCGCGGGCGTGATCCACACCGATTTCGAGCGCGGCTTCATCAAGGCCGAAGTCATCGGCTACGCCGACTACATCCAGTACCAGGGCGAGGCGGGCGCCAAGGAAGCCGGCCGCCTGCGCCTGGAAGGCAAGGAGTACATCGTCCAGGAAGGCGATGTCATGCACTTCCGCTTCAACGTCTGAGCCCGGCCGCCGCGCTTGTCGGGGCGCGGGGCGGGCCTATAATCCGGCCATGCAGCGCCTACTGGATCTGCTCGGCCGGCACTACACCCGCGGCACGCTGGAACTGGCCGTGGCGGGTGGGCGCGTGTGGCGGCTGGGGCGCGGCGAGCCACGGGCACGCATGCAGATCCGCGATACCGCCAGTCTCTGGCGCCTGCTGCGCAATCCGCGGCTGTCCTTCGGTGAAACCTACATGGAGGGTGGCTGGGAACCGGCCGGCGGCGACCTGCTGGCGGTACTCGAAGTCTGCCTGCGCAACCTGGAGGCCACCCAGAGCCGCAGCCCCTGGCGCCCACTGCGCAAGGCCGCGGCCTGGATCAGCGAGATCAACACGCCCTGGCGGGCGCGCCGCAACGTCGCCCACCACTACGATCTGGACGAAACCCTGTACCGGCAGTTTCTCGATGCCGACCTGCATTATTCCTGCGCCTACTTCGCCCAGCCGCAGCTCAGCCTGGAGCAGGCGCAGCAGGCCAAGTGCGCGCTGATCGCCCGCAAGCTGAACCTGTCTCCGGGCGCCAGCGTGCTGGACATCGGCAGCGGCTGGGGCAGCCTGGCACTGTTTCTGGCGCGCGAACACGGCGTCCGGGTCACCGGCATCACCCTCTCGCAGGAGCAGCTGCGCGTGGCCCGTCAGCGCGCCGAGTCGGCAGGCCTGGCAGACCGGGTACGCTTCGAGCTCAATGACTACCGCAGCGTGCAGGGCCGGTTCGACGCGGTGGTCAGCGTCGGCATGTTCGAGCACGTCGGCCGGCCGCAGTACCGGCGCTACTTCAGCCGGGTGCAGGAGCTGCTCGCCCCCGAGGGCGTGGCGCTGATCCACAGCATCGGCCGCAGCACTCCACCCGACGGCTGCAACCCGTGGATCCGCCGCTACATCTTTCCCGGTGGCTATATCCCGGCGGCGTCGGAAGTGCTGCCGGCCGTGGAACACAGCGGCCTGATCCTCTGCGATCTGGAAGTCTGGCGCCTGCACTATGCCCAGACCCTGGCCGCCTGGAACGCCCGCTTCCAGGCCGCACGGCCGGCCATCGCCGCCCGGCTGGGCGAGCGCTTCTGCCGCATGTGGACGTTCTACCTGCAGGGCTCTGAAGCGGCATTTCGCTGGGGCGGGCTCGCGGTGTTCCAGCTGCAGCTCAGCCGCTCGCTCACGCGCCTGCCGCTGACGCGCCAATATCTCTACCCGCCCACGCCGGCCGGCATCTCGACGTAGCGGCCGCTTTTCCTTAAACTGCGCGCCCTCCGCGACCCCTGGTGATATAGCTCAGTTGGTTAGAGCGCGGCACTCATAATGCTGAGGTCGGTGGTTCAAATCCACCTATCACCACCACTTTTGTGCGCCCTGCCTCTGGCCTTCCATCTGCAGGCAGGGCGGTCTGGCACGGCTCCGCTGTACGGTAAGCGTCCGCGTCCCGCTGGGCCTGTGCTGCCGCTATACCTCGCCGCTGGAGAAGGACAACTCCCTGCTCTCCATCAGTATCAATGACGAACTCATCCAGTCCGTACGACTGCGCCCGCGGGAAGGCCCGGGCGACGCCAGTCGCAGCGAATACCTGACAATACCCGCTTCAAGGAAAGAGATTTATAAATAATTTATATATTTATTATTATATATTTAATAACATCTGGATCTGCACGGCCAAACCGCCTGCGTCGCCCCGCGCGGGAGCGCGCTCACACAAACAGCGATAATGGCGGCATGTCCGCACTGTCCCTGTTCGCCACCTGCCCGCGCGGCGTGGAACCCCTGCTCGCCGCCGAGCTGCAGCGCCTGGGCGCCGGCGCGGCGCGCGAGCGGCCGGGCGGCGTGGCCGTCACCGCGGATCTGGCCGCCGCTTACCGCGCCTGCCTGTGGTCGCGTCTGGCGAGCCGGGTGCTGCTGCCGCTGCAGCGCTTCGAGCTGGCCGACGCCGACGCGCTCTATGCCGCCGCACGGGGCGTGGACTGGCCGGCCCTGTTTGACGTGGGCACCACCTTCGCCATCGAGGTGGCGGGCCACTCGCCGGCCGTGACCCACACGCACTACGCCGGCCTGAAGGTGAAGGACGCCATCGCCGACGCCTTTCGCGCGCACTGCGGCGAGCGGCCCAGCGTGGACCTGGAATCGCCCGGCCTGCGCGTGCATCTGCACCTGGAACGGCAGCACGCCACGCTGAGCCTCGACCTGGCCGGCGACTCGCTGCACCGGCGCGGCTACCGCAGCGACCGGGTCCAGGCGCCGCTCAAGGAGAACCTCGCCGCTGCCCTGCTGGTACGCGCCGGCTGGCCGCAGCGCGCCGCCGAGGGCCAGCCGCTGCTGGACCCGATGTGCGGCTCCGGCACGCTGCTGATCGAGGGCGCGCTGATGGCGGCCGACATCGCCCCCGGCCTGCAGCGCCCGCGCTTCGGCTTCGAATCCTGGCTGGGCCACCAGAGCGCGCTGTGGCAAGACCTGCGCCGCGAGGCCGAGACCCGCGCCCGCGCCGGGCGCGCGCAACTGCCGCCCCTGTACGGCCGGGATCTGGACCCGACCGCCCTGCGCGCCGCGCGCCGCAATGCCGAGCGTGCCGGGCTGGCGGAGGCCATCGACTGGCAGGCCGGAGATGCCACCCAGCTCGAACCACCCGGCGAGCGCGCCGGGCTGCTGATCTGCAACCCGCCCTACGGAGAGCGGCTGGGCAACGAGGCGGATCTGATCAAGCTCTATTCACTGTTCGGCAGCCGGCTGATCCAGCAGTTTCCGGGCTGGCGGGCGTCGGTGTTCACCGGCCGCCCGGACCTCGCACCACGTCTGGGCCTGCGGGCCGCATCCATGCACGCGCTGTACAACGGCGCCCTGCCCTGCAAGCTGCTCAACTTCGACATTGCCCCGCGCCCGGCCAGCGCGGCCGCAGCCCCGGCCGTGAGCGGTGGCGAGGACTTCGCCAACCGCCTGCAGAAGAACCTGCGGCACCTGGGCAAGTGGGCGCAGCGCAGCGGCGTGAGCAACTACCGGCTCTACGACGCCGACCTGCCCGACTACGCAGTCGCAGTGGACGTGTACCACACCCCCGAGCTGCGCCTGCACGTGCAGGAATATGCCGCGCCCAAGAGCATTGATCCGATCAAGGCCGAGAAGCGTCTGCGCCAGGCGCTGACCCAGCTGCAGAGCGTGCTGCAGGTGCCTGCCACGCATCTGCACTTCAAGGTACGCCGCGCGCAGAAGGGCACCGCCCAGTACCAGCGCCTGGGCGAGCAGGCGCGCTTCCATCCGGTCAGCGAGCACGGCGTGAAGCTGTGGGTGAACCTGGACGATTACCTGGATACCGGCCTGTTCCTCGACCACCGGCCCATCCGCCTGCGTATCCAGCAGGAGGCCTCGGGCAAGCGCTTTCTCAACCTGTTCTGCTACACCGGCACCGCCACCGCGCATGCCGCGGTGGGCGGCGCGGCGAGCAGCGTCTCGGTGGACCTGTCGAACACCTATCTGGACTGGGCGCAGCGCAACCTCAGCCTCAATGGCCACAGCCCACTGGACGAGACGCGCCGCTCCAGCGAGCACAACCCGCACCGCCTGTTCCGCGCCGACTGCCGCGAATGGCTGCGCGAGCAGGCGGAAAAATCCCGCCCGCCGCAGTTTGATCTGATCTTCTGCGACCCGCCCACCTTCTCCAACTCGAAGAAGATGGAGGGCACGCTCGATACCCAGCGCGATCATGCCGAGCTGATCCGCCACGCCCTGCGCCTGCTGGCGCCCGGCGGTACGCTGTACTTCTCCACCAATCGTCGCGGCTTCAAGCTCGACGCCGAAGCGCTCGCCGGCTGCGTGGCGCAGGACATCACCGCGCAGACGCTCGACGAGGATTTCAAGCGCCCCCCGCCCGCGCACCGCTGCTGGGCGATCCGCCATGATCCCGCCGGCCTGCCGGTGGCGCAGACCCCGGCGGATACTGCGGCCGAACCCGCGCCCAGTCCCTGGGGCCGTCCGCGCAGCGCACGCTGAATAAAAAGGCCCGGCGCAGGCCGGGCAGGCACGACGGCAGACCGCCGCCGCAGGGAGGCGCAAGGGCCTTTAAAAGCAGCCTGGACACCCCAGATTGCAGGGATATGACCGACCTGCGCCCCGTCACCCGCGTCATCCCCGGACAGCCCGCCTCCGACGGCGCCGGCGTGCGCCTGTTGCGTTCGCTGGGCGCCAGCCCCGCCCTGCGGCTCGACCCCTTCCTGATGCTCGACGAGTTCTACAGCGACGATCCGGCCGATTACCTCGCCGGCTTCCCGCCACATCCGCACCGCGGCTTCGAGACCATCACCTACATGCTCGACGGGCACATGCGGCACCGTGATCATCTCGGCAATACCGGTGATCTGGGCCCTGGCGGCGTGCAGTGGATGACCGCCGGGCGCGGCATCATCCACGAGGAAATGCCGCAGCAGACCGCGGGGCGCATGCGCGGCTTCCAGCTCTGGCTCAATCTCCCCGCCGCCGACAAGCTGCAGGCCGCCCGCTATCGCGACATCCCCGCGGCGGCGATCCCGGAGCGCGGCGCCGACGGCGTGCGCCTGCGCCTCATTGCCGGCCAGGTGGAGCAGACCCTGGGCGCGGTGGACCAGCTGATGGGCACACCGGCCACGCAGCCGCTCTACGCCGATCTGCACCTGGACCCCGGCGCCCGCCATACGCTGCCCCTGCCCGTGGGCCACAGCGCCTTCGTGTATCTGTACGAGGGCGCGGCGCACAGCCAGGACACCCCGCTGCGGGCCCGCGCCGTCAGCGTGCTGGGCGAAGGCGCCGCCGTATCGCTGCGCGCCGGCGCTGCCGGTGCGCGCCTGCTGGTGCTCGCCGCGCGCCCGCTGCGCGAGCCGGTGGTGCAGTACGGCCCGTTCGTGATGAATACCCGCGAGGAGATCGAGCAGGCGCTCGCCGACTACCAGGCCGGCACCCTCGCCGGCTGAGACCCGGGCGTCACGGAGCTGCCACGCGGCGTTCACATGCCGCGTCTAGGCTGCGCGCTCCTATGAATGCCCCCGCGCTCCTGAGTCCATCCGAGCTGGCCGGCCTGCGGCTGCCGATCGGCGCGATCCCGCCCGAGACCCCCGTCGACGAGGCGGCGGATCTGTTCCTGCAGCCGGAATACGCGCAGATGCTGTGCCTGCCGGTGGTCGAGCAGGAGCGGCCGGTCGGCACCATCAGCCGCCATGTCCTGAACGGCATTTTCCTGCGCCGCTTCGGGCGCGAGATCTTCGGCCAGCGGCCGGTCTCGCAGGTGATGAACACGCAGCCGCTGATCGTGGATCTGAGCAGCCCGCTGGAAGCGGCGGCGCAGTACATCACCGCACAGATCGGTTCGCCGCTGACCGAGGACTTCATCATGGTCGAAGACGGCCGCTATGCCGGCATGGGCGTGGTGCTCGACCTGCTGCGCCTGCTGCGCGAGCGGGTCGCGGCTTCCACCCGGCAGCTCAGCGAGGCCTTCAACCAGCTCAAGAGCTCGCAGGCCGCGCTGGTGCAGAACGAGAAAATGGCCTCGCTCGGTCAGATGGTCGCGGGCGTCGCTCACGAGATCAACACGCCGCTGGGCTACGTGCGCAACAACGTGGAGATGGCGCAGGGCGTGTTCGGCCAGGTGGCGGAGGCACTTCGGCAGTATCACAGCCTGGGCCGCATGCTGGTGGACGACGGGGCCGACGAACAGCAGCTCAATGCCCAGCTCGGCAAGACCGCAGCGCTGTCCGGGGAGATCGTCGCCGCCGGCCTGCTCGACGAGACTGCGGCGCTCTTCAAAGACACCCTGTTCGGCGTGGACCAGATCAAGGATCTGGTCATCAACCTGCGCAATTTCTCGCGGCTGGACCAGTCGCGCGTGGCGGCCGTCTCTCTCAACGACTGTCTCGACCAGACGCTCAGCATCGCCAACAACCTGATCAAGGGCCGCGTCAGCGTCATCAGGCGTTACGGCGAGCTGCCCCTGGTCAGCTGCTCGCCCTCCCAGATCAATCAGGTATTGCTCAACCTGATCACCAACGGCGTGCAGGCCATCGAACACGATCAGGGCAAGCTGCTGCTCAAGACCGAGGCCGACGGCGACTGGGCACGCATCAGCGTGCAGGACAACGGCAAGGGCATCGCCCCTGAGCACCTGCAGAAGATCTTCGATCCGTTTTTCACCACCAAGCCGGTGGGGCACGGGACGGGTCTGGGTCTGTCGATCAGCTACCAGATCATCCAGGCGCACGGCGGCAGCATCCAGGTGGTTTCCAAACCCGGACAGGGCACGAAATTTCTCGTCAGCCTGCCGCTCAAGCCCGTCATGCAGGAGGCCGTCTGAACATGGAACCCCAGAAAACCCTGCTGCTGGTGGATGACGAAGAACGCATCCTGCGCTCGCTTGCCATGCTGTTCCGTGGCCGCTACCAGCTGCTCACCACCACCGACCCCCGGCAGGCGCTCGACTGGGTACGGCAGCAGACCGTGCACGTGGTGGTCTCGGACCAGAAGATGCCGCAGATGCGCGGCGCGGAACTGCTCGGGCGGATCCGCGAATGCTCGCCGCACAGCATGCGCATTCTGCTCACCGGCTATTCGGAACTCGACGCGGTGGTCGCCAGCGTCAACGAGGGCGAGATCTTCCGGTTCGTCAACAAACCCTGGGACGCCGAGGAGCTGCGCCAGACCGTGGCGCAGGCCGCGGACATCGCCCTGGCCCTGCACACCACACCGCCCGCGGCGGATCTGCCGGTTGCGATGAGCAGCTCGTCCGAGGCCATCCTGGTGATCGACGATGACGCGGAGGTGGTGCGCATCGTGCAGGAGCTGGTGGGCACCGACCTGCCCGTGCACTGGGCTCGCTCGCTCGACGAGGCGCTGTCGCTCATCCAGGCTCACCCGATCGGCGTCATCGTCTCGGAGCTGACGGTGCGGCATGAACCCATTACCGGTTTCCTCAAGGTGCTCAAGAAACAGCATCCGGAGATCGTCACGGTGGTGCTCACGCCCTTCCAGGACGTCAGCGTGTTCGTGGGCCTGATCAACCAGGGCCAGGTCTATCGCCTGCTGCCCAAGCCGATGCGCCGCGGCCCGCTGGGCATGAATCTGATGAGCGCGCTGCGCCACCACCGCAACCTGCGTGCCGCGCCACAGCTGCGTGTCGCCCACGTGGTGGAGCAGCTGCGGGAGGCGCAGGAGATCGGTGTGGCCCACCGCGTGATGGGCCTGCTGTCACGCCTGCGCAGTGCGGCCGCGCCCGGCTGAATCATCACGGGCTGTAGCGGTTTTTCCTGCACATCGGCGTGGCGGCGTCACCGGAACTTCATCAGGCCGTCATGCGGGCTGGCTAGTGTGCGCCAGTCCCTTTTCAGGCCTCAGCCATGCACCCTCTACTCGTCAAGGCCCGCAAGGCGGGCTGGTCGCGCCGCGACTTTCTGCGCAATCTGTTCTTCAGTGCCGGCAGCGTGCCGCTGGCGAGCACCCTGACGGCCTGCGGCGGCAATCCCCAGAATCTGGGCACGGGCAGCGTGTTCACCCCGCTGCGCAGCAAGTTTGCCGACATCGGTCCGCTGCTGGAACCCAATGCCGACGGACTGCGCCTGCCCGCCGGTTTCACCTCCCGCGTGGTGGCGGTGTCCGGCGAGCCGCCGGTTGCCGCCAACCCGGCCTATCTCTGGCACGTGATCCCCGACGGCGGTGGCGTGCTGGCGCTGCCGGACGGCGGCTGGATCTACGTCTCCAACTCGGAAGCGCGTGACAGTTCCACCGCCGGCGGCGGCCTGAAGCCGCCGCGCAGCCTGCAGTCGGGCGGCGCCGGGGCGCTGCGTTTCAGCGCCGATGGCACGCTGGTGGACGCCTACGCCATCCTCACCAACACCACCACCAACTGTTCGGGCTGCATCACGCCCTGGGGCACCTGGCTGTCGGGCGAGGAGGTGGCGGACGGCCTGGTGTACGAGTGCGACCCGCTGGGCGGCAACCTCATGGGCACGGCCCGGCCGGCGCTGGGGCTGTTTGGCCACGAGGCCATCGCCATCGATGTCTCGCGCCGCACGCTCTATCTAACCGAAGACGTGGGCGGGAATGACCGCTTCTACCGCTTCCTCTGCTCGGAAACCGACTGGCCGGTGGGCGCGCCGCGTCCGGCACTGGAAGACGGCCGCCTGCAGGCCCTGGGCATCCTCGATCCGGACGGCATCGAAGCCGCGCTGCGCGGCCCCACGCCGGTGGCCTGGTTTGACGTGCTCAACCCCGACCAGCCGCAGCGCAACAACTACCGGCCCGAGACCACGGTCTTTTCCGGCAACGAGGGCGTGTGGTTCTTCGAGGATTTCGTCTACTTCTCCACCAAGAACGACGACCGCATCTGGGCCTACGACGTGATCGGCCAGACAGTGGAGGCGATCTACGACCGCGCGACCAGCCCTATGCCGATCCTCTCCGGCGTGGACAACATCACCATGACCTCGACCGGCGACATCCTCGTGGCCGAGGACGGTGGCGACATGAAGCTGGTGGTGATCCTGCCGGATCGCAGCCTGTTGCCGCTGGTCCAGGCGCCGGGCGACAGCTCGGGTGAGCTGTGCGGGCCGGCGTTCTCTCCGGACGGGCGGCGCCTGTACGTGAGCTCGCAGCGCAACGGCCGCAACGGCGTGCCGGGCCCGGGCATCACTTACGAGATCACCCTGCCGTTCGCGGTCTGAGCCTGCATCTCGGGCAGGCGCTGCTCGAGATAGACGAGCACGTCCTGCGGCGCGAGGCTGCGGGAAAAATGCCAGCCCTGGCCCTGCAGGCAGCCCAGCTCGTACATCAGGCCCACCAGTTCGTGGGTCTCGATGCCTTCCGCCACGGCGGTCATGTCCAGCTCGCGCGCCACGGCCAGAATGGCGCGCACGATCTCGCGCTTCTTCGGGGACTGCGCCAGATCCTGCAGGAAGCTGCGGTCGATCTTGAGGATGTCGGCCTGCAGCCAGGACAGATAGGAAAGTGAGGAGTACCCGGTGCCGAAGTCATCGATCGCCAGGCGTACCTTGAGACGGCGCAGCTCCTGGATCAGCTGACGGGTGGATTCGTTGTCGGTAACCAGGCCGCCCTCGGTCACTTCCAGCACCAGCGCCTCCCCCGGCAGGCCATGGTCTTCCAGCACCTGGGCCACGCGTGCCGCCAAGTCCAGGCGCGCAAACTGGCGCGGCGAGACGTTCACGCCCACCCAGAGCCGGGCGTATTCCGGGCGCTGCGCACGCCAGTGGCGCACCTGGGCCGCCGCGCTGCGCAAGGACCAGGCGAAAAACGTATCGTCAAGGCCCAGAGACTCGATGGTGGGGATGAAGACGTTGGGGCCGAGCTTGCGCGCCGCGCCCGGCCAGCGCGCCAGGGCCTCAAAACCCAGCACCTGCAGGGTTTCCAGCTCCACCACCGGCTCGAAGTGCAGCTCGAACTGCTCGGTATCCACCGCCCGCCGCACATCCTGTTCCAGATCGAGCCGCTCGCTGGCCAGGCGCAGCATGTCCGGGTGAAAGGCGGTGGGCTCGAAGTGCTCCTGCTGTTCCGCCGCCGCCAGCGCCAGACGCGCACGCCGCAGCAGCTCCTCCGGGTCCAGCTGCGGATCGGCCTCGGCGTAGCCGATGCGGATACGCGGCACCACGTGATGCTCACCCAGCTGCATGGGCTGGATCAGACGGGAGTGGATACGCCCGGTGATGTCCGCCACGCGGCCCTGCCAGAAGGGACTGAGCAAAACCGAGAACTCGGCGCCGGAGATGCGCGCCGGCAGGTCGGCCGCCAGGATCGCGGCATTGATACGAGCCGCCAGGGCCGCCAGCACGTCGTCGGCCATGGCTCCGCCCAGATCGTGCGCGAGGTGCGAGAAGTCCTCCCAGCGGATCACCAGCAGCGCCGGCCGCTGGCGGCGCTCGGCAGCACCGTGCAGGATCTCCCGCGCGGAGCGCATGAAGCCGGCGCGATTGGGCAGCGAGGTGAGATCGTCGATCAGCGCGCGATTGGCGGCTTCCATCTCCGCGCGGCGGCGGCTGGCCTGCTCGCTCTCCAGGGCGCGACGGCTGGTGGCCAGCTGCTGCATCACGCTGGCGGACTCTCGGGCGCGCAGGCCGAGCAGCAGCAGGAAGTATGCAGCGAGCGCGAACAGGCCCTGCCCCGCCACATAGACGAACCACCAGTCCCAGTTCATCTGTCGCAGGTACACCTCGGGCGTGGCCGCCACGTCCAGCCGCCACTGGCGGTCCAGGAAGCCGATCGGAATCTGCTCTGCCAGAAACTGTATCCAGGGCTGCTCCAGCTCACGGTCGGCGTACAGCACTTCGCCGCTCTGTGCGTCCCGTACGCTCAGCAGGTACGTCCCCAGCAGTGGCAGGCCCTCGTCCGCGTCAGCACGCCCCATGCGCGAGAGACTGCCCAGATCCATGGCCACCACGGTAAAGCCCGCGAGCTGCTCGCGGCGCTGCTCCAGGCTCCCGGGCAGCTGCTTGTGGCGGTAGACCGGCGCCACCATCAGCAGCGTGTCAGGCAGCTGCGCATGGCCGGGCCAGGTCATCGGCCCACTGGCGGCCAGCTCACCGCTGTCACGGGCCTTTTCCAGCACCGGGGCCACGTGCGGGTGGGCGTGCAGTTCCAGCCCGCTCAGCACGCCCACCTGCAGCCGTGGCTCGGCATAACGGATCCGCGCGGTGGCGTCGGGCCCGGATCGCGCCCGCGGCTCGCGTGCCGCCCAGAAGGCGGCATAGACCGAGCTGGAACTGGCAAACATCTCGCGGGCGAAGCGGGCAAACTCGCCCTCATCGACAAAGTCACTGGCCTTGAACAAGCCGCTGAACGCGGCCAGCGTGGTGCGGTTGCGGGCGATGTCCTCGCCGATCTCCTTGGCGATGACCCGCGCGTCGGACGCCATGGCGTCCTGGGCCTCGCGCTGCTTGAGCAGGCCGGCGTAGAAGGTCCAGCCGAATCCCAGAGTGGCCGCCACCAGCAGGTTGACGAGCAGGCGGCGGTCCAGGGCGTCGTGCAGGCGCAGCGGCCGGCTCTCAAATGCCAGGTACAGTGGCAGCAGCAGCAGAACCCCCAGCGTGTCGCCCGCCCACCAGATGAACCAGGCGGTGCCGGGGTAAACCGGCTGCAGGCCAAACGCCCAGAAACTGGCCGCGGCCAGCGTGGCGCCGGTCAGGCAGGCGAGCGGGCCGGCGAGCATCAGGCGCACCAGCAGCAGCAGCCACAGCGGACTGACCGCCGACAGGGGCAGCCGGCGCAGCAGCAGGTAGGCCACCGTGGCCTGGGCCGCGGCCGCCGCGGCCAGACACAGGCTGACCATGACCCCGGCCTGTCCCAGCAGACCGGTGAAGAGATGACCGAGCACGGTGCCCAGCATCACGGCCGGAATCATCCAGCGGCCGTAGCGCAGCACCATCACCGCCGCGATGCCGGCGGCGGGCCAGATCGGGCTGCCGTAGCCGACGCTGCCGGTCAGCTGGCTGCCCAGCAGCGCGGCTGCGGCATAGCTCGCCGTGGTCAGCAACCCCGGCACGATCAAAGCCTGCATTCACCACTCCCTTGGTAGCTGTTTTCCGGCCAGCAGCCGGGTCCCACCGGCCATGGCGATGCTGCTTCTCAGGTCTTGGGCAGGGTAACGCCTTTCTGGCCCTGGTACTTGCCGCCGCGATCCTTGTACGAGGTCTGGCAGATCTCGTCGGATTCAAAGAACAGCATCTGTGCCACGCCCTCGTTGGCGTAGATCTTGGCCGGCAGCGGCGTGGTGTTGGAGAACTCCAGCGTCACGTGCCCCTCCCACTCCGGTTCCAGCGGGGTGACGTTGACGATGATCCCGCAGCGCGCATAGGTGCTCTTGCCCAGACACACCACCAGCGTCGAGCGCGGGATACGGAAGTACTCCACGGTGCGCGCCAGGGCGAAGGAATTGGGCGGGATGATGCAGACGTCGCTCTTCACATCCACGAAGCTCTTGGGATCGAAGGCCTTGGGGTCCACGATGGTGGAGTTGATATTGGTGAAGACCTTGAATTCATCGGCGCAGCGCACGTCGTAGCCGTAGCTGGACGTCCCGTAGCTGACGATCTTGTGGCCGTCGGCCGGGGAGAGCCGCACCTGTCCGGGCTCATACGGCTCGATCATGCCCTGCGCGGCCATGCGCTGGATCCACTTGTCGGATTTGATGCTCATGCGTGTTCAGTCGTCCGTGGTGCTGATGGTGGGGAAAGCGGCTACGGTGGCATAGGCTAACCGCGCCGCGGCCCGGCGCGCGAGATCGCGGTAACGCAGCGCGAGGTCGGAATCCGGCAGCGCTGCTACCAGCGGATTGCCACTGTCGGCCTGCTCGCGGATGCGGATGTCCAGCGGCAGGCTGCCCAGCAGCGCCACGCCATACTGCTCGGCCATGCGTGCGCCGCCACCGTGGCCGAAGATGGCCTCCTCATGCCCGCACTCGCTGCACACGTGGGTGCTCATGTTTTCCACGATGCCCAGCACCGGGACGGAGACTTTCTGGAACATGCGCAGGCCCTTGCGGGCGTCGAGCAGGGCAATGTCCTGGGGCGTGGTGACGATCACCGCGCCGGAGAGCGGAATCCGCTGGCTCAGGGTGAGCTGGATGTCGCCGGTGCCCGGCGGCAGGTCCACCACCAGGTAATCGAGATCCTCCCAGCGCGTCTCGGTGATCAGCTGCGTCAGCGCCTGGGTCACCATCGGGCCGCGCCAGATCATCGGCTGCTCCTCGTCGATGAGAAAGCCGATGCTCATGGCCTGCACACCATGCGCCATCACCGGGTGCATGTTCTTGCCATCGGGCGAGGCGGGGCGGGCGTGGGTGCCGAGCATGCGTGGCTGGCTGGGGCCGTAGATGTCGGCGTCGAGGATGCCGACGCGCGCGCCCTCTGCCTGCAGCGCCAGCGCCAGATTGACCGCCACCGTGGACTTGCCCACCCCGCCCTTGCCGCTGGCCACGGCGATGATGTTGCGGATCTGTGCCAGCGGGCGGAGGTTATGCTGCACCGCCTGCGACCGGATGTGCCAGCCCACGGTCACCAGGGCCGGCAGCGCGTGGGCGCGCAGCAGATGATCCTCCACGGCCCTGCCCAGTGCCGGCGCATGGCCGGCCGCCGGAAAGCCCAGCTCCAGGTGCACGCGCAGGCGCTCGCCGTCCCAGACGGCGGACTGCACGCAGCCGGCGGTGTCCAGGCCCTTGCCGATCAGCGGATCCACATAGGCATCCAGGGTGGCGCGCAGTTCGGTTTCCGTCGGATTCATGGGCAGGGCTTGGGCGTACAGTGCGATATTGTCACTTAAACCCGGCCGCAAATGGACCTCGCATGAACCCGCCCGCCAGTTTCCTGTGGCATGACTTCGAGACCTTCGGTGCCGATCCGGCGCGCGACCGCCCGGCGCAGTTCGCCGCCCGGCGCACCGACGCCGCGCTCCAGCCCGTCGGCGAACCGCTAGTCTTCTACTGTCGGCCATCGGTTGACGTGCTGCCGCACCCCGAGGCGGTGCTGATCACCGGCATCACCCCGCAGACCGCGGAGCGCGAGGGCGTACCGGAACCGGAGTTTGCGCGGCAGATCCACGCCGCCTTCTCCCAGCCCGGCACCTGCGGAGTGGGCTACAACTCCATCCGCTTCGACGACGAGTTCACCCGTCATCTGCTGTACCGCAACTTCTACGACCCCTACCAGCGCGAATGGTACGGCGGCAACTCGCGCTGGGACCTGATCGACGTGATGCGCCTCTGGCATGCGCTGCGGCCGCAGGGCCTGGAGTGGCCACGGCGCGAGGACGGCAGCACCAGCTTCAAGCTCGAGCACCTGTCCGCGGCCAACGGCATCGCCCACACCCACGCGCACGACGCCCTCTCCGACGTGGACGCCACGCTGGGGCTGGCGCGCCGCCTGCGCGAGGCGCAGCCGCGTCTGTTCGAACACGCGCTGAAGCTGCGCGACAAGCGCTTTGCCGCCACCCAGCTGGATACCGTGCACATGACGCCGGTGCTGCACGTGTCGTCCAAGATCCCGTCCGCGCGCGGCTGCCTGGCGGTGATCGTGCCGCTGGCCGTGCACCCGGGCAATGCCAATTGCATCATCTGCTACGACATCCAGGAGGATCCGGCCGAGCTGCTGGCGCTGCCGGAGGACGAGCTGCAGGAGCGCATCTTCGTAGCCGATGCCGACCTGCCCGAGGGTGTCAGCCGCATCCCGCTCAAGGGCGTGCACCTGAACAAATCACCCATGCTGGCGCCGCTGTCCACGCTCGACCCCGCGCAGGCTGCGCGCTGGCAGGTGGACCTGGCGCGCTGCCAGGCGCACCGCGACCAGCTGTTTGCGGTGCGCGAAGCCCTGGCAGACAAGGTACGGGCCGTGTTCGCGGCGCCGGAATTTGAAGAGCAGGACGCAGAGCTGTCGCTGTACGCCGGCTTTCTGCCGGATGCCGACCGCGCCCTGCTGCCCGCGGTACGCGAGGCCAGCCCCGAGTCCCTGGCCAGCCTGGAACCCCGCTTCGGCGATGCGCGTTACGCCGAGCTGCTGTTCCGCTACCGCGCCCGCCACTGGCCACAGACCCTGGACGCCGATGAACAGGCGCGCTGGCGGGCATTCGTGGCACGCAAGCTGGAATTCGATACCGGGCTGGCCAACCTCACGCTGGCGCAGTACCAGGCCCTGCTCGCCGGCCTGCAGCACAGCGAGCGCGACCCGCAGCGGCTGGCGCTGCTGGCGGCGCTCGCCGAGTGGCCGCAGGCCAGCGGTCTGCAGCACCTGCTGGGCCAGGCCTGAAACGGCGACGGCCACCCGCGAGGGTGGCCGTCGGGGTACTGCCGGCAGGCAGTTCAGCGGCCGTCGCGCCGGCCCGGGCGTTCATCGCGCCGCGATTCACGTCCGCCGCCGTGGTGCCTGTCGCCCCGCCGCTCATGGCGCTGCGAGCCGGGGCCGTGTGACTCGAAGTGCCCCGGGCCGCGGTAGTGGCCGGGCCCGCCGGAAGGGCCGCGCGGACTGTGGCTGTATCGGTGCGGCCGGTCGTGGTCGCGGTCGCGATACCCATGCCCATGCGCGCCGGGATGGCGCCAGGGCGCCGGGGCACGGTAATGCGGAGCCGGATAATGACGCACCACATGATGGTGGTAGTGGTAAGGCAGATGGGAACCCAGGGTGATCTGGATACCGTCCAGCGTGATCCGCGCGAAGCTGGCGGGCAGGCCGTAGGCATGACGCCAGTACCCGCCCTCGCGCCAGTACCAGTAGCGGCTGTGGGGCGCGTAGTAGATCTCATAGGCCGGGTAATAGATGTAGTGATAGCGCGCCTGATGGCTCACGCCCGCCCAGGGCGGCGGGCCGCCGGCCTGGGCGGCAAGGGGCAGCGCCGCCACACCGGACAGCGCCAGGCCGGCGAACAGGGAGGGTAGGTTCATGGCTCACTCCTGTAGCGGAAAGACCGCCGGTAACAGAGGATGAGGCCAGTCTGGCAAGGCGTCCTGAACCCGTCCTGAACCGGCTGCAGCGGCCCTGCCGTGGCATAATCCGGCGCCTTCGGATACGCCCGGAACACCATGTCACGCCCCGCCGGACGCCAGATTCTGGTCACCAACGCCCTGCCCTACGCCAACGGTCCGATCCACCTCGGACACCTGGTGGGCTACGTCCAGGCCGACATCTGGGTGCGCTTCCAGCGCCTGCGGGGACACCAGGTGCATTACGTCTGCGCCGACGACGCCCACGGCACCCCGATCATGCTGGCGGCCGAGCAGGCCGGGCTGGCACCGGAGCAGTTCATCGCCGGCATCCGCGAGCAGCATGAGGCCGACTTCCGCGATTTTGGCGTGGCCTTCGATCACTATCACTCCACGCACTCGCCGGAAAACGAGGCGCTGGCGGTAAAGATCTATACCCGGCTGCGCGATGCCGGGTTCATCATCCGCCGGGCGATCCAGCAGCTGTACGACCCGGAACGCGCCATGTTCCTGCCGGACCGCTACATCAAGGGCGAGTGCCCGCGCTGCGGCGCCGCCGACCAGTACGGCGACAACTGCGAGGTCTGCGGCGCCACCTACGCGCCCACCGATCTGCGCAAGCCGCGCTCGGTGGTCTCCGGCGCCACGCCGGTACTGCGCGAGTCCGAGCATTACTTCTTCGCACTGGGCAAGCTCCAGCCGTTCCTGGAGAACTGGCTGGACGGCGAGGTGGCGCACCCTTCCATCCGCGCCAAGCTGCGGGAATGGTTTGGCGCCGGGCTCAAGGACTGGGACATCTCGCGCGATGCGCCCTACTTCGGCTTCCCCATCCCCGATGCGCCGGGCAAGTTCTTCTACGTCTGGCTCGATGCGCCGATCGGCTACATGGCGAGCTTCCGTGCGCTGTGCGATGCCGGCAAGACCCCGGCCCTGGGCGCGGCAGGCTTTGATGCCTACTGGTCGGCCAGCGGCGCGCAGCAGCCAGAAACCGAGCTGCATCATTTCATCGGCAAGGACATCGTCAACTTCCACGGCCTGTTCTGGCCGGCGATGCTGCACGGCGCCGGGCTGCGCACGCCCACGCGCCTGCACGTCAACGGCTACCTGACCCTCAACGGCCAGAAGATGAGCAAGAGCCGCGGCACCTTCATCCGCGCGCGCAGCTACCTGCGGCACCTGGACCCGGAGGCCCTGCGCTACTACTTTGCCGCCAAGCTCAGCAGCGCGCCCGACGATCTGGATCTGAACCTCGATGACTTCAGCGCCCGCATCAACAGCGACCTGGTCGGCAAGTACGTCAACATCGCCAGCCGTTGCGCCGGGTTCATCGAGAAACACTTCGACGGCCGTCTGGGCCCGGAGATCGACCCCGACAGCCCGCTGGCCGGCATCGCCGCCGAGCTCGGCTCAGCGGAATTCGTTCAGGCCTTTGAGGACGGCAACACCGCAGCGGTGATCCGCAGCGTGAGCGCGATGATGGACGCCGCCAACGAATACATCGCCCGCACCGCGCCCTGGAAACTGGCCAAGCAGCCGGAGCAGCGCGCCGCCCTGCACCGCACATGCACCACCGCGCTCAACCTGTTCCGTCTGCTGACGCTGGCGCTCAAGCCGGTGATCCCCGGCCTCGCAGCGCGCGCCGAAGCCTTCCTGAACCTGGATGCAGCGCCGCTGGACTGGAGCGCCATCGGCCAGCCGCTCCTGGATCACCGCATCCGCCCCTACCGGCCCCTGCTCACCCGCATTGACCCCCAACAGATCTCCGCCATGCTCAACGAAGAAGCCACACCCGTCCCCACCACGCCGCCGGCCGCCCCGGCCAGCAACGTCATTGGCATCGAGGACTTCACCAGGGTGGAGCTGCGCGTGGCCCGCATCACCAGGGCCGAGCAGGTGGAGGGCGCCGACAAGCTGCTGCGCCTGGAGCTGGATCTGGGCCCCCTGGGCAGCCGTCAGGTCTTTGCCGGCATCAAGTCCGCCTACGCGCCGGAACAGCTGACGGGACGCCTGACGGTCTGCGTGGCCAATCTCGCACCTCGCAAGATGAAGTTTGGCCTCTCGGAAGGCATGGTGCTGGCCGCCAGTGGCGAGGGCAGCGCGCCGTTCCTGCTCGCGCCGGACGCCGGCGCAGAACCCGGCATGCGCATCAAGTAAGCCGACCGCGCCGCGCAACCGTGTGGACGTTTCCGCCGCACGTATTGCAGCGCGATGCCACCCGGCGCACCATGCCTCCGAACCATGACTGACTACGTCCTCATCCTGATCGGCGCGGTGCTGGTGCACAACTTCGTCCTGGTCCAGTTCCTGGGCCTGTGCCCGTTCATGGGCACCTCGAAGAAAGTGGAAACCTCGGCGGGCCTGGCGCTGGCCACCACCTTCGTGCTGACGCTCACCGCGGTCGCGACCTACCTCATCAACGCCTACCTGCTGGCGCCGCTGGGGCTGGAATACCTGCGCACCATCGCCTTCATCCTCACCATCGCGGGCGTGGTGCAGTTCGTCGAGATGGTGGTGCACAAGACCAGCCCGCTGCTCTACCAGGTGCTGGGCATCTATCTGCCGCTGATCACCACCAACTGCATCGTGCTGGGCGTGGCGCTGCTCAACGTCCGCCAGGCGCAGGACTTCATGGAATCGCTGCTCACCGGACTGGGCGCCGGGCTGGGCTTCTCGCTGGTGCTGCTGCTGTTCTCCGGCATCCGCGAACGTCTGGCTGCAGCCGACCTGCCGCTGCCGTTCCGCGGCGCGCCGGTGGCGCTGATCACCGCGGGCATCATGTCGCTCGCGTTCATGGGCTTTGCCGGGCTGGTGTCGGCATGAGCGCCATCGTCGTGCTCGCCCTGCTGGCGGTGGCCTTCGGTCTGGTGCTGGGCTTTGCCGCGCAGCGCTATCGGATCGAGGGCGATCCGCTGGTCGAGCAGATCGACCGCATCCTGCCCCAGACCCAGTGCGGACAATGCGGTTTTCCCGGCTGCAAGCCCTATGCCACGGCGATCGCCGCCGGCGAGGCCGACATCAACCAGTGCCCGCCGGGCGGCGAGGACGGCGTGGTCAAGCTGGCCGAGCTGCTGGGGCGCGAGGCCAAGCCGCTGAACCCGGAAAACGGCACCGCCAAACTCACCAAGACCGTGGCGCTGATCGACGAGGCCATCTGCATCGGCTGCACCAAGTGCATCCAGGCCTGCCCGGTGGACGCCATCCTCGGCGCCGCCAACCAGATGCATACCGTGATCGAGAGCCATTGCACCGGCTGCGAGCTGTGCATCCCCCCCTGCCCGGTGGACTGCATCAGCATGGAACCGGTACCCGAAACCCTGCGCAGCTGGCGCTGGCCGCTGCCGGATGAGCGGCGCGAGGCGGCATGAACGCACCGATCCGGCTGTTCGACTTTCCCGGTGGCCTGCACCTGGACGACCGCAAGACGCTGGCCACCGGGGCGGCCATCCGCAGCCTGCCGATTCCGCCGCAGCTGGTGCTGCCGCTGGCGCAGCACATCGGCAGCCCGGCGCGGCCGCTGGTGGAGGTGGGCCAGACCGTGCAGCGCGGCCAGCTGCTGGCCGAGCCGGTGGGGGCGGTCTCCGCCGCCGTGCACGCCAGCAGTTCGGGGCGCGTGGTGGCGATCGGCCCACGCCCGGTCCCGCACCCCTCCGGGCTCGCCGCCGAGTGCATCGTGATCCAGACCGACGGCCTGGACACGCCTGCCCCACCGGCCTGGACCGCAACCGAGGACTTCACCGCGCTGTCAGGCGCGCAGATCCGCGACATTGCCCGCCAGGCCGGCATCGTCGGCCTGGGTGGTGCGGCGTTTCCGGCGGCGATAAAGCTCAATCCCGGGCGCCCGCTGCATACGCTGATCATCAACGGCGCCGAGTGCGAGCCCTACATCAGCTGCGACCAGATGCTGATGACCGAGCAGGCGGACGAGATCATCGCCGGCATCCGCGTCATCCTCCACGCGGTGCAGGCGCCGCGCTGCCTGATCGGCGTGGAGGACAACAAGCCCGAGGCCATCCGCGCGCTGTCGCGGGCGGCCCTGCAGGATCCGCGCATCCACGTCGTGGTGGTGCCCACCCGCTATCCGCAGGGCGGCGAGCGGCAGCTGATCCAGACCCTGACCGGCGAGCAGGTGCCGAGCGAGGGTCTGCCGCTGGATATCGGCATCCTCTGCCACAACCCGGCCACCGCGCGCGCCATCTGGCGGGCGGTGCGCCACGCCGAGCCGCTGACCGAGCGCATCGTCACCGTCACCGGCGAGGCCATCGCCAGTCCGCAGAACCTGCGGGTGCGCATCGGCACGCCGATCCAGTTCCTCCTAGACCAGGCGGGCGGCTATGCCGAGCCTCCGGCACGCCTGCTCATGGGCGGGCCGATGATGGGCTTCCAGCTGCGTGATACCCAGGCGCCGGTGATCAAGGCCAGCAACTGCATCCTGGCCCTGCCGGCCGCCCAGGCACGGCCGGCAGAACCGGCGCAGCCCTGCATCCGCTGCGGTGACTGCGCCAGCGTCTGCCCCGCCTCGCTGCTGCCACAGCAGCTGTACTGGCACGCACGGGCGCGCGAGCTCGACAAGGCCCAGGCGCTGAGCCTGTTCGACTGCATCGAGTGCGGCTGCTGCGCGCTGGTCTGCCCCAGCCACATCCCGCTGGTGCAGTTCTACCGCTACGCCAAGACCGAGATCTGGGCGGCCGACGCCGAGCAGCGCGAGGCCGACGCCGCGCGTCAGCGCTTCGAGGCGCGCAAGCTGCGCCTGCAGCAGGAGGACCAGGCCCGCGAAGAAGCCCGTGCCCGCAAGAAGGCGCAGCTGGCGGCGCGCGCCCAGGCCCAGCAGGCCGGCGGCGCGGTCCCGCAGCCCGCCGGTGTGCCCCCCGCGCCGCGCTCCGCTGCGGGGCCCGATGAACCGGGAGGTGCCTCGTGATTGGGCTCAGTTCTCCGCACCTGCCGGTAGCGCCCAGCGTCGGTCAGGTGATGCGCGCCGTGTTGCTGGCGCTGATCCCGGGCGTGGCCCTGTTCGCCCTGTTCTTCGGCGCCGGGGTGCTGGTCAACCTGGCGCTGTGCGCACTGGCCTGCGTGCTCACCGAGTCTCTGGTGCTGAGGCTGCGTGGCCGCCCGCTGTCCGTGCTGCGTGACTACACCGCCCTGCTCACCGGCGCGCTGCTGGCCCTGGCACTGCCGCCCGGCGCGCCCTGGTGGCTGCCGGTGCTGGGCGGCGCGTTCAGCATCGTGCTGGGCAAGCAGGTCTACGGCGGCATCGGCTACAACCCCTTCAATCCGGCGATGGTGGGCTACGTCATCCTGCTGATCTCCTTCCCGGCGCAGATGACCGCCTGGCCTGCAGCAGCCTTGCCCTGGGCCGCAGACGCGGTGAGCAGCGCCACGCCGCTGGACCACGTGCGCACCCAACTGCTGCTGGCCCGCACACTCGGAGAGATCCGCGCCGACCCAGGCTTTGGCCTGCTGGCCGGAGCCGGCTGGGAATGGGTGGCGCTCGGCTACCTGGCAGGCGGTCTGTGGCTGCTGTGGCGGCGCATCATCCGCTGGCAGATCCCGGTGGGCGTGCTGGTCGGCCTGGGCCTGATGTCGCTGGTCTTCTGGGGCATGGACAGCGACCGCTATGCTTCGCCGCTGTTTCATCTGCTCTCCGGCGCCACCGTGCTCGGCGCGTTCTTCATCGCCACCGATCCGGTCTCGGCCGCCACCACGCCGCGCGGGCGCCTGCTGTTCGGCCTGGGCGTGGGCGTGCTGATCCACCTGATCCGCACCTGGGGCGCCTACCCGGACGCGGTTGCCTTCGCCGTGCTGCTGATGAACCTGTGCGCACCGACCATTGACCGCCATACCCCGACGCGGGTGTACGGCCACCACCGCAAGGTCGCGCCATGAGGCTGTCGCTGGGCGAGATCGGCCGCGCGGCGCTGGGACTGGGGCTGTTCGCCACCGTGGCCAGCGCCCTGCTGGCGGGCACCCACGCGCTGACCCGCGAGCGTATCGAGCTGTCCACGCAGGAGCGGCTGCTGAAGAATCTCAACACCCTGGTGCCTGCGCGCCGCTACAACAACACCCTGGCCCAGGACACGCAGCACTTGCAGGTGCCGGAGCTGGGTGGGCCGATCACCATCTATCGCGCGCGCAAGGACGGGATGCCGGTGGCGGCGATCTTCACAGTGCGCGCACCGGACGGCTACAGCGGCGCCATTGACCTGCTGGTGGGCGTGAACACCGACGGCACGCTGGCCGGCGTGCGCGTCACCGCACACCGCGAGACGCCGGGTCTGGGCGACAAGATCGATCTCAACGTCAGCGACTGGATCCTCGATTTCGACGGCCGCTCGCTGAACGATCCCCCGCCAGCACGCTGGGCCGTGAAGAAGGACGGCGGTGCGTTTGACCAATTTTCCGGCGCCACCATCACCCCGCGCGCGGTCGTCGGTGCGGTAAAACGCTGCCTGGAGTTCATGGTGGCGCAGCCCGCCATCGTATTTGCCCAGGAGACGCCGGCGTGAGCACCTCCTATCTCAAGCTGGCCCGCGATGGTCTGTGGCACAACAACCCCGGTCTGGTGCAGCTGCTGGGCCTGTGCCCGCTGCTGGCGGTGAGCAACAACGTGGTCAATGCGGTATCGCTGGGGCTCGCCACGCTGCTGGTGCTGACGCTGTCCAACACCCTGGTCTCGGCCATCCGCCATTCGGTGCGGCAGGAAATCCGCATCCCGGTCTACGTCATGGTCATCGCCGCACTGGTCACCATGGTGGAGCTGCTGATGAACGCCTACTTCCAGGGCCTGTACGAGATTCTCGGCATCTTCCTGCCAATCATCACCACCAATTGCGCGATCATGGGCCGCGCGGAAGCCTTTGCCTCGCGCAACCGCGTGCTGCCGGCAGCGTTTGACGGCCTGATGATGGGCAGCGGCTTCCTGCTGGCGCTGGTGGTGCTGGGCGCGCTGCGCGAAGCCCTGGCGCTGGGCACGCTGGGCCAGGGGCTGCATCTGCTGCTGGGCGAGGCCTACCGCGGCGTGCACCTGACCCTGGTGCCGGAATTCCAGGGCCTGCTGCTGGCGGCGCTGCCGCCCGGCGCCTTCATCGGTCTCGGGCTGCTGATCGCGCTCAAGAACGGGCTCGACCAGCGCCGCCCGCGAGGCGCAGTGGCCACCACCGAGGCTGCGCCTGCTCCGGCATGAACCCGCAGAAGCGTCGCGCCATCTACGAAACCCTGCGGGCGCACACGCCTGCGCCCACCACCGAGCTGCACTTTGGCTCGCCCTTCGAGCTGCTGGTGGCGGTGGTGCTGTCGGCGCAGGCCACCGACGTCGGCGTGAACAAGGCGACCGCGCGCCTGTTCCCGGTGGCCCGCACGCCGCAGGCGATCCTCGATCTGGGCGAGGCGCGGCTGCGGGAGTTCATCAGGACCATCGGCCTCTACCAGACCAAGGCACGCAATGTCATCGGCCTGTGCCGCCAGCTGCTGGAACAGCACGGCGGCGAGGTGCCGCGCACGCGCGAGGCGCTGGAAGCGCTGCCCGGCGTGGGCCGCAAGACCGCCAACGTGGTGCTCAACACCGCTTTTGGCGAGCCGACCATCGCGGTGGATACGCACATCTTCCGGGTCGCCAACCGCACCGGACTGGCGCCGGGCAAGAACGTGCGCGCGGTGGAGCAAGGTCTGCTCAAGTTCACGCCCGAGGAATTCCGCCGCGACGCGCACCACTGGCTGATCCTGCACGGCCGCTACGTCTGCAAGGCACGCAAGCCCGACTGCCCGCAGTGCCCCATCCGCCCGTGGTGCGAATACCGCGCCAAGACGCCGGGCTGAGCAGCCTCAGGTGTGGGCCGGGTGTACCCACCAGGGCTTGAGCGCCTCCTGGGTGGGCACGTAGTCATGGCCCAGGGCCTCGGCCACCGCCTGATAGGTGACCTGCCCGAGGTGCACGTTGAGCCCTTCGCGCAGGTGTGGATCGTCCAGCAGCGCCTTGCGGTAGCCCTTGTCGGCCAGCGCCAGCACCATCGGTAGGGTGGCGTTGGTGAGCGCGAAGGTGGAACTGCGCGCCACGCCGCCCGGCATGTTGGCCACGCAGTAGTGGACGATGCCGTCCACCAGGTAGGTGGGCTGCTGGTGGGTGGTGGGGCGTGAGGTCTCGAAGCAGCCGCCCTGGTCTATGGCCACGTCCACGATCACCGTGCCCGGTTTCATCAGGCCGAGCATGGGCCGGGTGACCAGCTTGGGGGCGGCAGCGCCCGGCACCAGCACCGCGCCGATGATCAGATCGGCCTGGCGGGCGTAGAACTCCACCGCGTCGGCGGTGGAATAGATGGTGTTCAGGCGCCCGGCGAACAGGGAATCCAGATGGTTGAGGCGCGGCAGCGAGCGGTCGAGGATGGTGACGTTGGCACCCATGCCCACCGCGATGCGCGCCGCGTTGTAGCCCACCACGCCGCCGCCGATGATCAGCACCTCGGCCGGGGCCACGCCGGGCACGCCGCCCAGCAGCACGCCATTGCCACCCTGCGCCTTTTCCATGGCGTGCGCGCCGGCCTGGATCGACATGCGCCCCGCCACCTCGCTCATCGGCGCCAGCAGCGGCAGGCCGCCGCGGCCGTCGGTGACGGTCTCGTAGGCGATCGCCACACAGCCGGAGCGCAGCAGGCCAAGAGTCTGCTCCGGATCGGGCGCCAGGTGCAGATAGGTGAACAACACCTGGCCTTCGCGCAGCAGCTCGCACTCGGCGGGCTGCGGCTCCTTGACCTTGACGATCATCTCCGCCTGCGCGAACACGCTGGCGGCGTCGGGTAGCAGGCGGGCCCCGGCGGCCGCATAGGTTTCGTCACTGATGCCGATGCCGGCGCCGGCCTGGGTCTCGATCAGCACCTCGTGGCCGTGGGCCACCAGCTCGCGCACCCCGGCCGGGGTCAGGCCCACGCGGTATTCGTGGTTCTTGATTTCCTTGGGCGTCCCGATCCGCATTGCATCCTCCAGATGGCATCCGGGCCGATTATCCCGCGTGCGGGCGCGTCCTGCCTGAGGGGTTGTCCTGCGTTAAGCTGGGCGCTTTGCACGGAAAAGACCCATGCTCCGCCGCCCCGGCCTGTCCCTGACCGCCCTGATCGCCGCCATCGGCATCGGCCTGACCGCCTACTACGGCGAAGCCTGGTGGAAGCTGCCGGTCTATACCGAGGCCGACATCGAGGCCTCCACCGAGCTGAATCTGGCGGTGGACCTGGAACGGCGCGGGCCGCATCTGCAGCCGGACGCCGAGAACCTGCAACGCCTGCGCGAGCAGGTGCGGGCCGAGGTGGAAGCCGATATCCGCCAGCAGCGCGAGACGGTGCAGCTGCGCTTCGGCATCGGGCTGATGTGCCTGGTGGTGGCGCTGGGCCAGGCGCTGTCGGGTTACCTGCTGGGACGCGGAGTGCGCTGAATCACTGCAGCACCATGCGGAACTGGGTATCGCCGCCCTTGGTCTGCTCCACCCGCACGGCCAGATAGTCACGCGCCGGGTCCAGCCAGAACTTGACTGATTTCTTCGGGTCATCGGTACGCTCCACGCGCACGGTCGGCACCTCGGCGCCACCCTGCAGCAGCGTCTCGCGGGCCATGATGCGGAAGCGGTAGGTCTTGATGCGATCGTCCTCGACCTTGGTCACGGAAAATTCCTCCGGGCCAGGCTCGCCGTCGCGCGCCAGCACCCACTGCTGCACGGCCAGCTGCAGCACCAGACGGTCGAGCGCGTAGCCTTCGAAGCGCTGGACCTGGCCGCGGTCGGTGCGCGCCTCGCCCCGGTCGAGGTCAAATTCCAGCACGTAGTTGTCCTTGGCACGGTCGGCGCGGCTGAAGCTGAAGCGCTGCGGCTGGATGCGGCCGCCCACCATGCAGAAGTCGCTGACCTCGCGGATGTTGCCGATGAACAGCTTGGCAATGCCCTGTGGCCGCGCGATGTATTCATAGCGGTAGCAGTCCTGCGCGGTATGCGTGAGATTGAAATCGGCGGTGCCCAGGGTCAGTGCTCCACGCTCGAGCAGATAGCTGGCGCGCGTCTCGGCGAGCCGCGGCTCGGCCGCGTGCAGCAGCGCGGGCAGCAGGAGCAGGGTCAGCCAGATTCTGTTCATCGGAACTCCGGGGTGAGGTCGGCAAGGCCCAGCGGTGCGTCCAGCAGCCGGCCGCGAAAGCGCAGGTTGAGCGCGGTGTCCAGCGTCAGCTCGTCGCGCGCCATCCAGGCGATGGCCTGCGGGAAGATTTTCAGCTCGATCTCGTGCATGACGCGCTCGGCCAGGGTCTGTGCATCATCCTGCGCGCCCACGGTGAACGCTCCCTGAATCACGCGCGGCCCGCCGTCGAGTGCGTCGGTGACGAAATGCACGGTGGCGCCGTGCTCGGCCTCACCCGAGTCCAGCACCCGCTGGTGGGTGTTCAGTCCCGGGTGGCGCGGCAGCAGCGAGGGATGGATGTTGAGCGCGCGTCCGTGATAGCGGCGGGTGAAGACCGGGGTGAGGATGCGCATGAAGCCGGCCAGCACGAGGATGTCGGGTGCACTGGCGTCCAGCGCCTGTACCAGTGCCTGGTCATAGGCCTCACGGCTGGGGTAGGCGCCGTGCTCGAGGATCCGGGTGGGCACGCCCGCGCGTTCGGCACGCTGCAGGCCGGGCGCGCTGGCGCGGTTGCTGATCACGCTCACCACACGCGCCGGGATGCGGCCGTCGGCGCAGGCATCGAGGATCGCCTGGAGATTGCGACCCTCGCCGGAGATGAGGGCGGCGATCCGCTTCACGCGTAGCGCACGTCCTGCTGGCCCTTGACCACCTCGCCGAGAATCCAGGGCTTGCAGCGTGATTTTTTCAGCTGCGCCAGTACCGCATCGGCCTTCAGGCGCGGGACGACCATGACAAAACCTACCCCGCAGTTGAACACACGCCACATCTCGTCCTGCTCCACTTTGCCCTGGGTCTGCAGCCAGTCGAAGATCGCCGGGCGACGCCAGCTCTGGGTATCCACCACCGCCGCCAGACCCTTGGGGAAAGCGCGGGTGAGATTGCCGGTGATGCCGCCGCCGGTGATGTGGGCCATGGCGCGCACCGGCAGCCCGGCCGCCAGGACGTCCAGCACCGGCTTGACGTAGATCTGCGTCGGCGCCAGCAGATGGTCGGCCAGGCTGCGCCCGCCCAGCTGCGTTTCCAGCGGCTGGCGGCTGCGCTCCAGAATCTTGCGGATCAGCGAATAGCCGTTGGAGTGCGGGCCGGACGAGGGCAGCGCAATCAATACATCACCCGCCTTCATGCGCGTGCCGTCGATGATCTTGCGGCGCTCGACCACCGCCACGCAGAAGCCGGCGAGGTCGAAATCGCCCTTGCTGTACATGCCGGGCATCTCGGCGGTCTCGCCGCCCACCAGCGCGCAGCCGGCCAGCCTGCAGCCCTGGGCGATGCCCTTGATGACCTGCGCGGCAACATGCCGGTCGAGCTGGCCGGTGGCGTAGTAATCGAGAAAGAACAGCGGTTCGGCGCCGGAGACGAGCACGTCATTGACGCACATGGCCACCAGATCCTGCCCCAGCCCCTGCACCCGGCCGCTGTCGATGCCCAGGCGCAGCTTGGTGCCCACCCCGTCGGTGCCGCTCACCAGCACCGGCTGACGGTACTTGCGGGGCAGGCTCACCAGCGCGCCAAAGCCGCCGACCCCGGCCAGCACTTCCGGGCGGCGCGTGGACCGGACGATTTTCTTGATGTCGTCCACCAGGGCGTCCCCCGCGTCTATGTCCACACCCGCGTCGCGGTAGGTCAGGCCGGCTGCCTTGTTCATGGGGGCGTCGCATCCAGTTGGGGAAAGAGCCTGTCATTTTAGCTGCGCGGGCCGGATAATTCGCCTATGCGCACGTTCCTGAGTGTTCTCCTGCTGCTGTACGGCGCCGTCGCGGCGGCCAGCGCCGACTATTCCGCCACCGTGGCGGTCAGCGACCAGTCGCCCGCCGCCCGCGACCGGGGGCTGCAGGAAGCCCTGGCCATCGTGCTGGCGCGGGTCAGCGGCGGTGAAGCGCCGTCCGAACTGCTGGACCGGGCCGGCAGTTGGGTCCAGCAGTACAGCTTTGAACCGGCCCCGGCGCCGGGCGGCCTGCGCCTGCGCGCCCAGTTCGACGCCCGCGCCGTGGACCAGGGCCTGCGCGAGCGCGGCCTGCCAGTGTGGGGCGTGTACGCCGAGGATCTGCTCAACATCGGCTTCACCGTCAGCGCCGTGCATACCGCCCGGGACTACACCCGCCTGATCAGCCATCTCAAGTCGCTGCCCGGCATCAAGAGTCTCCGCGTGGTCGGCGTGCAGGGCAGCGAGGTACGCCTGCAGGCCCGCGCGCTCAGCTACCCCGACATGCAGACCACGGCCGGCGCACGGCGCATCCTGCAGCGCGAACCGGCCGACTTCAGCCTGGAGCCGCGTTACACCCTGCTGCCATGAGCGCCCCGGAACTGCCCCGATCCTGGCCCTGGTGGGCCGCCGGCGCCGCGGCGCTGATCCTGCTCTGGCTGCTGGGCCCGATCCTCACCCCCTTCGCGGTCGGCGCCGGGCTGGCCTACCTGGGCGACCCGATCGTGGACCGTCTGCAGCGCTGGCGCCTGTCGCGCACCGCCGGGGTCTGCGTGGTGTTCGCGGCCCTCAGCCTGGCCGGCCTGCTGCTGTGCCTGCTGGTGCTGCCGATGCTCTACACCCAGCTCGCCGTGCTGCTCGGCCGGATTCCCGACATGCTGCTGTGGATCCAGGACACCGCGCTGCCGTGGCTGGGGCTGAGCCTGCCGGCCGGCGTACAGCTGGACGCCGACGGGCTCAAGCAGATCGTGGCGCAGAACTGGAGCCGCAGCGGCGATCTGGCGAGCGCCGTGTGGGCGCATGTCTCGCGCTCCGGCACCGCGCTGCTGATGGCGGTGGCCAACCTGCTGCTGGTGCCCATCGTCAGCTTCTATCTGCTGCGCGACTGGGACCACCTGGTGCGCTGGGTGCGCGACATGATTCCGCCGCGGCGGCTGCCGCAGGTGAGCGGCCTGGCCGCCGAAACCGACCAGGTGCTGGGCTCCTTCATCCGCGGTCAGCTCTACGTGATGACCGCGCTCGCCGTCTTCTACAGCCTGGGACTCGCGCTGGCCGGCCTGGATCTGGCGCTGGTCATCGGGATCGGCGCCGGAATGGTGAGCTTCATCCCCTATCTGGGCAGCATCCTGGGTATCGGCGCGGCCCTGCTCGCCATGCTGCTGCAGACTTCCGAGTGGCTGCCACTGCTGTGGGTGGCCCTGGTGTTCGGCGCCGGACAGGTGCTGGAAAGCGCGGTGCTGACGCCCAACCTGGTCGGCGACAAGATCGGCCTGCACCCGGTCACGGTGATCTTTGCGGTCATGGCCGGCGGCCAGCTGTTCGGCTTCGTCGGCGTCCTGCTGGCGCTGCCGGCAGCCGCGGTGCTGGCGGTCCTGTTCCGCCACGCCAAGCAGCAGTGGCTGCAAAGCCGGCTGTACAACGGCTGATGCAGGGCACCCAGCTGCCACTGGCGGTACACCTGCGCGGGACCGTCAGCTTCGCCAGCTTCTATGCCGGGCCCAATAGCGAGGCGCTGGCGCTGGTCGCGGAGCCGAGTTCGCTGTACCTGTTCGGCGCCCCGGACAGCGGCAAGACCCACCTGCTGCTGGCCGCCAACCGCGCGCACGGCGGAGCCTACCTGCCGCTCGGCGCCAGCCAGGGCGAGGGCCCGGCCCTGCTCGAAGGTCTGGACGAGCTGCCGCTGCTGTGCCTGGATGATCTGGACAGCGTGTGCGGGCGTGCCGACTGGGCGCTGCCGCTGCTGCGCCTGCTCGACGCACGCCGCGCCCGGCGCAGGGTCACGCTGCTGGCGGCACGCGAGCCGGCGTCGCGGCTGGCCTGCGCACTACCGGATCTGCAGAGCCGCCTCAGCCAGTTTCAGCCAGTGGGGCTCAAGCCGCTGGACGACGCGCAGCGCGCCGGGCTTTTGCGGCATGCCGCGCAGGCCCGCGGCCTGGATCTGCCGGCCGAGGTCATCACCTGGCTGCTCACCCACCAGCCGCGCAGTACCGGGGATCTGCTGGCCAGCCTGGAACGCGTGGACCGCGCGGTACTGAGCCTCAAGCGCCGTCCGAGCCTGGCGCTGGTGCAGGCGGTGCTGACGCCGCCCGCTCCCGTTTGGTCCAGCGCGCAAACAGCACCAGGGCACTGAAGTCCAGCGCCGCCACGCCGGCCATGGCAAAGGCCAGTGTCTGTGTCGCCGGGCGGGCATAGCCTTCGGCCAGCCACAGCGCGCAGTAGAACGCCACCAGCATCGAGGCCCAGCCGTAGGTCCGCTCACGGCCGCGGAGGATGCCCGGCAGCGCCGCCAGCAGGGGCAGCGCGGTGAGCACCACCAGCAGCTGCCCGGCCTGCCACAGGGTGAGCAGGATCAGCAGCGTGTGCAGCAGCACGCTCGCCAGCCGGGCTGCCGGACTGAGCCGCCTCATGTCGCCAGCCTCCGCGCCAGCTCGGCCACGCGGCGCCCAAGGGCTTCGCACAGCTGCGCCTCCTCGCCCGTCAGCGGGCGCGGACTGTCGGCCGTGCCCGCGTGGTGCGAGGCACCATAGGGCGTGCCGCCCGCGGAGGTCGCCGACAGCGCCGGCTCGGTATAGGGCAGGCCGACCAGCAGCATGCCGTGGTGCAGCAGCGGCAGCATCATGGACAGCAGGGTGCTCTCCTGCCCGCCGTGCAGGGAGCCGGTGCTGGTGAACACCGCGGCGGGCTTGCCCACCAGCGAGCCGGACAGCCACAGCGCCGAGCTGGAATCGAGAAAATGCTTCATCGCCGCCGCCATGTTGCCGAAGCGCGTGGGGCTGCCGAGGATCAGGCCCGCGCACTCGGCCAGATCGGCCTGGCTGGCGTAGGGCGGTCCGTCTTCGGGAACCGCGGGCATGGTCTCACCGAAGCCGGGCGCGACCGTCGGCACCTGGCGCAACCGGGCACCGAGGCCGGGCACCGATTCCACCCCACGGGCGATCAGCCGCGCCATGCGCGCCGTGGAGCCGTGGCGCGAGTAATAGACGACGAGGATTTCAGGCACGCACGCGACTCCGGTCTTGAGGCAGACTATTCTAGTCGCTCATTTGTCCGCCCCGGCTCCATGCGCTGCCTGATTCTCCTCCTGACCGCTGCCGGTATTGCCGCGTGCAGCACCGCGCCCGACCGACCGGCGCCGGCACCGGTCGCCGCCGCGCCCGAGCGGGTGGTGCCGGATACCTATGTCCAGTCCGCGCTGGCCGCGGCACGGGCGCGCATCGCCGAGGCCAAGGAACTGATTCCCGGCTGGACCGACGCCGACAGCCTGCTTGCCGAGGCCCTGCGCGCCAGCGGCCTGCGCACGATCCAGCTCGCCACCGAGGCCCGCGAGCGGGCAGAGCGTGCGATGGCGTCGCAGTACCTGATCATGGCGCAGCAGGAATTGCAGGTTGCGCAGAGCCTGGTCGGCCTCAACAACCAGCAGCTGGGCGTGGTGCGCGCCGCCGAAGTCAGCCTGCTGCGCGGCGAAGGCCGCAGCGTGTACGCCACGCTCAAGCGCTTCAACGCCGAGCGCGCTGCCGCCAGCAAGAGCTACGCGGTACAGCGCAACGACACGCTGTGGTCGATCGCCGGCAAGCCGCACATCTATGACAATCCGCGGCTCTGGCCGCTGATCTGGAACGCCAACCGCGACCGCCTGCCCGATCCCAAGCAGCTGCGGACCGGACAGCAGCTGCAGATCAAGCCCAACCCCACCGTCAAGGAAGTGGTGGAGGCGCTGGAGTTCTCGCGCCGCAGCGAGGCGGCACAGATCCGTATCGGCCCCATCCGCGAGGCCTCACCCGGGGACGAGCCTTAGGCGATGCTGCGTCTGCCCCGGCAGGAAGGGCGTGGCACGGCCCTGCGCCCAGTCCTGGTGGCCGCTGCGGTAATGGGGTGACAGCGGGTGGCCGCTCTGGCCGGCCGGCATGTGGAAATACCCCGCCGCCTCGACGCCCGGCGTCACCGCAAAGCGCTGCGAGGCGCCGAACGCCACGTCCTGTACCCGCGGCAGGTGATGATCGCCGGGCAGCGCCTGCGGGGGCATGTCCAGCCAGCGGCCCAGCAGGGGGATGGCGCGTGACAGCGGGTGCTGGACGCGCACCGTGTTCTGCTCGCCCCAGCTGCGGGCCGCGAGCCCGCCCGGCTGGCGCGCCAGGTCCTCGACCAGGGTGGTGGCCGTCTCCTCCAGCAGTGCCTTCCAGCTCGTGTAGCGGGGGCTCAGCAGGTGCCGCGGCTGTTCGCGCAGCAGCTGCCAGAGCGGCCCTTCAAACTGTCGGAAGACGCGCAGGTTGAGCTGCGGGTCGCGCCGGCGCAGCTCGGCGGTGAGCATGTGCAGCACGCGATCGCTCAGCGCCGTGCGGAATTCGCGCACCAGGCGGTAGCCCACCGAGTCCACCGCCGCGCGGCCGCCCCAGTCGGCCACCCGGGCGGCCGCCTCCTGCAGCGCGGGCGTGGGAGGCAGGCCCTGGAGGGTTTCGCTGAGCAGGGCCTGCCAGGACACCAGCAACAGCGCGCGGTCGTCGAGCTGGAGCGCCAGCATGTCGGCGGGCGTGGCACCGGGCTGTGCGCGCAGACGGTCACGGATCTGCTGCGCGCGGGCGCCCAGGTCGTAGCCGCCGTCACCCAGCTGGAGGAGGTCGGCACCGTCCACCACTCGCGTGTTGGCGGTCCAGATCAGGCCCTCGGCCGGCGCGACGACGCGCGGATAGGCCTCGGCGGGCAACCAGCCGGGGTCATCGAGGGCCTCGCTGCCCCGCACCGGGCGGGCCTGCGCCGGTTGCGCCGGCAGCCGCCCGGCCAGCGTCCAGCCGATGGCGCCGTCGGCATCGCCCACCACCAGATTCTGCGGCGGAAGGCCGCTGAGATTGGCCACCGCCAGCGCCTCGGCCACGCTGTGTGCCTGTTCCAGCCAGGCGAGCCGCAGGTTGGTGGCCTGTGGTGCGTGGGCCAGCCAGCGCACGGCGTGCAGGCGGCCGTAGTGATCACGGCCGATCACCGGGCCCCAGCGGGTTTCCCGCACCGTGAGGGTCTGCGCCGGCTCGCCGCGCACCCGGATCTGCTCCGGGTGTTCCTCGAAGGTCTCGTGGCCCTCGGGGGTCAGGTAGTGGCCGGCGTTGTCGGGATCGGGCTCGACCAGGATGCGGTCGCTGTAGTCGCCATAACTGTTGGTGAAGCTCCAGGCGATGCGGCGATTGCTGCCGGCCACCACGAACGGAGATCCGGGCAGCGTCACGCCGGTCACGTCCAGGCCGGGCATGCCATCGAGCCGCAGGCGTGCGCGGTACCAGGTGTTGGGCACGCCCAGACCCAGATGCATGTCGCCGGCCACCAGCGCGCCGCCCCCGGTGCGGCTGCCGTCCACGGCCCAGTTGTTGCTGCCGAAGCTGTGGCTGAATTCCGTCTCCGCTGCGGCCTGCGGCGGGGCGGTCTCGTCCGGCGGCAGCAGGCGCAGGTCGTACAGCTCGGGGCCAGGGATGGCCACCGGGGCGGCCGCGCCGCCCTGCAACGGGGCGTCCCAGACGGTGCCCGGCGGCATCATGAAATCCACCAGGGGTGCAGGCCAGAGATCGGCCATCAGCCCCAGCGCGGCGTCGCGGCTGGCGTCCTCGTCGGTGAGCATGAACCACATCGCCGCCACGCACAGAAAGCTGTCCTCCGGCGCCCAGGGGCGCGGCGTGGCGCCGAGCAGGCGGTATTCGAAGGGCACGGCGTCCAGCGCCTGCAGGCCGGCGTTGACGCCCTCGGCGTAGGCGCCGAGCAGCGCGCGTTCCTCCGCGCTGGCCAGTGCCAGGGTCGCCGCCGCGCGGCTGCGCATGCGATGCAGGCGAACCTTGCGATCCCGTTCCAGGGTGGCGGGACCGATCAGCTCCGAGAGCTCGCCCGCCGCGCCGCGCCGGGTCAGGTCCATCTGGAAGTACCGCTCCTGCGCGTGCAGGTAGCCGGTGGCACGGGCCAGGTCCAGCCGGTTACCGGCGCTGAGCGTGGGCACGCCCTGGGCGTCGCGCTCGATCTCGACCGCCGCCTCCAGCCCGGGCAGGCCGGCCTCGCCGTCGAGCTGGGCGAGACTGCCGCGCAGTCCGTGGTAGATCACGCCCGCAGACAGCAGCAGGGCAATGAACAGGAACACCAAGCCGCGTCGAAGCCACTTCCACATGCCGGTCTCTCCCTTGGGGAATGGACCGGAGTATAGGCGGGTGCCGTGACCGCCGGAGGTCAGGCGGGCGGCGTGCCGGGGGTCGTAGCGGGAACGGGCGCGACGGCCGGAATCAGCCTGCTGATGCGGCTGGGCACATCGTGCTCGACCTCGCGCACCGCCACGCGGATGGCGTTGGTGAAGGCCAGCACGTCGGCCCCGCCATGCGACTTGATGACGATGCCGTTGAGCCCCAGGAAGGTGGCGCCGTTGTGCAGGCGCGGGTCGATGCGCCGGCCCAGGACGCGCAGCACCGGCAGGGCGGCGAGTGCGGCGAGCCGGGTAAACGGATTGCGCCCGAAGGCCTCGCGCATGAAGTGGGTGATGAGCTTGGCCACGCCCTCCCCGGTCTTGAGCGCGATGTTGCCGGCGAAACCGTCCGCCACCACCACGTCCACGTCGGCGAAGAATATGCCGTCACCCTCGACGAAGCCGGCGTAGTTGAGCGAGGAAGCCTGGATCAGTGCCGCCGCCTGCTTGATGGTGTCGTTGCCCTTGATCTCTTCGGCGCCGATGTTCAGCAGTGCGATGCGCGGGCGCTCCACTCCCTCCAGCGCCGTCACCAGCGCAGCGCCCATGAGGGCGAACTGGAACAGGTGCTCGGCGCTGCACTCCACGTTGGCGCCGAGATCCAGCATGTGGATATGGCCGTTGGCGGCGGGGATGCTGGAGACGATCGCCGGGCGGTCGATGCCCGGCAGGGTCTTGAGGACGAAGCGCGCTGTGGCCATGAGCGCGCCGGTATTGCCGGCCGAGATGGCGGCCTGGGCACGGCCTTCCTTGACGCGGTTGATGGCCACGCGCATCGAGGAATCTTTCTTGTTGCGCAGGGCCTTCGAGGGCGGCTCGTCCATGCCGACCACTTCGCTGGCGTGTTCGATGCCCAGACGCGCGGCGAGCCCGGCCTGCGGGCTGCCCAGCGCGGCGCGGATCTGGGCCTGGTCACCGACCAGCAGCAGGTGCAGCTGCGGAAATTCGGCCAGGGCGGCCAGCGCGGCGGGCACGGTCGTGTGCAGACCGTGGTCGCCGCTCATGGCATCGATTGCGATCGTGACGGGTGTCGCCATCGGCGCGCCCGCTGGCTCGATGCTCAGGCTTCTTCTGCGATCTCGGGCACCGCGCGCACGATCACCTTCTTGCCGCGGTAGAAACCGTCAGCGGTGACGTGGTGGCGCAGGTGCGTCTCGCCGGAGGTCGGATCCACCGACAGGGCGGGGCCGCGCAGCGCGTCGTGCGCACGGCGCTGGCCACGCTTGGAGCGGGATTTCTTGGATTTCTGGACGGCCATGACGTTTCAACTCCGTCGGGCAGACAGTGCCCGTCAAACCTACATTTTCTTCAAAACCGCGAACGGGCTTTCCCGGCGGGCTTCCGTATTCTGCGCCGCCCGGGGCTGCGCTTGCACACTTTCTTCGCACGCGCTGCACCGAGGCAGCATCGGCAGGGCGAGCAGGATCTCATCCTCGACCAGCTCGACCAGATGCACTTCATCCTGCTCTACCCAGTAGGGTTCGCAGTCCGCCAGCAGGGCACGCTCCTCGGCCTCGGTACGCACCAGCCGCAGCGCGATATCGGCCTCCAGCAGGTGCTCGTACAGCGCGTCGCAGCGTCGGCATTGCAGCGCCAGCCGTGCGTTGAGCTGCCCGTCCAGGCGCCACTGCTGCCGCGCCTGCGAGAACTGCAACCGGACCGCGAAGCCTTCCGCCGCTTCCTGCACGACACCGTGCAGACGCGGCAACTGCGCCAGCGCCAGCACCGCCTCGTAGCACTCGCCGCGGGCCACTGCGGCACTGGCTCGGATACTGACCGGTAAGCCCATCTGCATGCCACCCACAAGGGGCGCGCATAATAGTGAGACACCCCTGCAAAGTCAAAGCGCTTCCATGGTTTTACCCGCCTCCGGCGCGGCGCTGGTGCTGGCCTCCGGTTCTGCCTACCGGGCAGAGCTGCTGCGCCGCCTGCAGCTGCCCTTCATCACCGCCGTCCCCGACGTGGACGAAACCCCGCTGGCGGGCGAAGGCGCCGCCGCACTCGCGGTCCGCCTGGCGCTGGCCAAGGCCCGGGCGGTGGCGGCGCGGCATCCGGGCGCCTGGGTGATCGGCTCGGACCAGGCGGCCGACTGCGGAGGGCACATCCTCGGCAAACCGGGCAGCCGGCAGCAGGCGGAGCGCCAGCTGCAGGCCATGTCGGGCCAGGCGGTGGAATTCCACACCGCCTGCGCAGTGCTGTGCGACGGACAGCTGTTGCAGGCCGCGGATCTCACCGTAGCGAGAGTGCGGGTGCTCGACGCCGGCACGATCCGGCGCTACCTCGACGCCGAGCCCGCGCTCGACTGCGCCGGCAGCTTCCGCTGCGAGGGCCTGGGCATCAGCCTGTTCGAGGCCATCGAGACCCGGGACCCGACTGCGCTGATCGGCCTGCCGCTGATCGCGCTGGCGGGGCTGCTGCGCGAAGCCGGCTTTCAGCTGCCCTGAGTCTCAGGCGTCGGGGACAACGCCTCACGGCGGCGCTGCAGCCAGCCGGGCAGATCCGCCACCGCGTCGAGCAGCGCGGCGGCACCGGCGGCGCGCAGGCGTTCCGGGGCGTGCACGCCGCAGGTCACACCTAGCGCCGGCATGCCGATGCTGCGTGCCATGTCGAGATCAAAATCGGTATCACCGATCATCAGCGCCTCGGCCGGGCCCAGGCCGGTCTCGGCCAGCAGCTCGCCGAGCATGAGCGGATTGGGCTTGGAGGCGGTCTCGTCGGCAGTGCGGCTGGCGTGCACATAGGCGCGCAGGGCGGCATGGTGGGCGAGCGAGCGGTTGAGCCCGGCGCGCGACTTGCCGGTGGCGATCGCGATCCGGTAGCCCTGCCCGTGCAACCGGCCGACGGCCTCCAGCGCCCCGGCAAACAGCGGCGCCTCGCCGCCGCCCTCCGACAGCCAGCGGGCGCGATAGCTGTCGAGCAGGCGGCGCAGATCGGGGATGTCAGTATCCGGGTACAGGCGCTCCAGCCCCTCGTTGAGCCCCAGCCCGATCAGCTCGCGGATCGCCGCGTCGCTGCGCGGCGGCAGGCCCAGGCCACGGATGGCGGCCTGCATGGCGTTGACGATCATCGCCGCCGAATCGCTGAGCGTCCCGTCCCAGTCGAAGATCAGCAGCCGGAAGTCGGCCCCTGCGACGGCCATCAGCGCGCCGCCGTGGGCAGGCCGTTGAGGAAATCCCGCAGCTCCTCCGGCAGCGGCGCGGTGAACAAGGCCTTGGAGAAATCCCCCTCGGCCGGCAATTCCAGCAGGTGTGAGTGCAGGAACATGCGCTTGAGCCCCTTGTCGCGGAATTTCTTGTTGATCTCGCGCTCGCCGTACTTGGTATCGCCCACCACCGGGTGCCCCAGCGCCAGGGCGTGGACGCGGATCTGGTGGGTGCGGCCGGAGAAGATCTGCACTTCCATCAGCGTGGCGTCGCGGTAGCGCGCCTGCGGCGAGAAGCGTGAGTGCGCGGGTTTTCCGTCGTCCTCGTCCACCTGCACGCGGCGCTCACCGGCCTCGAGATGATTGCGCGCCAGTGCGGCGTCCACGTCGCGGTCCTCACCGCGCCAGCGGCCGTTGACCAGCGCGAAATAGCGCTTGGTCACCTGGCCGTGCTTGAAGGCCCGCTGCGCACGCAGCAGCGCCGGACGGCTCTTGGCCAGCAGCAGCACGCCGCTGGTGTCGCGGTCCAGGCGGTGGGTCAGCTCGATGAACTCGTACTTGTTCCAGGCGCGTACCGCCTCGATCACGCCGAAGGCCACGCCGCTGCCGCCGTGCGAGGAGAACCCGGCCGGCTTGTTGAGCGCCAGGTACTGCGCATCCTCGAAGATGATGGACGCACGCAGGCGGTTGAGCACCGCGTCCGGCGGGCGCACGGCCTCGCCCTTCTCGGCCATGCGCAGCGGGGGGATGCGGACTTCCTCGCCCAGTACCAGCTTGCGCTCGGCCTTGACCCGGCCACCGTCCACCCGGACCTGGCCGGAACGCACGATCCGGTAGATATGCGACTTGGGCACGCCAGGTAGCTGTTTGATCAGGAAATTGTCGATCCGCTGCCCGGCTTCCCCGGCGCTGATCCGGACCTTGCGGACTTGGCTGTGAATCTGTGTCAAACTGTGTCACTCCGGGTATATAGCCGGATATTTCCGGCCTCCCGCGCAGGGAGCCAGAAAAATCAGACAGATAGGTAGCCGCGTAGCTTAACAGCGCCGCTGCCGGTCTGCCGAATGCCAGGACGCGCCCCGTGCGCGGCCACCCAACAATCCCGTGCACCCGCCAACCGGACGATGACAACAGCCATGACAAGGCCAAGACAAGCTCTCCGCCCGGCGGCTGCCCGCTTACACGAGACATTCACCGATGAAACGCATCCTGATCAATGCCACGCAGCGCGAAGAGCTGCGCGTGGCGATCGTGGACGGACAGAAGCTGTTCGACCTTGATATCGAATCTGCCAGCCGCGAACAGAAAAAAGGCAACATCTACAAAGGCCGCATCACGCGGGTAGAACCCTCGCTGGAGGCCTGCTTCGTCGAATACGGCGCCGAGCG
>JBKHXN010000123.1:0-5845 GCA_046565985.1 Gammaproteobacteria bacterium
GCCGGTGCGCCGGAGGAGATCCTCTACGTCGCCAAGCCGCACATCGGCACCTTCCGCCTCACCGGCGTGATGGAAAAAATGCGCGCCTCGATTGAATCGCTGGGCGGCGAGATCCGCTTCGGCCAGCGGGTTACGGACCTGCACATCGAGGACGGCCAGATCCGCGGTGTGGTGCTGGCGAGCGGCGAACAGGTACGTAGCGATCACGTGATTCTGGCCCTGGGCCACAGCGCGCGCGATACCTTCCGCATGCTGGAGCGGCGCGGCGTGTTCCTGGAAGCCAAGCCGTTCTCGATCGGCTTTCGCATCGAGCACCCGCAGTCGCTGATCGACCGCGCGCGGCTGGGCCGCCACGCCGGGCACCCGAAGATCGGCGCCGCCGACTACAAGCTCGTGCATCACGCCCGCAACGGCCGCTCGGTGTACAGCTTCTGCATGTGTCCGGGCGGCACGGTGGTGGCCGCCACTTCCGAACCCGGGCGCGTGGTGACCAACGGCATGAGCCAGTATTCGCGCAACGAGCGGAACGCCAACGCCGGCATCGTGGTCGGCATCCAACCCGCGGCGGATTACCCGGGGGGGCCGTTGGCTGGCGTCGCCCTGCAGGAGGAACTGGAATCTCGGGCCTTCCTGCTCGGCGGCAGCTGCTACGAGGCGCCCGGGCAGCGTGTGGAAGATTTTCTGGCCGGCCGGCCCAGCACGGCGCTGGGCAGCGTAGTGCCGTCCTACCAGCCGGGAGTGCGCCCGGGTGATCTGGCCACGGCGCTGCCGGACTACGCCATCGCCGCGATCCGCGAGGCGATCCCGGCCTTCGACCAGCAGATCCGCGGCTTTGCCCTGCCCGATGCCCTGCTCACCGGCGTGGAGACCCGCACCTCCTCGCCGCTGCGCATCACCCGCGGCGAAGATCTGCAGAGCCTCAATACCCGTGGCCTGTACCCGGCGGGCGAGGGCGCCGGCTACGCGGGCGGCATCCTCTCGGCCGGCGTGGACGGCATCCGCGTCGCCGAGGCGGTGGCGCTAAGATTGCAGCAGGGTGCGCACGTCGGCTGAGACGACACCCGACTGAACCAGGGAAGGAACCATGAGCTACCACGAACTGACGCTGCTCCACCTCGCCACGGTGCTGCCGGCGTTTGCCATCGGCAGCTGGCTGATACTGCGCCGCAAGGGCACGCCCGGGCACCGGCGCCTGGGCCGCATCTATCTGTTGCTGATGCTCGCCACCGGGCTCATCACCCTGTTCATGCCGGCGCAGGTGGGCCCGGCGTGGCGCGGGCATTTCGGCTTCATCCACCTGCTCAGCCTGCTGACCCTGGTGTGCGTGCCGATGGCCTACCTGGCGATCCGCCACGGCAACGTGCGCCTGCACCAGGGCAACATGATCGGCCTCTACGTGGGTGGCCTGCTCATCGCCGGCAGCTTTGCGCTGATGCCCGGGCGGCTGCTCAACCAGTGGCTGTTCGGCTGAGCGGCGCCGCTCAGTCTTCCGGCTCGTAGCCGAGGTTGGGCGCCAGCCACTTCTCGGCCTGCTGCAGGGTCCAGCCCTTGCGCCGCGCGTAGTCGGCAACCTGATCCTTGTTGATGCGCCCGACCACGAAGTACTGCGCCTGCGGATGGGCAAAGTACCAGCCGGACACCGAGGCGCCTGGCCACATGGCCATGCTCTCGGTGAGCTGCATGCCGGTATTCCTCTCCACGTCCAGCAGCTGCCAGAGCGTCTGCTTCTCGGTGTGCTCGGGGCAGGCGGGGTAGCCGGGCGCGGGGCGGATGCCGTGGTACTTCTCGGCGATCAGGTCCTGGTTGTCGAGACGCTCGTCCGGATCGTGTGCCCAGAATTCCTTGCGCACGCGCTGGTGCAGACGCTCGGCAAAGGCCTCGGCCAGACGGTCGGCGAGGGATTCGAGCAGGATCGCGTTGTAGTCGTCATTGTCCTTCTTGAACTGCGCCACGCGGTCCGCGCAGCCCAGTCCAGAGGTGACGGCAAAGGCGCCCACATAGTCGTGCAGGCCGCTGGCCTTGGGCGCAATGAAATCTGCCAGGCAGCGGTGCGGCACGCCCTCACGGTGTACCGACTGCTGGCGCAGGTTGTGCAGGCGGGTGAGCACGCGGCTGCGGCTCTCGTCGGCATAGACCTCGACGTCGTCGTCGTCCACCTGCGCGGCCGGGAACAGGCCGATCACGCCGCTGGCGCGGATCCACTTTTCCTCGATCATACGGTCGAGCATGGCTTGCGCGTCGGCCCAGAGCTTGCGCGCGGCCTCGCCGCTGGCAGGGTTGTTGAGCAGGTCCGGGTAGCGGCCCTTGAGCTCCCAGGAGATGAAGAACGGCTGCCAGTCGATGTACTCGCGCAGCTCGGCCAGGGAGTAATCCTTCAGCACGCGTACGTGCTGGATCGCCTGCGCGTGGTGGGCGTGATCACAGGCCGGCCCGTCACAGACGTCGCGGCTCTGCTGCAGCAGCATGCGCGGCCGCACCGGGCGGTAGGTGCTCCAGTCGATCGGCGTGCGGTTGGCGCGTGCCTCGGCCAGCGTCAGGAATTTTTCCTTGCGGTCCTTGTTGGCGTGGCGCTCGCGGATGCTGTCGTACTCCTTGCGGATCTCGGCCAGCAGATTGGGCTTCTGTTCGGCCGACAGCAGCGCCGCGGCGGTGGGCACCGAGCGCGAGGCGTCCTTGACCCAGATCACCCCGTGCGCGTACGCCGGCTCGATCTTCACTGCCGTGTGCGCGCGCGAGGTGGTGGCGCCACCGATCAGCAGCGGGATCTCGAAGCCCTGGCGCGTCATCTCCTTGGCCAGATTCACCATCTCGTCGAGCGAGGGCGTGATCAGCCCGGACAGGCCGATGATGTCAGCCTTCTCGGCACGCGCGGCGTCGAGGATCTTCTGCGCCGGCACCATCACGCCCAGATCCACCACGTCGTAGTTGTTGCACTGGAGCACCACGCCGACGATGTTCTTGCCGATGTCGTGCACGTCGCCCTTGACCGTGGCCATGATGATCTTGCCCTTGGCCCGCTGCACGTCGCCGGGCTTCTTCTCGGCCTCGATGAACGGGATCAGGTAGGCGACCGCCTTCTTCATCACGCGGGCAGACTTCACCACCTGCGGCAGGAACATCTTGCCGGCGCCGAACAGGTCGCCGACCACGTTCATGCCGTCCATCAGCGGGCCTTCGATGACCTCGATCGGGCGCTTGCCCTCGGCGGCCAGCTCGGCGCGCAGCTCTTCGGTGTCGGCTTCCACCTGGGCGTCCAGCCCTTTTACCAGCGCGTGCTTGATGCGCTCGCGTACCGGCAGGCTGCGCCAGGCTTCGTCGGCCACTTCGGCCTTGGTGCCGTCGCCCTTGAAGCGGCCCGCAATCTCGAGCAGGCGCTCGGTGGCGTCCTCGCGACGGTTGAGGATCACGTCCTCGATGCGCTCGCGCAGCTCGGGGTCGAGTTCGTCATACACCACCAGCGCACCGGCATTGACGATGCCCATGTCCATGCCGGCACGGATGGCGTGGTAGAGGAACACCGAGTGGATGGCCTCGCGCACCGGGTTGTTGCCGCGGAAGCTGAACGACACGTTCGACACGCCGCCGGAAACCTTGGCCCCCGGCAGGTTCTGCTTGATCCAGCGGGTGGCCTCGATGAAATCCACACCGTAGTTGTTGTGCTCGGCGATGCCGGTGGCCACGGCGAAGATGTTGGGGTCGAAGATGATGTCCTCGGCCGGAAAGCCGATCTGCTCGACCAGAATCCGGTAGGCGCGCGCGCAGATCTCCTTGCGCCGCTCCAGCGAGTCGGCCTGGCCCTGCTCGTCGAAGGCCATGACCACCACCGCGGCGCCGTACTGGCGGCACAGGCGGGCCTCGCGGATGAACTTTTCCTCGCCCTCCTTCATGGAGATGGAGTTGACGATGGGCTTGCCCTGCACGCACTTCAGGCCCGCCTCGATCACCTCCCACTTGGAGGAGTCAATCATCACCGGCACACGCGAGATGTCGGGTTCAGAGGCGATGAGCTTGAGGAAGCGGTCCATGGCCGCCACGCCGTCGAGCATGCCCTCATCCATGTTCACGTCGATGATCTGGGCGCCGGCCTCCACCTGCTGGCGCGCAACCGTGAGCGCGGCGCTGTAATCGCCGGCCTTCACCAGATCGCGGAAGCGCGCCGAGCCGGTGACGTTGGTGCGCTCGCCGATATTGACGAAGTTGAGCTCCGGCGTGAGGTTGAGCGGCTCCAGACCGCTGAGACGGCAGACCGGCTCCGGGCGGGCCGGCTGCCGCGGCGGCAGGCCGCTGACCGCCTGCGCGATGGCGGCGATGTGCGCGGGCGTGGTGCCGCAGCAGCCGCCGACGATGTTCACCAGCCCGCTCTGCGCGAACTCGCGGAGGATCTCGCCGGTCTGCTCCGGCTGCTCGTCGTACTCGCCGAAGGCGTTGGGCAGGCCGGCGTTGGGGTAGCAGGAGACGTGGCAGTCGGCCAGCCGCGCCAGCTCGGCGATGTAGGGCCGCATGTCGCGCCCGCCCAGCGCGCAGTTGAGCCCCACCGCCAGCGGCCGGGCGTGGCGCACGGAGTTCCAGAACGCTTCCGTGACCTGGCCGGAGAGCGTGCGGCCGGAGGCGTCGGTGATGGTGCCGGAGAGGATCACCGGCAGGCGCCGGCCCTGCTCCTCGAAGTAGGCCTCGCAGGCGAAGATGGCGGCCTTGGCGTTGAGGGTGTCGAAGATGGTCTCGATCAGCAGCAGGTCGGCGCCGCCGTCCACCAGACCGCGGATCTGTTCCAGATAGGCGTCCACCAGCTCCTCGTAGCGCACGTTGCGCGCGCCGGGGTCGTTGACGTCGGGGCTGATGCTGCAGGTGCGGCTGGTGGGCCCCAGCGCACCGGCGACGAAGCGCGGCCGGTCCGGCGTCCTGCCCGTCCACTCGTCGGCGGCGGCGCGGGCCAGCCGCGCGGCCTCATAGTTGAGCTCGTAGGCCAGCTCCGCCATGCCGTAGTCGTGCAGGGAGATGACCTGGGCGTTGAAGGTGTTGGTCTCGATGAGGTCGGCGCCGGCTTCAAGATACTGCCCGTGGATCTCGCGGATGATCTGCGGCTGGGTGAGCACCAGCAGGTCGTTGTTGCCCTTGAGGTCCCGCGGCCAATCGGCGAAGCGGGTGCCACGATAGTCGGCCTCTTCCAGCTGGTGGCGCTGGATCATCGTCCCCATGGCGCCGTCGAGCACGAGGATGCGCTGCGCGAGCAGCTCGCGCAGCCGCTGCAGGCAATCGGGACGCGGGGCGGGGCGGTCGGACATGGCGGTCACGGGCATCAAAGCGGTCATTATATCTCTTTATGCGGATAAGCGGATGGAGGCCCGGTACCGCGGACGCGCTCCTATGCGCCAGTTCACGTTCCGGGCTGAATCTTTAACTAGAATCGGCTCTTAACACGGGAGTTTCCAGACTGCATGAGCAGGCTGCGCTAAACCTACAGCAATGAAACCAGAATCAGCCTGCGGCCTGCGATCCTGGCCCGGCCTCCGCGGCCGGGCGCGGGCGGGCGGGGCTGGCCCGCGGGGCCGGGCGTGAACGCCAAGGTGCACGTGCTGCGCCCCAGCGGCTACCGGCCGCGCAACGAGGGGCTGAGCCATCCCCAGGCCGAAGCCCTGCGCCAGGCGGTGATCGGCAGCCTGGGCGAGGCCCTGACCCAGCTGTTCCGCAGTGCGGCCAAGACCCTGCAGGAGTGGCAGGCGGCCACCGGCAGCGATCCCGAGCGCCAGGCCTGCCAGTCGCTGATTCCGGTGCTGCGCATGGATCAGGCGGCGCTCACGCGCGGCTTCCTGATGGAAATCAACCAGATTTTCTCCGCCGCCGGCGG
>JBKHXN010000124.1:0-3320 GCA_046565985.1 Gammaproteobacteria bacterium
TCCAGATGCTCCGGACCCACGCGCACCGCCTCGCGGTGCGGGGTGGCGATGTCCCAGGGCAGGGCCAGATCGTGCGCGGGAGCGGCGGATGTGTGCATGTTTTACCTGTCGTGCATTGAGGCGCGGGCGGGGCCGGAGTACAATCCATATAGGACTGTGTTGGTCCTATTTGTGCCACGGCCGCTGGCGGAAGGGTTCATGTTCAAACTCAACAAACTGGCAGATTACGCGACGGTGCTGCTCGCCATCATGGCGGCGGAACCTGCGCGTTTATATAACGGCCAGGAGCTGTCGGCCAGAAGCCACCTGCCGGCCCCCACCGTGGCCAAGCTGCTCAAGCAGCTGGCGCGCGGCGGCCTGCTCGAATCGCTGCGCGGCGCGCACGGCGGCTACCGGCTGACGCGCGCACCGGCGCGCATCAGCGTGGCCGACATCATCCGCGCGCTGGAAGGGCCGATCGCCGTCACCGACTGCTCGGTGCACGGCAGCGGCTGCGGGATCTCCCGCACCTGCGGCTCGCGCACCACGTTCCGGCTGATCGACCGCGCCATCCGCAACGCGCTGGAGGCCGTCAGCCTCGCCGACATGGCCGCGCGCCCGGCGCGCGAAGCGATCCTCCATTTTCACCGCACGCCGCCCCCGCCGCCGGCGTGAGCCCCAACCCAGGAAGCCCGACATGGCAGCCACCTCTCCCGACATCCAGCAGCTGGTCAAGAGCCGCATCTACAGCGGCGGCTTCGTCACCGACGTGGAATCCGAGACCGTTCCCCCGGGGCTCTCGGAGGACGTGATCCGCCTGATCTCCGCACGCAAGAACGAGCCGCAGTGGCTGCTCGACTGGCGGCTGAAAGCCTACGCCCGCTGGCTGAAGATGACCCCGCCCGACTGGGCGCAGCTGCGCCTGGAGCCGATCGACTACCAGGCGATCTCCTATTACTCCTCGCCCAAGTCCATGAAGGACCGGCCCAAGTCGCTGGACGAGGTGGACCCCAAGCTGCTGGAGACCTACCAGAAGCTCGGCATCCCGCTCAAGGAGCAGGAACTGCTGGCCGGGGTGGCGATGGACGTGGTCTTTGACTCGGTGAGCGTGGCCACCACCTTCAAGGCCAAGCTGCGCGAGGCCGGGGTGATCTTCTGCCCCATCTCCGAAGCCGTGCACGAGCACCCGGAGCTGGTGCAGAAGTACCTGGGAACGGTGGTTCCGCAGGGTGACAACTACTTTGCCGCGCTCAACTCGGCGGTGTTCACCGATGGCAGCTTCGTCTACATCCCCAAGGGCGTGCGCTGCCCCATGGAGCTGTCCACCTACTTCCGCATCAACGAGCGCAACACCGGCCAGTTTGAACGCACGTTGATCATCGCCGAGGAAGGCAGCCACGTGAGCTACCTCGAAGGCTGCACCGCGCCGCAGCGCGACGAGAACCAGCTGCACGCCGCCGTGGTGGAGCTGGTGGCACTCGACGATGCGCAGATCAAGTATTCCACCGTGCAGAACTGGTACCCCGGCGACGAGAACGGCAAGGGGGGCATCTACAACTTCGTCACCAAGCGCGGCGACTGCCGCGGCGCGCGCAGCAAGATCTCCTGGACCCAGGTGGAGACCGGCTCGGCGATCACCTGGAAATATCCCAGCTGCATCCTGCGCGGCGCTGACGCGGTGGGCGAGTTCTACTCGGTGGCGCTCACCCACCACCGCCAGCAGGCCGATACCGGCACCAAGATGATCCACATTGGCCCGCGCACCAAGTCCACCATCGTCGCCAAGGGCATCTCTGCCGGCCACGGCCAGCAGACCTACCGCGGGCTGGTGCGCATGCTGCCCAGCGCGCTGGGCGCCCGCAATCACACCCAGTGCGATTCGCTGCTGATTGGTGACACCTGCGGCGCCCATACCTTTCCGTACACCGAGGTGCGCAACCCCAGCGCCGTGCTCGAGCACGAGGCGACCACCTCGCGCATCAGCGAGGACCAGCTGTTCTACTGCCGCTCGCGCGGGGTCTCGGAAGAGGATGCGGTCTCGATGATCGTCAACGGCTTCTGCAAGCAGGTGTTCAAGGAACTGCCCATGGAATTTGCCGTGGAGGCGCAGAAGCTGCTCAGCGTCTCGCTTGAAGGCGCAGTCGGCTAGGCCGCCTGCACGCACAACTACCCCGATACAGACACAGGGAACACCGATGTTGAAGATTGAAAACCTGCACAGCAGCGTGGGCGACAAGGCCATCCTCAAGGGCATCAGCCTCACCGTGAACGCCGGCGAGGTGCATGCCATCATGGGGCCCAACGGCTCTGGCAAATCCACGCTCTCCAACGTCCTTGCCGGACGCGAGGATTACGTGGTCACTGAAGGCCGCGTGGAATTCGAAGGCCGCGACCTGCTGGCACTGGCGCCGGAAGAACGCGCCTGCGCCGGGGTCTTCCTGGGCTTCCAGTACCCGGTGGAGATTCCCGGTGTCTCCAACATGGTGCTGCTCAAGGCGGCGCTCAATGCCCGGCGCAAGTCCGAGGGCAAGCCGGAGATCGACGCCATGGATTTCCTCGCCTGGGTCAAGGACCGGGTGAAGAAGATGCACATGGAAACCCAGATGCTGCACCGCGGCGTCAACGAGGGCTTTTCCGGCGGCGAGAAGAAGCGCAACGAGATCCTGCAGATGCTGGTGCTCGAACCGCGCCTGATGATCCTCGACGAGACCGACTCCGGCCTGGATATCGACGCGCTCAAGGTAGTGGCCGACGGCATCAACCTGATGCGCTCACCTACCCGCGCCACCGTGCTCGTCACCCACTACCAGCGCCTGCTCGATTACGTGAAGCCCGACCGGGTCCATGTGCTGTCGGGCGGACGCATCGTCAAGTCCGGCGGCCCGGAACTGGCACTGGAGCTGGAAGCGCGCGGCTACGCCTGGCTGGATGCGGCATGAAGACCCTGCTGGACGCCTTTGAACAGCTCGCGCCACGGCTGGCACCGGCACAGCGCAGCGAACGCCGCGCCGCACTGGATGTGCTGCTCGGCCAGGGTTGGCCGACGCGCAAGCAGGAAGCTTGGCGCTACACCGACCTGAGCCCGCTCGCTGAATCGCGCTACGCCAGCGCCACGCCCGGCCCGAACGTGGATGCGCTGTCCGGCACCCGTGCCCTGCGGTTTGGCGCGGATACGGCAGCACCCACGCCTGCTGGCTCTGCACAGCCGGGACTTACGCGCAGCCTGGTCGGCATCTTTGGACAGGCCGGCCTGGACCTGCAGCTGGACGGCTCCGCAGCAGCCGAAGTGCTGGACGCCAGCACCAGCCTGGGCGGCGGCGTTCACGGCTGGGCGCACCGGG
>JBKHXN010000125.1:0-45164 GCA_046565985.1 Gammaproteobacteria bacterium
GTGCTGTCCAGCAGCTCGGGCAGGCGGTGCAGGGTCTGCGGGCCGAAGACGATATCCACCAGCGGCGCGCGGGCGGCGATGGCCTGTCCTTCCTGGCTGGCGACGCAGCCGCCGACGCCGATCACCCGCGCGGGGTCGGCCTGCTTCCAGTCCTTCCAGCGGCCGAGTTCGGAGAAGACTTTCTCCTGCGCCTTCTCGCGCACCGAGCAGGTGTTGAGCAGCAGCAGATCGGCCTCGTCCGGGTTCTGGGTCCGGCTGTAGCCGTGCGAGGCCGCGAGCACGTCGGCCATCTTGGCCGAATCGTACTCGTTCATCTGGCACCCGTAGGTGATGAGGTAAAGCTTCCTGGACATCTGCAACCCAGCCACGCAGGGCCGCAGATTATAGCCGCAAGCCCTGCCGGCCCGGCCTAATCGCCGCCGGGAGCGGGATCGGGGCGGACGATGACGCCAAACCGCCCCTGCGCCACACGCACGTCCAGCGCCTCGCCCGGGCGCAGCGCGGCCGCCTCTGTGACCACCGCCCCGTCGCCGCGCGCCACGATGGCGTAGCCACGGCGCAGCACCGCCAGCGGGCTGAGGCCGTGCAGCAGGGCCTCGGCGCGTTCCAGCCGCCGCTGCGCGGCGTCCGGGATGCGCTGCGCGGCGAGCCGGAACCGGGCGTCCAGGGCCCGCCAGTCCTGCTGGCGCTGCTGCAGGGCACGGGCACCGGCCTGTTCCAGGCGCTGCGCCAGCTCGTCGAGGCGCTGGCTGTGGTCCTGCAGGCGGCGCCCGGGGTGCAGGCGCTCCAGGCGCCCGGTGAGCTCGTCCACCCGCCGCCGCTCGCGCTGCAGGCCGGCGCCCAGCGCCAGGGCCAGCCGCTCGGCCAGGCCGCCGAGCTGGCGGCGCCAGACCTGGATGTCCGGGGTGGCGTGCTCCGCCGCCGCGGTGGGCGTGGGCGCGCGCAGGTCGGCGGCAAAATCGGCGATGGTGGTGTCCACCTCGTGGCCCACCCCGCTGATGACCGGCACCGTGCAGGCGCGGATGGCGCGCGCCACCGTCTCCTCGTTGAACGCCCAGAGATCCTCCAGCGAGCCGCCGCCACGGACCAGCAGCAGCACGTCCACGGGCGCGCGGCGCGGCAGCTCGGCCAGCGCGCGGACGATCGCCGGCGCGGCCTCGGCGCCCTGCACCGGGACCGGCAGCAGAAAAACCTCGGCCAGCGGAAACCGCCGGCCGAGCGTGCTGAGCACGTCCTGCACCGCCGCGCCGGTCGCCGAGGTGATCAGCCCGATGCGCCGCGGCACCGCCGGGATCGGGCGCTTGTGCGCGGGGTCGAACAGGCCCTCGGCACCCAGGCGCGCCTTGAGCGCCTCGAAGGCACGCAGCAGCGCGCCCTCCCCGGCCGGCTCCAGGTGCTCGCAGATCACCTGGAGATCGCCGCGGGCCGCATAGAGACTCACCTGGGCACGGACCAGCACGCTGTCGCCGTCGCGCGGCGGTGGGCGGATGTGGAAGTTCTGCCCCTTGAACATCACGCAGCGCAGCTGCGCGCCGGCATCCTTGAGGGTGAAGTACCAGTGGCCGGAGGCCGGACGCGCCAGATTGGAGACCTCGCCCTGCACCCAGACACGCGGCAGGCTGTCTTCCAGCAGGCCGCGCAGAATGTCCGCCAGTTCAGAGACTTGATAGATAGTGCGGGGGGCAACGCTCGGCATTCCCCTATAATAGTCTTTTGCCGGAGCGCCCTTTACATGTCCGCACGCATCGAACGTGAAGCCCTGACTTTCGACGACGTCCTCCTCCAGCCGGCTTTCTCCGACGTACTGCCCCGCCAGGTGGACCTGACCAGCCGGCTCACGCCCGAGATCACGCTCAACATCCCGCTGCTCTCCGCCGCCATGGACACGGTGACGGAAGCCAAGCTCGCCATCGCGCTGGCGCAGGAAGGCGGCATCGGCATCATCCACAAGAATCTCAGCCCCGAGCGCCAGGCCGCTGAAGTCCGGGCCGTGAAGAAATATGAATCGGGCGTGATCGTGGACCCGATCACCGTCCCGCCCGATCTCACCGTCGGCGAAGTGCTCAAGCTCACCCGCGCCAACCGCATCTCCGGCGTGCCGGTGGTGGATGGACGCAAGCTGGTCGGCATCGTCACCGCGCGCGACCTGCGTTTTGAAACCCGCTACGACGAACCCGTCTCGCGGATCATGACCCCCAAGGAACGCCTGGTGACGGTGCAGGAAGGCGCCACCCGCGAGGAAGTCATCGCCAAGCTGCACCAGCACCGCATCGAGAAAGTGCTGGTGGTCAACAAGCGCTTCGAGCTGCGCGGCATGATCACGGTCAAGGACATCCAGAAATCCTCCGACTTCCCGCTGGCCTGCAAGGACAGCCACGCCCGTCTGCGCGTGGGCGCGGCGGTAGGCACCGGGCCGGATACCGACGACCGCGTCGCCCGCCTGGTGGAAGCCGGCGTGGACGTGGTGGTGGTGGACACCGCGCACGGCCATTCCAAGGGCGTCATCGAGCGCGTGCGGCTGATCAAGAAACGCTACGGCGGCCTGCAGGTGATCGGCGGCAACATCGCCACCGGTGAGGCGGCGCTGGCACTGGTGGAAGCCGGTGCAGATGCGGTGAAGGTCGGCATCGGCCCGGGTTCCATCTGCACCACCCGTATCGTCGCCGGCGTGGGTGTGCCGCAGATCTCGGCGGTGATGGGCGTGGCCGAGGCCCTGCGCAAGAAAGGCATCCCGCTGATCGCCGACGGCGGCATCCGCTACTCCGGCGACTTTGCCAAGGCCATCGCCGCCGGCGCCTCGGCGGTGATGGTGGGCTCCATGCTCGCCGGCACCGAGGAAGCGCCCGGCGAAGTGGAGCTGTACCAGGGCCGCTCCTACAAGTCCTACCGCGGCATGGGCTCCATGGGCGCCATGGCGCAGGGCTCCAAGGACCGCTACTTCCAGGACACCACCGCCGAGGTGGAGAAGCTGGTGCCGGAGGGCATCGAAGGCCGCGTCCCGTACAAGGGCCCGATGGCCGCGATCATCCACCAGATGGTGGGCGGCCTGCGCGCCTGCATGGGCTACACCGGCTGCCACAACATCGAAGAACTGCGCACCCGCGCCAGCTTCGTCAAGATCACCAGCGCGGGCATGCGCGAGAGCCATGTCCACGACGTGAGCATCACCAAGGAAGCGCCCAACTACCGGGTTGACTGAGCCACCGCCCCGGCCCCGCGCCGGGGCTTTCGTTTGCAGACCATGAATATCCATTCCGACAAGATCCTGATCCTCGATTTCGGCAGCCAGGTCACGCAGCTCATTGCCCGCCGCGTGCGCGAGCTGGGCGTGTACTGCGAGCTGCACCCCTGGGACATGGCCGATGACGCCATCCGCGGTTTTGCGCCCCGGGGCGTCATCCTCTCCGGCGGGCCGGAATCGGTGACCGAGGCGGGCAGCCCGCGCGCCTCCGAAGCGGTGTGGGCACTCGGCGTGCCGGTGCTGGGCATCTGCTACGGCATGCAGACCATGGCCGTGCAGCTGGGCGGCCGGGTCGCCCCCGGGCACGTCAAGGAATTCGGCTACGCCGAACTGCGCGCCCGCGGCCACTCGCGCCTGTTCCGCGAGCTGCAGGACCGCAGCAACGCCCAAGGCCACGGCCTGCTCGACGTGTGGATGAGCCACGGCGATTTTGTCGCCGAGCTGCCGCCGGGCTTCACCCGCATTGGCTCCACCGCCGATCTGGAAAACGCCGCCATGGCCGACGAGACGCGCGGCTACTACGGCGTGCAGTTTCATCCGGAGGTCACGCACACCCGTCAGGGCAAGGGCATGCTGTCGCGCTTCGTGCACGAGATCTGCGGCTGCGGCAGCGCCTGGACGCCGGCCAATATCGCGGAAGACGCCATCGCCCGCGTGCGCCAGCAGGTGGGCGGACGCAAGGTGCTGCTCGGCCTCTCCGGCGGCGTGGATTCCTCCGTGGTCGCCGCGCTGCTGCACCGCGCGATCGGCGACCAGCTCACCTGCGTGTTCGTGGACAACGGCCTGCTGCGCCTGCACGAGGGCGACCAGGTGATGCGCGTGTTTGCCGACAATCTGGGCGTGAAGGTGATCCGCGCCGACGCCCAGGCGCAGTTCCTCAAGCCCCTGCAGGGCGTGAGCGACCCGGAGGCCAAGCGCAAGATCATCGGCGGCGTCTTTGTGGACGTGTTCGAGCAGCAGGCGCGCCAGCTCAGCGACGTGGACTTTCTCGCCCAGGGCACCATCTACCCGGACGTGATCGAATCCGCGGGCGCCGCCACCGGCAAGGCGCACGTGATCAAGAGCCATCACAATGTCGGCGGCCTGCCCGCCCACATGCGCATGCAGCTGGTCGAACCCCTGCGCGAACTGTTCAAGGACGAGGTGCGCGCGCTGGGCCTGGAACTGGGGCTGCCGCGCGAGATGGTGTTCCGCCACCCCTTCCCCGGCCCCGGCCTGGGCGTGCGCATCCTCGGCGAGGTCACCGCCGCCGCGGCCGACACCCTGCGCCGTGCCGACCACATCTTCATCGAGGAACTGCGCCGCTCCGGCTGGTACGACCAGGTCAGCCAGGCCTTTGCCGTGTACCTGCCGGTGAAAAGTGTCGGCGTCACCGGCGACGGCCGCCGCTACGAGCCGGTCATCGCCCTGCGCGCGGTGCAGACCATCGACTTCATGACTGCCCACTGGGCCCATCTGCCCTACGAACTGCTCGACGTCTGCTCCCGCCGCATCGTCAACGAAGTGCCCGGCATCTCCCGCGTGGTCTACGACATCTCCGGCAAACCCCCTGCGACGATCGAGTGGGAGTAAAGGCCCGAGCAGCGTGGAGGGGCCCCGGCGCAGCCGGGGATCCTAGCGTCGCGAGGGCCGTGACCCTGCGATGCTCTCGCCACACCCAGACACCCTCTAGCGCACCGCACAGCGTGGAGGGCCCCCGGCGCAGCCGGGGATCCTAGCGTCGCGAGGGCCGTGACCCTGCGATGCTCTCGCCACACCCAGACAGCCTCTAGTGCACTGCCAGCGTGGAGGGCCCCCGGCGCAGCCGGGGATCCTAGCGTCGCGAGGGCCGGACCCTGAGATGCTCTCGCCACACCCAAACACTCTCTAGTGCACTGCCAGCGTGGAGGGCCGCAGGCAGCGCCGGGGATCCTGGCGTCGCGAGGGCCGTGACCCGATGATGCGCGCGTCATACCCGCAGCTCGTGCACGCCAGCCGGCCTTGAAGCGGGCCGGGGCCTGCCGCAGACTGCCGCCACCGTCACCACTTGCGCCCCCTATGGATGAAACCTGGATGCAGCACGCGCTCACGCTGGCGCAGCGTGCGGCCGCGCAGGGAGAGGTGCCGGTGGGCGCGCTGGTGGTACTGGACGGCCGCGTCCTCGGCGAAGGCTGGAACCAGCCCATCCAGCGGCATGATCCCACCGCGCACGCGGAAATCATGGCGCTGCGTGCCGCCGCTGCCGCGGTGGGCAACTACCGGCTCAGCGCCTGCACGCTGTACGTCACCCTGGAGCCCTGCATCATGTGCGCGGGCGCCATCATCCATGCGCGCATCCAGCGTCTGGTCTTTGGCGCGGCCGACCCCAAGGCAGGCGCGGTGAACGCGGTCTATGACGTGATCAGCCAGCCGCGGCTCAATCACCGCCTGGACTGGACCGGCGGCGTGCTGGAAGCCGAGTGCGGACAGCTGCTGCGCGATTTCTTCCGCCAGCGGCGCTAGTTCATCCCCGCCGCCAGCAGCGCGGCCACGTCCAGATGCCCGCGCTCGCGCGCCAGGTCGGCGGCGGTCTTACCGTCTTCGGTGACGGCCAGACGATCCGCGCCGCGCGCCAGCAGCAGCTTGCACAGACCCTCGAATCCGCGGGTGGCGGCGAGGTGCAGTGCGGTGACACCGCTGCCGCCCACATGCCCGGCATCGGCGCCCAGACCGATCAGCAGCGGCGCCAGCTGTTCGCCCCCCGCGCCGGCAATGGCCGCGTGCAGCGGCGTGTTCTGCATGGGGTTCTCGGAGACCGACTCCAGCGGCGCGCCGAGACCGATCAGCACCAGCAGCGCCTCGCGGTGGCCGAAGAAAGCGGCGAGGTGCAGCGGCGTCCAGCCGTCCGGGCTGTGCCGGCGCAGGCCCTGCGGATCGGCCAGCAGGCATTCGGCCAAGCGCAGGGCATCGTTGGCGGCGGCCGCCTCGAACAGATCCAGCGGCCGGTGGCCGCGCAGCAGGTCGGCAATCTCGGCAGCACCGTTGTACAGCGCGAACAGAAACGGGCTGAGCCCACCGGGCAGCGGCTCCAGTGCCTGGCCGGGGTCCCGTTGCAGCGCGGCGCGCGCGGCCTCCACATCGCGGTTCTGGATGGCGAGCATCAGCGGGCGTACGGGGGCGTTCATCGGTGGCGGTCCGGTTGGGGGGCGCCAGCCTAGCGCCGGCCGGCAGGGGACTCAACCGCCCTGGCCCGGACGCGCGGCGCAATTGAAAAAGCCGCCGCTTCCCCCTATCATGCGCGCCCGATTTGGACGGTTAGCTCAGTGGTAGAGCATCGCCTTCACACGGCGGGGGTCACAGGTTCAAGCCCTGTACCGTCCACCAGATCCCCCCAGCTGTTGAACATATCCAGAGCCCGGCGCCGCAAGGTGGTCGGGCTCTGTGCGCTGTGGGTCTGACGCTGGGCTGGATTTACCCTGCGCAGAGGACAGGGCAGTTCGTATAAGATAAAGCTGGACAGCACATCACAGATGCTGATAGCCTGCATGCATACAACAATCATACTTGGTGAGGGGATGCGCGCCTGCCTGCCACGATCTGCCCTGCTGGGCCTCTGCCTGGGGCTCGGTATGGTCGCGGGCCTGCTGGCCCCTGCACCCGTGCTGGCCGCCGAGAACCTGCGCCTGAGCGGCTTCGGCACGCTGGGCGTGGTGTACAACGACGAGAATGATGTGGACTTCGTCCGCGACCTCACCCAGCCGCGCGGCGCGGACAAGGGCTTCAGCGGCCGGCCGGACTCGATGCTGGGCGGGCAGATCAGTTACCGCATCCGCCCACAGCTGGATGCCGTGGGCCAGGCACTGGTACGTTATTCCTTCAAGGACGATTACCGGCCGCAGCTGACCTGGGCCTACCTGCGCTACGCGCCCAGCCCGGAACACGAGCTGCGTCTGGGGCGGGTCAGCTGGGACGTGTTCATGTTTTCCGACGCGCGCAACGTCGGCTACTCGCACCTCTGGGCGCGCCCGCCGATCGAATACTTCGGCCTGCAACCGCTGTCGCACATAGACGGCGCCGACTGGGTCTATCGCCGCCCCCTGGGGCCGGGCCTGTTCTGGGCCGGGCTCTATGCCGGCCGCGCGGACGAGGAGATCCCGGTTGCCGGCGGCCCCAACTATGATCTCGCCGGCATGCCGGTGGGTGGCGGGCACGTGAACTTTCAGACCCGGCACTGGTGGTTCCGCGCCTCGGCGTCCATGGGGCAGTTCAAGAATGAATCCGAACGCCTGAAGCCGCTGCTACAGGCCCTGCGCGCCGGCGGCAACCCACTGGCCGGGCGGCTGCAGCTGGAGGATGCGCGCATCCGCCTGCTGTCGCTGGGGGCGGTGCTGGACCAGGGCCCGCTGCAGGGGCAGATGATGCTGACCCGCAGCATCACTGACACCCTGACCCTGCCCAGCTACCACTCCGGCTACGCTCTGCTGGGCTACCGTCTCGGCAGCTGGACGCCCTACGCCAGCTTTGCCGCCATTCAGTCTGGCCCGGCGCCGGTGACGGGGGTGCCACAAGCCAATGCCCTGCTGCGCACGGTGCAGACCAACCAGCGCACGGCTGCCGTGGGCCTGCGCTACGAACTGCTGAACAACGTTGCGCTCAAGTTCCAGGCCGAGCGCCTCAAGGCGGAAGACCCAGTCGCCAACCGCCTGGTGCGCGACCCGCAGCCGGGCTGGGATGGCCGTGTCGTCCTGTTCAGCACGATGCTGGATTTCGTGTTCTAGCCCATGCGCCGCCTACTGCCCAGCCTGCTCTGCGTATGTTCCCTGTTCGGGGCCGATGCCCGCGCACAGGAAGAATCCATGGTGGTCATCGTCAGCCGCGCGAGCGGGATCGAGCAGCTGACGCAGGACGATGTCATCAACATCTTCATGGGCCGCTACCGGCGCCTGGCGGACGGCCGCACCGCGGAACCGCTGGACCTGGAGACCAACCGCGCCGAGTTCTACCGGGCGCTGGTCAACAAGACCCTGCCGGAGATCAACTCTTACTGGGCGCGCCTGAGTTTTTCCGGACGCGGCACGCCACCGCAGCAACAGCGTGACGCCGAATCGGTGATCGCCGCGGTGCAGCGCAATCCCGGCGCCATAGGCTATGTCCCCCGGCGGCAGCTCAGTCCGCAGGTGAAAGTCGTGCTGGAGCTGGCACCACAGTGAGGGGGGCACACTTCCCCCGGCGCCTGCGGGCGCGCTTAGGCCACGGCCGTCTGGCGCTGCGCAGCGCCGTGCTGATCCTGGCGGTGGTCAGCCTGGGCGGCCTGGTTTTTCTGTTCCTGGCACGCGGCTACATCGGCGAGGTGGAGCGCACACGCCAGCTGACCCAGTTGCAGGAACTGCTGAATACCGTCTCCAACACGGTCAGTATCGCCACGTTCCTCGAAGACCAGGTGCTGGCCACGGAAGTGGCGCGGGGCCTGCTGGAGAACCGCACCGTCAATGCCGCCAGCCTGTGGGCAGGCGACAAGCAGCTGGCCGCGGAGCGTAAACCGGCCACCGTGACCACGGCCGAGCCCGCCGTGCAGCCGATCCAGCGCGACGTCACCTCACCCTTCGTGCCGACGCAGGTGATCGGACGTATCGTGCTCGAACCCAATCCGGCCCAGATCCAGCTCGCGGTGGGGCGCGCCACCAACGTCATCACCAGTCTGATGATAGGGCTGCTGGGGCTGATCGGCCTGGGCGCCATGGGCGTGGCGGTGTGGCAGATCACGCGGCCCATCGGACAGATCTCCGCCCGCCTGCATCGGCTCCGGGCCGAAGCCGGTGAAAAGCTCAGCGTGCCGGCGGGCCACGAGCGCGATGAGATCGGCCGGCTGGTAACCGACGTCAATGCCCTGATCGACCGGCTGGTGCACATCCTGCACAAGGAACAGCAGCTGTACCGCGAGCGCGAAATGGAAGAGCGCCGTTTCCGCATCATCTTCGAGACCGCCGAAGCGGGGATCTTCCAGGTTGACCGGCAGGGCGTGCTGATCTCCTTCAATCCCGCTTTCCGCCGTCTGTTCGGACTGGTCGACCCCGGCGGCGAGGAACGGGCGCTGGCCTCGCTGTCGGATGCCAGCGGCCTGTCCTCGCAGGCGATCCAGAACCTGATCTCCGAGTGCATGAACAGCCGCAACTCGCTGAGCCTGGATCTGAAACTTCCCAGACAGGACGAAGGTCCGGAGCGCTGGGTCAGCCTGAGCCTCAGCGCGGTTGCGGAAAACCTGTTGCAGGGCGTGGCCAACGACATCACCGCGCGCATGGACAAGGAGCGTGCCGTGGCCGAGCTGGCCATCACCGATCCGCTGACCGGCCTGTACAACCGGCTGGGATTCAACCGCCGGGTTGAAGCCCAGATGGAAGCCGCGCGGCAGAACCCGGAAGCACGCTTCAGCCTGCTGATGATCGACCTGGACAAGTTCAAGCCGATCAACGACACGCTGGGCCATGAAGCCGGCGACCAGGTGCTGGGCGCCGTCGCCAGGCTGTTGCGGCAGTGTGTACGCGAAACCGATTTCATCGCCCGCCTGGGCGGCGATGAATTCGTGGTGATCCTGGTCGGCACGGTGGAACATGGCGTGATCCGCAAGATCGCCGGAAAAATCGTGGACGCCATCGCCAACCGCATCCCGGCCCGCTATACCGCTGGGCTGCCCACCGGCGCCAGCGTCGGCATCGCCCTGTTCGATCCGCAGGCAGGCTCGGCCCGGGAACTCACCGCGCGCGCCGATCAGGCCATGTACCGGGCCAAGCAGGCGGGACGCAACGGCTACCATTTCTTCGAAGCCGTGGAACTGCGCGCCGCCAACTGAGCCGGCGAGCTGTGCCAGAATCACCCGCCCTGGCTGCATCCCATCCCCCGAGGAGTACTCATGGAAGCGCGTCTGGCCGCCTTGCTGGTGCGGTTTCGCGTATCGCTGTTCTGGCTGGCGCTGGCGCTCACCGCCGCGCTCGCCTACGGCAGCACGGCGCTGTGGTTTGAATCGAGCTACAAGATCTTCTTCGACAAGGCGGATCCGCAGCTGCTCGCGCACGAGGCCATGGAGGAGGCCTACACCAAGGCCGACAATGTGGCCTTTGTGGTGGCGCCCCAAGACGGACGCATCTTCACCCGCGAGACCCTGACCGCCATCGAGGAACTCACCAGCGCCAGCTGGCAGCTGCCGCGCTCGGTGCGCGTGGACTCCATCACCAACTTCCAGTACAGCCGTGCCGAGGGCGATGAGCTGATCGTCACCGATCTGGTGCGCAACGCGCCGGCGCTCGGCGATGCCGAGCTGGCACAGCTGCAGGCCATCGCGCTGGCCGAGCCGGCGCTGGTGAACATGCTGATCTCCAGCCGCGCCCACGTGAGCAACATCAACGTACGCCTGGAAATGCCCGGCGACAGCCGCGAGACCACCGCCGTCAACCAGGAGGTGATGAGCGCGGCGCGTGCGCTGGTGGCCGAGTTTGAATCCCGCTATCCGAATCTCAAGCTGCACCTGATCGGCCAGGTGGTGGTCAACCACGCCTTCAATGAATCGGCCGAGTACGATGCCGGGCGGCTGGTGCCGGCCATGTTCATCGCGGTGCTGCTGCTGATCACCGCCTTCCTGCGCTCGATCACGGCCACCGTGGTGACGACTTTCGTCATCCTCACCGGCATCCTGATCACCGTGGGCTTCACCGGCTGGCTGGGGTTCCAGCTCAACCAGGTGAACATCTCCGCGCCCATCATCATCCTCACCCTGGCGGTCTCGGACTGTGTACACATTCTCGTCCATTACCTGCGCGACCTGCGCAAGGGCATGGACAAGCCCGCGGCCATGGAGCACGCGCTGCGCATCAACCTGGTGCCGGTATTTCTCACCAGCATCACCACCGCCATCGGCTTTTTCTCGCTCAACACCAGCGACTCGCCGCCGTTCCGCGAACTGGGAACGGTGGTGGGCTTCGGCGTGATCGGCGTGATGGTGCTGACGCTGTGCCTGCTGCCGACGCTGATGATGGCCCTGCCGCTGCGCATCAGACCCCGGCCGGAAAACCCGGGCCTGAGCCTCAAGGGGCTGGCGGACGTGATCCTCCGTCACCAGCGCCTGGCGTTCTGGGGTTCCATCGGCGCCGCGCTGCTGTGCTTTGCCTTCATCGGCCGCAATGATCTCAACGACGACACGGTGGAATATTTCCACGAGGAAATGCCCATCCGCCAGGCCTTTGACTTCGTGCAGGCCAATCTCACCGGCGTGGATTCCATCGCCTACTCCCTGGATGCCGGCGGGCCGGAAGGGGTGTACGACCCGTCCTACCTGCACAAGGTGGAGGCCTTTGCCAACTGGCTGCGCACGCAGCCGGAGGTGTCCTACGTGGCCTCGTTCACCGACGTCATCAAGCGCCTGAACCGCAACATGAACGGGGACGATCCGGCGTACTACCGGATTCCCGAAGACCGCGAGCTGGCCGCACAGTATGTGCTGCTCTACGAGCTGTCGCTGCCGCCAGGGCTGGATCTGGCCAACCAGGTGACCTTCGACAAATCCGCCACCAAGCTCACCGTGCAGGTGCAGAACGTCAAGGCCAGGGAGATCATCGCCATCGAGGATCGCGCCCAGGCCTGGCTGGCGGCCAACGCCCCCGAGCTGCGCACGCACGGTACCGGGCTGTCGCTGATGTTTGCCCACATCGGCCAGAACAACATCAAGAGCATGATGCGTGGCTCGGCGATCGCGCTGCTGCTGATCTCCCTCACCCTGATCATCGCCCTGCGCTCGGTCAAGTTCGGCCTGCTGTCCCTGCTGCCCAATGCCTTTCCGGCCGCCATGGCCTTCGGCATCTGGGGCATGACGGTGGCGCGGGTGAACCTGGCGGTGGCGGCGGTGTTCTCCATCACGCTGGGTATCGTGGTGGACAACACCATCCACTTCTTCAGCAAATACCTGCATGCGCGGCGCGAGCTGAAACTCTCCACCGAGGATGCGATCCGCTATGCCTTCTCCACCGTGGGCAGCGCCCTGCTGGTGACCACCAGCGCGCTGGTGATCGGCTTCTTCATCCTCGCGCAGTCCAACTTCGACGTGAACAGCTCCATGGGCCTGATGACCGCCATGACCATCCTGCTGGCACTGGTATTTGACCTATTATTCCTGCCTGGCCTGCTGCTGCGCTTCGACCGCAGCAGGCAGAAACAGCAGGAGTAAGCCATGCGTCCCAGCGAACAGTTCACCACGCACCACGTGGACAATCAGGCGCCGCCACTGGCGCCCTATGACCTGTGGCGCACCGATCGCGCGCTGCACGATGCGGTGCAGCGTGAAGGCGGCAGCTGGGGCGAGCCGGCGCTGGCGGCCTACGGCCCGGTCGCCGGCGGCGAGATCATGGAGCTGGGCTTCGCGGCAAACGAGAACAAGCCGAAGCTGAAGGCTTTTGACCGCTACGGAAACCGCATCGACGAGGTCGAGTTCCATCCGGCCTGGCACCGGATCATGCAACTCAACATGGCGCACTCCGTACACGCGTTCGGCTGGCGCAACGAGGACAAGCCCGGCGCGCATGTCGTGCGCGCGGCTTTGTCGTACATGGCCGGACAGGCTGAGGCCGGCAACGGCTGCCCACTGACCATGACCTACGCTGTAGTCCCGGCGCTGCGGCATGCGCCGGATCTGGCGCAGGAATGGCTGCCGCGCGTCACGTCGCTCGAGTACGACCCGCGCGTGCTCCCGGCCGCACAGAAGACGGGCTGCACCATGGGCATGGGCATGACCGAGAAGCAGGGCGGCTCTGACGTGCGGGCCAACACCACGCGCGCGTTCCTGCAGCCCGACGGCAGCTACGAGATCGTTGGCCACAAGTGGTTCTTCTCTGCGCCGATGTGCGACGCATGGCTGGTGCTGGCCTACGTGGACCGTGGCATCACCTGCTTTCTCATGCCCAAGCTGCGGCCAGACGGCTCGCGCAACGCCATCCACATTCAGCGCCTGAAGGACAAGCTGGGCGACTGGAGCAACGCCTCCAGCGAGGTGGAATTCAAGGGCGCCTACGCACAGCGCGTGGGCGACGAGGGCCGCGGGGTGCAGACCATCCTGGAGATGGTGTCGCTGACGCGGCTCGACTGCATGATCGGCTCGAGTGCGCTGATGCGGCAGGCAGTTGCGCAGGCGGTCCACCACTGCACGTTCCGCAAGGCATTTGGCAAGGTGCTGGTACAGCAGCCGCTGATGCAGAACGTGCTGGCCGATCTGGCGCTGGAATCTGAAGCCGCACTGGCGCTGACCCTGCGCGTAGCCCGCGCCGTGGACACCGCACCGCGCAATGAGTCGGAGGCGGCGTTTGCGCGCATTGCGACTGCAATCGGCAAGTACTGGGTCTGCAAGCGCTGTCCCCCGCTGGTCAATGAGGCACAGGAATGCCTCGGCGGCGCCGGCTATGTCGAGGAATCCATCCTGCCGCGCCTATACCGGCAGGCGCCGCTCAACTCGATCTGGGAGGGCAGCGGCAACATCCAGTGCCTGGACGTGCTGCGCGCCCTGAACAAGGAGCCACAGACACGCGAGGCCTTCTTTGCCGAGCTGCTCGCCGCCCGGGGGCTGGACCCGGAACTGGACCGCGAGATCAGTGGCCTGGCGCGCATGTTTGAGGACGTCAGCACGCTGGAGACCCGCTCACGCCGCGTGGTGGAGCGCATGGCGCTGGCGCTGCAGGCCTCCATCCTGCTGCGCAGCGGCAATGAGACGGTGGCGCAGGCTTTCTGCCGCTCGCGGCTGGGCGGCGATCACGGCCTGGCCTTTGGCACCCTGCCCGGCGACGCGCCGCTGCAGGCGCTGATCGAACGCGCCAGGGCCGCAGCCTGACATGGCCTGGATGCAGATAGGCGTTGCCAGCCAGCATCCGGAATTTGCCGAGGAGATCCTGCTCGCCCACGGTGCGCAGGCGGTGAGCTTCATCGACGCGCAGGACGATCCGGTGCTCGAGCCCCTGCCCGGCACAACCCCGCTCTGGACCCGCACCCTGACCCTGGGCCTGTTCCCGGAGCAGCAGGATCTGGGCGCGCTGGAGCCCGCACTGCGCGAGCTGCTGCCCGACGGCCCGCGCGTGGAACTGACGCGCGAGCTGATCGAAGACCAGGACTGGGTGCGCGTCTGGCTGGAGCACTGGCAGCCACTGCGCTTCGGCCGCCGCCTGTGGATCACCCCGCACGAAAAGCGCGGCACCATCCGCGATCCCGACGCGGTGATCGTGACGCTGGACCCGGGGCTCGCCTTCGGCACCGGCACCCATCCCACCACGGCGCTGTGCCTGGAATGGCTGGAGGCACAGGACCTGCGCGGACTCAGCGTGCTGGACTACGGCTGCGGATCCGGCATTCTCGCGGTGGCGGCACTGGTTCTCGGCGCGCGCAGCGCGGTATGCGTGGACATCGATCCCCAGGCCCTGCAGGCCACGCGCGAGAACGCGCTGGCCAATGGCGTGGCCGAGCGCATCGAGACCTGCCTGCCGGAGGATTTCGAGCCCTTTGCCGCCGATCGGGTGGTGGCCAACATACTCGCCGGACCGCTGATCGCGCTGGCACCGCGGCTGGCACACTGCCTGCGGCCAGGCGGCCGTCTGGCACTTTCCGGCCTGCTGCAACGCCAGGCTGAAGAGGTGCGTGCCGCCTACCTGCAATGGTTTGACTGTGATGCAGATGGCGAACGCGAGGGCTGGACGAGAATCAGCGCACGCCTGCGTGGCTGACGCCCTTTTTCACGGCACCGGGTTGGGGGTATGATTGCCGCCCTTTTTTAGTCAGGGCTGCAACAGCGTATTGCAGTCTTCTCAGGACAGTCCTTGTATGCCTGCACACCGCGGTCACGACATCAAACCCCTGCCTCACGCGCTGACGGACTGTCTGGAAGACTATTTCCGCGAGCTCAACGGGCACGCGCCCCGCAATCTCTACGAGAGCATCCTCGACCAGGTGGAGCCGCCGCTGCTGCGCATCACCCTGCGCTACTGCGAGGGCAACCAGTCCCGGGCCGCCGAGTGGCTGGGCCTCAATCGCGCCACGCTGCGCAAGAAACTCAAGCAGCACAAGATCAATCCGCAACAGTCCTGATGATCACGCCCATCCGCCGTGCCCTGCTCTCTGTTTCTGACAAGACCGGGGTGCTTGACCTGGCACGCGGGCTCATCGAGCGCGGCGTGGAGCTGCTCTCCACCGGCGGCACCTACCAGCTGCTGCGCGCACAGGGGCTGAAGGTCACCGAGGTCTCGGCCCATACCGGCTTTCCGGAGATCATGGACGGCCGGGTCAAGACCCTGCATCCGAAGATCCACGGCGGCCTGCTCGGCCGCCGCGGCCAGGACGACGCGGTGATGGCCGAGCACGGCATCGCCGCCATCGATCTGCTGGTGCTCAACCTGTATCCGTTCGAAGCCACCGTGGCGCGTCCCGGCTGCACGCTGGACGAGGCCATCGAGAACATCGACATCGGCGGCCCGGCCATGCTGCGCGCGGCAGCCAAGAACTGGGCGCATGTGGCGGTGCTCACCGAACCCGGTCAGTACCCCGGTCTGCTCGCCGCCCTGCAACGTGACGGCGGGCTGGACCGTTGCGCGCGGTTTGCCCTGTCCGTGGCGGCGTTCAACCGGGTGGCGCAGTACGACGCCGCGATCAGCGACTACCTCTCCTCGCTGACGCTGGACGCGGCGGCGCAGTCCATCCAGGCGCGCAGCGAGTTCCCGGCCCAGCTCAACAGCAGCCATCTGAAGGTGCAGGACCTGCGCTATGGGGAGAACCCGCACCAGCAGGCGGCGTTCTACCGCGACCTGCACCCCGCCCCCGGCACACTGGCGACCTTCCGCCAGCTGCAGGGCAAGGCGCTCTCCTTCAACAATCTGGCCGACGCCGACACCGCCTGGGAATGCGTGCGCCAGTTCATGGATCCGGCCTGCGTCATCGTCAAGCACGCCAACCCCTGCGGCGTGGCGGTGGCCGGCAGCGCGCTGGCGGCCTACGAGGGCGCCTACGCCACCGATCCCACCTCGGCTTTCGGCGGCATCATCGCCTTCAACCGGCCGCTGGACGCGGCGATGGCGCAGGCTATCGTCAGCCGTCAGTTCGTGGAGGTGATCATCGCCCCGGCGGCCAGCCCCGAGGCACTGGAAGTGACCGCGGCCAAGGCCAATGTGCGGGTGCTGGAGATTCCACCCGGCGCCGGCGCCAACCGCCATGATCTCAAGCGCATCGGTTCGGGTCTGCTGGTACAGAGCGCCGATCTGCGCGTGGTGGGCCCGGAGGAGCTCAAGGTCGTCAGCGCCCGCCAGCCCACCGCCGACGAGCTGGAAGACCTGCTGTTCTGCTGGCGGGTGGCCAAGTTCGTCAAGTCCAACGCCATCGTCTACGCCCGCGGCCGGCGCACCATCGGCGTCGGCGCCGGACAGATGAGCCGCGTGTACAGCGCCCGGATCGCCGGCATCAAGGCTGCAGATGAGCAGCTGGAAGTGCGCGGCTCGGTGATGGCCAGTGACGCCTTCTTCCCGTTCCGCGACGGCATTGACGCCGCCGCCGCCGCCGGCATCCGCGCCGTGATCCAGCCCGGCGGCTCGATGCGCGACGCCGAGGTCATCCAGGCCGCCAACGAACACGGCATGGCCATGGTCTTCACCGGCGTGCGCCACTTCCGTCACTGAATCATCACCGGGACTTTTCCATTGAGCCTGCTCAGCGTCAGTACCTCGGTTCTCGGCAGCACCCTCGCGCTGTGGCAGGGCTCCATGCGTCGCCACGCGGCGCGCATCCCGCAGCAGCCGCTGCGGCTCTACGATATCGAAGCCTGCCCCTACTGCCGCCGGGTGCGCGAGACGCTCACCGAGCTGGACCTCGACGCCCTGATCCTGCCCTGCCCGAAGAACGGCACCCGCTTCCGGCCCGAGGCACGCGAACGGGCCGGGCGCAGCCAGTTCCCGCTGCTGGTGGACCCCAACACCGGGACCACGCTGCTGGAATCGGCCGACATCCTCGCCTATCTGCACCGCACTTACGGGCGGGGTCCGCGTACCCAGGCCGCGCCGCTGCGCGTGCTGGCGGAACTGCGCGCCACGCTGGCCTCCGCGGCGCGCCCCGGACAGGGCCTGCGGGCACGCGCCTCGCGCGCGCCGGCCCAGCCGCTGGAACTGTTCAGCTTCGAATCCAGCCCCTACTCACGGCTGGTGCGCGAACGCCTGTGCGAACTGGAACTGCCCTACCTGCTGCGCAATACCGGCAAGGCCCGCGCCACCGACATCGGCCCGCCCGTGATGCGCGACGCGCTGTGGAAGGCGCCGGCCGGCACCTCACGCAACCGGCGCTGGCTGCTGGAACAGACCGGCAAGGTCCAGGTGCCCTATCTGGTGGACGCCAACACCGGGCAGGCGATGTACGAATCCGCCGCCATCCTCGCCTACCTTGAGCGCCAGTACGCCGCCTGATGCGGGCGCGCGGAGCGTCCGCGTGACCACCTGGCACCTGGAGATGCGTACCGCCGGCGAGCTGCGCCCGGCACCCGTTCCCGTTCCCGCACCGCAGCTGGTACGGGCCACGCACCCTTGCCCGGCCTTCAGCCGGTTTCTCTACACCGCGGTAGGCGGCGACTGGCACTGGACCGATCGCCTGGGCTGGAGCCACGCCCAGTGGCTGGCCTGGCTGGATCGCCCCGTGGTGCAGACCTGGGTGCTCTACGTGCAGGGCAACCCGGCGGGCTACATGGAGCTGGAAACCCAGGCCGGCGCCAATGTGGAGATCAGCTACTTCGGCCTGCTGCCGGCATTCACCGGCCGCGGTCTCGGCGGGCACCTGCTGAGCGAGGGGATCCGCCGCGCCTGGGAGGGTGGCGCCCGGCGCGTCTGGGTCCATACCTGCTCGCTGGACGCACCCGCCGCCTACGCCAATTACCGGGCGCGCGGCATGCAGCTGTTCAGGACCGAAGTCTCCGAGAAACGGCTGGGCCCGCCGCCCGGACCCTGGCCGGGCGCACGGCCATGAGCGGCACGGCGGTGTTCTGGACGGTGGCGGTGGCGCACCTGCTGGCGGTGATGAGCCCGGGCCCGGACTTTGCCATGGTCACCCGCCAGACCTTGTCGCACGGGCGCGCTGCCGGGCTCTGGACCGCCTGGGGTATCGCCTGCGGCATCCTGTTCCACGTCGGCTACGGCCTGTTCGGGCTGGGCTGGCTGATCGAGCGCGTCCCCTCGCTGCTGGAAGGGCTGCGCTACGCCGGTGCGGCCTTCCTGCTCTACATGGGCCTGGGTGCGCTGCGCGCCGCGCCGCCTGCCGGCAGCACGCCCGCTGGCGGGGTGCCGGCCCTGCCCGCGGCGCGGCGCAGTTTCGGCGTGGGGGTGCTGACCAATGTGCTCAACCCCAAGGCCACCCTGTTCTTCGTGGCGCTGTTCGCCTCGGTCATCAGCAGCGCCACGCCGCTCGGTCTGCGTCTGGGCCTGGGGGCGTGGATCGTCCTCACCACCGGCGCCTGGTTCTCGCTGGTGGCCCTGACCCTGGGCCATCCACGCCTGCGCCTGTGGCTGCTGGCCCGGGCGTACTGGATCGACCGCGCCATGGGACTGGTGCTGATCCTGCTGGCGCTGGGCATGGTCCTGGATGGACTGGCGGGTCTTTGGGAGTAGGATGCGGGCACAACGCCCTGCGGAGTCCGCCATGCCGATCACCGTGACCGAGGTCAGCTTCCCCAGCGAGGGCACGCTGCTGCGCGCCGCCCTGTTCCAGCCCGCCGATTCGCCGCTGCGCAGCCCCAACGGCGCGCCCTGCGTGGTCATGGCGCACGGCCTGGGCGGCACCCGTGCCGCCGGGCTGGAGCCCTTTGCCCGGCGCTTTGCCGAGCACGGCCTGTACGTGCTGTGCTTTGACTACCGCGGCTTCGGCGCCAGCGAGGGCAGCCCGCGCCAGGTGGTGAACGTGGAACGCCAGCTCGAGGATTACGCCGCCGCCATCGCCTACGCCCGCGCACTGGAGGCGGTGGATCCGCGCCGCATCGCGCTGTGGGGCAGCTCGTTCTCCGGCGCGCACGCCATCGCCGCCGCGGTCCGCGACGGCCAGGTGGCGGCCACCAGCAGCCAGGGCGCGATGATGGACGGACTGGCCGCGCTGTTTCATCTGCGCCGCGTCGCCGGCCTGGGGCATCTGCTGCGCATGGTGGGTCATGCGCTAGTCGACGGCCTGAGTGCCCTGCTCTGCCTGCCGCGCCGACTGCTGCCGGTGGTGGGCCGGCCCGGAGAACCCGCCGTGCTCAACGCGCCGGGCGCTTACGAGGGCTATCTGGCCATCGCCCCGGCCGACTGGCGCAACGAGATCAGCTGCGCCTGGATGCTCACGCTGGCGCTCTACCGCCCCAACCGGATGGCCGCGCAGCTGCACTGCCCGGCCCTGTTCTGCATCGCCACAGAGGACAACATCGTGCCGCCCGCGGCCATGGAAGACGCCGCACGGCGCGCCGGCGAGCGCGCCACCGTGCAGCGCTACCCGCTCGGTCATTTCGACATCTACGTGGGCGAGGGCTTCGAGCGCGCTGCGCGGGATCAGGTGGATTTCTTCCTGCGCAGCCTGGCGGTCAAGCCCTAGCGCGGGTGGCGGGCGGCGCGGCGATGGCCCGCCACAGCATCTCGAACAGGGTGTTGGCCTGGCGGGTCAGCGGCTCCTTCTGGCCGCGGTGGATGTACATCTGCACCAGCCGGCCCATGACGCCCATGATGTAGTCGAGCAGGATCTTCTCGTCCACCTCGTTGTTGAGGATGCCGCGGGCGCGGCCCTCCCCCAGTACCTTGACGAAGGTGCCGAACAGCTCCGGGTTGTGATAGGTCTGCTGCTTGCGCCAGGTGTTGACGTACACCGAGCTCATCTGCAGCTGCGCCACGCGGGGATTTTTCTCGAAGAAATCCAGCACCACCCAGAACACCTTGCGCAGCTTTTCCTTGTAGTCCTCGATCCCCTGCAGATGATCGATCATCCGCGCCGCCAGCTTGGACAGCCAGGCGTCCAGCGAGGAGAACAGCAGCGCCTCCTTGCTGCCGTAGTACTTGTACAGGGTCTGCAGACTGACCCTGGCGCCACGCGCGATCTCGACCAGGCCAACGCGGTGGAATTCGCGCTCTGAAAAGATATCCAGTACCGCCTGCTCGATGCGCAGACGCGTCTGCGGATCGAGCTGGTCAGGGTCTGGCAGACGGCTGCTGGCGGCTTTGGCCATGGCTGGATCTCCTCCGGTGTAAAAATGATTACTGATTCCAACAGACTGTGCAGAAGGATGATTGACCCCTCTGGACGCTGCGTTTATGCTGGTTGCTGTTCAAATTTCCTCTCCGCCGCCCGTCTGTTGCAGGCGGGCTGCCATTCCCTGGAATCGACGTAAGGTAATCCAGATTACCATAACGTCACAACCCGAGACCTCTCATGACGGAAGCCTATATCTACGACGCCGTGCGCACGCCGCGCGGCAAGGGCAAGAAGGATGGCAGCCTGCACCAGGTCAGCCCGGTGCATCTGGTCGCCAACCTGCTCTGGGCCCTGGAACAGCGCAATGGCCTCGACACCGCGCTGGTGGATGACGTGGTGCTGGGTTGCGTCACCCCGGTGGGCGAGCAGGGCGCGGACATCGCCCGCACCGCCGTGCTCTACGCACAATGGGCACAATCGGTCGCCGGCGTCACCCAGTCGCGCTTCTGCGCTTCGGGTCTGGAATCGGTCAACCTCGCCGCGCAGAAAGTCATGTCCGGCATGGAAGATCTGGTCGTCGCCGGCGGCGTGGAGAGCATGTCGCGCTGGGCCATGGGCTCGGACGGCGGCGCCTGGGCCATGGACCCGCGCATCAACCAGCTCACCGGCTTTGCGCCGCAGGGCATCGGCGCCGACACCATCGCGACGCTGGAGGGCTTCTCCCGCCAGGACGTGGACGCCTTTGCCCTGCGCTCGCAGAAGAAAGCCGCGACCGCGCGCGAGCAGGGTTACTTCAAGCAATCCCTGGTGCCGGTCAAGGACGTCAACGGGCTGACCGTGCTGGATCACGACGAGTTCATCCGCGGTGATGCGACGATGGAAGGGCTGGCCCAGCTCAAGCCCAGCTTCGAGCAGATGGGCCAGATGGGCTTTGACGCCACCGCCCTGCGCAAATACACGACGCTGGAAAAGATCAACCACGTCCATCACGCCGGCAACAGCTCGGGCATCGTGGATGGTGCCGGACTGATGCTGATCGGCAGCAAGAAGATGGGCCGGAAGCTGGGCCTGAAACCCCGCGCGCGCATCCGCCAGACCGCGGTGATCGGCTCGGAGCCCACCATCATGCTCACCGGCATCGGCCCGGCGTCGAAGAAGGCGCTGGGCAAGGCCAGGATGACGGCCAAGGACATTGATCTTTTCGAGATCAACGAGGCTTTTGCCGCCGTGGTGCTGCGCGCCATGCGCGATCTCGAGATCGACGAGTCCAAGGTCAACGTCAACGGCGGCGCCATCGCCATGGGTCATCCGCTGGGCGCCACCGGCTGCATCATCCTCGGTACCCTGCTCGACGAGCTGGAACGGCGGGACTTGCAGACCGGCCTGGCCTCGCTCTGCGTGGGCGCCGGCATGGGCATTGCCACGATCATCGAGCGCGTGTGAAAGGACGGGAATCGGGAATGGGGAATGGGGAATCGTTAAGGCACGACAACAGAGCTTCTACGATTCCCGATTCTCGATTCCCGTTTCCCGGGCATCCATTATCGATTCCCAGGACTGATCCATGACAGCAGTGCAATTCCAACAGGATGCCAATGGCATCGTGACCCTGACCCTCGACATGCCGGGCCGTTCCATGAACGTGCTCAACGAGGAACTCACCCGTCCCTTCGCCGAAGCCATTGCGCGCATCGAGGCGGACGCCAGCATCAAGGGCGTGATCCTCACCTCCGGCAAGAAGGAATTCCTCGCCGGCGCGGATATCGACAAGGTGTATCGCATCACCGATCCGGCCGAAGCCTTCACCATGGCCGAGCAGTACAAGGCCTTCCTGCGTCGCCTGGAAACCTGCGGTCGCCCGGTAGTGGCGGCGCTCAACGGCACCGCGCTGGGCGGTGGCCTGGAGCTGGCACTGGCCTGCCACTACCGCATTGCACTCAATAATCCGAAGGCGAAGTTTGGCCTGCCGGAAGTCAAACTCGGCCTGTTGCCGGGTGGCGGCGGCACTCAGCGCCTGCCGCGGTTGATCGGCATCCAGCCCAGCCTGCCGCTGATGCTGGAAGGCAAGGAGCTGCGCGCCGAACAGGCGGTCAAGCAGGGCATCCTGCACGCGCTGGCGGAAACACCCGAGCAGATGTTCCAGATGGCCCGCGACTGGATCGCGGCCAACCCCAAGCCCGTCCAGCCCTGGGATTCCAAGCAGTTCAAGTGGCCGGGCGGCGATTCCAAGCACCCGGCCAACGTGCAGATGTGGGCCATCGCCCCGTCCATGGCCAGCGCCAAGAGCTTTGGCAACTACCCGGCCGTGACCAACATCATGAGCTGCGTGTTCGAGGGCGGCATCGTCGATTTTGATACTGCCTGCCGCATCGAGAGCCGCTACTTTGCCGAACTGGTGGTGAGCCAGGTCAGCAAGAACATGATCGGCACGCTGTGGTTTCAGCTCAACGGCATCAACAAGGGCAGCTCGCGGCCGGAAGGCGTGGAGCGTTCCACGGTGAAAAAACTCGGCATCCTCGGCGCCGGCATGATGGGCGCGGGCATCGCCTATGTCTCCGCCAGGGTCGGCATCGAATGCGTGCTGCTCGACACCACGCAGGACGCCGCCAACAAGGGCAAGGCCTATTCCGAGAACCTGCTCGACAAGGCGATGAAGAAGGGCCGCGAGACCGCCGAGGGCAAGGCCGCCCTGCTCGCGCGCATCACGCCAACCACCGACTACGCGCTGCTCAAGGGCTGTGATCTGGTCATCGAGGCGGTGTTCGAGGACCGCGCCATCAAGGCCGACGTGACCCAGAAAGCGGAAGCGGTGCTGGGCAAGGATGCCGTGTTCGCCTCCAACACCTCCACGCTGCCGATCACCGGCCTCGCCGAAGCGAGCGAGCGCCCGAAAAACTTCATCGGCCTGCACTTCTTCTCGCCGGTGGACAAGATGCCGCTGGTGGAAATCATCAAGGGCAGGAAGACCAGCAAGGAAACGCTGGCGCGCGGCTTCGACTACGTGCAGCAGATCAGGAAGACGCCGATCGTGGTCAACGACTCGCGCGGCTTCTACACCAGCCGCTGCTTTGCCACCTACCCGATGGAAGGCCTGACCCTGCTGGCCGAGGGCCAGCACCCACGCGCCATCGAGATGGCCGGACTGCAGGCCGGCATGCCGGTGGGCCCGCTGGCGGTGCAGGACGAGGTCTCGCTGTCGCTGTCCATGCACATCCTGGAACAGACCCGCAAGGACCTCGCCGCCGAGGGCAAGACCCTGCCCGAACATCCGGGCAGCGCGGTGATCGAGAAGATGGTCAAGCAGCTCGACCGCCCCGGCAAGAAGGCCGGCAAGGGCTTTTACGACTACCCGGCGGGCGGTCAGAAAACGCTCTGGCCGGGGCTGGCCGAACACTTCCCGCTCAAGGAACAACTCCCGCAGCAGGAACTGATCGACCGCCTGATGTTCGCCCAGGCCAACGAGGCCGCCAGGTGCCATGCCGAAGGCGTGGTCGAGACCGTGGCCGACACCAACATCGGCTCCATCTTCGGCTGGGGCTTCGCGCCCTTCCAGGGCGGGGCGCTGCAGTTCATCAACGCCTACGGCGTGGAGAACTTCGTCAAGCGCTCGAAAGCGCTGGCCAAGCAATATGGCGAGCGCTTCAAGCCGGCGCCGATCCTGGTAAAGATGGCCAGGGAAGGCCGCAAATTCGAGTGAGTGGGACGGCGCCGTGCGCCTACCGATTTTTCATGCAACCCGAGGTCACACCATGTTTTCCGCACTGATGAAGTGGATGCAGGCCAACAAGATCCTGCCGCAGATTTCCGATACCGAGCGCCAGGCGCTGGAAGCCGGCACGGTCTGGATAGACGGTGATTTCTTCCGCGGCAAGCCGGATTTTGCCCGCATGCTCGCCGAGCCCTACGGCAAGCTCAGCGAGGAGGAGCAGGCCTTTCTCGACGGCCCCTGCGAGGAACTGCTGCGCATGATCGACCGTTACGAGATCGCGCGGACCAAGCGGGTGCCCGACGAGGTGCTGGCCTTCATGAAGAAGGAAGGCTTCATGAGCTTCCTCATCCCCCGGCAGTACGGCGGCAAGCAGTTCTCCACGCTCGCCATCAGCACCATCATGGCCAAGATCAGCGTCGTCAACGCCACCGTGGGTACCTATGTGGTGATCCCCAACTCGCTCGGCGCGGCGGAACTGATCAAGCACTACGGCACGCAGGAACAGAAGGAGCACTACCTGCCGCGGCTCGCCAGCGGCGAGTACATCCCCTGCTTCGGCCTCACCGAACCCACCGCCGGCTCGGACGCCGCCAGCCTCAAGGCCGAAGGCCTGGTGTTCCGCGACACCGACGGCGAGATCAGGATCAAGCTCAATTTCCGCAAGCGCTACATCACGCTGGCGCCGGTGGCCAATCTGGTGACGCTGGCCTGCAAGCTGCGCGATCCGGACAACCTGCTGGGCAAGGGCGAGGACGTGGGCATCACCTGCGCGCTCATCCACAAGGGCACGCCCGGCTTCAGCAACGGCGATCACCACGAGCCCATCGGTGATCCCTTCTACAACGGCCCGCTGTACGGCAAGGACGTGGTGATCCCGGCGTCCAACATCATCGGCGGCCCGGCCGGCGCCGGCCAGGGCTGGCGCATGCTCATGGAACAGCTGGCGGGCGGGCGCATGGTATCGCTGCCGGCGGGTGCGGTCGGCGGGGCCCGCGCGGTCTCGGCCGTGACCGGCCCGTACTCGATGGTGCGCCAGCAGTTCGGCATCTCCATCGGCCGCATGGAGGGCGTGGAAGAAAAGGTGGGCAAGATCGCCGCACTCAGCTACCTGCTGGAAGGCGCGCGCATCTACGGTTGTTCCGCCGTGGATCAGGGCCAGCAGCCGCCGGTGGTCTCGGCGGTGATGAAGGCCTACACCACCGAACTGAGCCGCCAGCTCATCACCGACGGCATGGACGTGTTCTCCGGCGCCGGCGTCATGCAGGGCCCCAGCAACATCCTTGGCCGCGGCTATTCCTCCGCCCCGGTGGCGATCACCGTGGAAGGCGCCAACATCCTCACCCGCACGCTGATGATCTTCGGCCAGGGCGCCACCCGCTGCCATCCCTATGCGCTCAAGGTGGTGCAGGGCGTGGAGCAGAACGACCTGCCGCTGTTCCGCAGCAGCCTGATCGGCTGGATCGGGCATTTCCTCAAGGGCCTGCTGCGGGCGGAATTCCACTTCCTCACCCGCGGCCTGTTCGTCTCCGTGCCCGACGTGGCGCCGTCCACCCGCCGCTACTACCGCCGACTGGGCTGGAGCGCGGCGCGCTTTGGCGTACTGACCGATCTGGCCATGTTCGCCATCGGCGGCAAGCTCAAGGCCCGCGGCAAGCTCACCGGCCGCTTTGCCGATGCGCTGGCCTGGCAGCTGCTCGCCGTCGGGGCGCTGCGTCGTTTCGAGGCCGAAGGCCGCCGCAACGAAGACCTGCCACTGGTGCATTACTCCGTGCAGTACGCGCTGGCCCAGGTGCAGGCCGCCTTCGACGGCATCTACCAGAACTTCGACGGTGCGCTGGGCCTGTGGATGAAGACCATCGGCCTGTTCGAGGTGCGCGCCAATCCGGTCGGCAGCGCGCCCGACGATGCGCTCTCGCGCAGCGCCGCCCTCACCATCCAGAAGTTCAACAAGCAGTACCAGCGCCTGCATGAAGGCGTGTTCTTTCCCTCCGAGGAAGAGCCGGGCATCGGCCAACTGGTCAAGGCCTTCCGCCTGATCGGCGAGACCGAGCCCATCGTGGCCAAGATCGCCGCCGCCCAGCGCGCCCGCAAGCTGCCGCGTGGCAACCCGGAAGAACTGGCGCAGGAAGCCGCCAAGGCCGGCGTCATCAGCATGGACGAATCCAATCGGCTCTCTGCCGCGCACGCCGCGCGCATGCAGGCCATCGAGGTGGACGAGTTCAAGCCCGAGGAATACTTCGTCAGTGTCAACCAGAACGGTGGCGGCGTGATCGAGAGCCTCAAGCGCGCCGTCAACGCGTAACACACCGCATCCATCTGCTGTATGTTGTCTGCTACCCGCCGCCGGGCAACCGCCGGCGGGTTCTTTTTTGGAAAACGCCCATGAATACCCTGCTCGGTGGTCTGCGCATCCTCGATCTCTCCCGCCTGCTGCCCGGGCCGTTCTGCTCGCTGCAACTGGCACAGCTGGGCGCCGAGGTGATCAAGATCGAAGAACCCCAAGGCGGCGATTACGCCCGCGCCCTGTTCCCCGAGCTCTTCGCCCTGGTCAACCGCGGCAAGCAGTCCGTCACCCTGGACCTGCGCCGGGAGGCCGACGCCGAAACCTTCCGCCGCATGGCGCAGGACGCCGACGTGGTGCTGGAATCCTTCCGCCCGGGCGTGATGGACAAGCTCGGCTGCGGCTACGCTGCACTCAAGGCGCGCAACCCGCGGCTGGTCTATGCCGCCATCACCGGCTACGGCCAGACCGGGCCCTGGGCCCAGCGTGCCGGGCACGACATGAACTACAACGGCTACGCCGGCGTGCTCGACCAGACCGGCACCGCCGGCGGCCCGCCGGCGCTGTCCAACGTGCAGATCGCCGACCTCGCCGGCGGCGCGCTGACCGCCGCCATGGGCATCCTCGCGGCGGTCATCGGCGCCCGTCAGTCCGGCCACGGCGCCTTTGTGGACGTGGGCATGATGGACGGCGCCCTCGCATTGCAGACACTGGCGGTGGCCGGCATCCGCACCACCGGCCACGCCCGTCCGCGCGGCAGCGACATGCTCAGCGGCGGCCTGCCCAACTACCGCGTGTACGCCTGCGCCGACGGCGGCTACGTGGCCATGGCCGCACTGGAACCCAAGTTCTTCCAGAACTTCTGCCGTGCCGTGGGCCGCCCCGATCTGGCCCAGAAAGCCCTGGCGCCCGGCGCCGCCGGCGCGCCGCTGGTGGCCGAGCTGGAAGCCCTGTTCAAGACCCGCAGCCGCGACGAATGGGACCACCTGCTGGCCGACCAGGACTGCTGCGTGAGCGCCATCCTCAACCCCGAGGAGGCGCTGCGCACCGCCCAGGCCCAGGCACGCGGCATGGTGGGGCAGGAACAGGGCAAGCCGGTGCTGCACTCGCCGGTGCGCGTAGAGGACGCCGTGACCGTGACACTGGCCCCGGCTCCATCGTTGGGCGCGCACAACCCAGCCCGCTAGTTCGCGGCGCAGCCGGCCCGCGCAGAGGCACGCCGCCGTTCCGCAGCGTCGCCGGGATGGGTTACCCTGCGGCCCTGCCCGATCCGACATGGAGACTGCGATGCATGCCCGGCAACTGATCTACGCTTCCCTGATCCTGTTCCTCGCCGCCTGTGGCCGGAGCCCGTCCGGTGACGGCAAGGCCGCCCAGGCGATCACCGCCGGGCCGCTGCTGGAAGACATCCGCATCCTCGCTTCCGATGAGTTTGAAGGACGCCTGCCCGGCACCGCGGGCGAGGACAAGACCGTGGCCCTGCTCACCGAGCGCTTCAAGGCGCTGGGCCTGGCGCCCGGCAACCCGGACGGCAGCTACGTGCAGACGGTGCCGCTGGTGGGCATCCGCAGCGAGCCGCAGCTGGAGCTCAGCGTGGGCGGCAAGACGCTGCGCCCCGCCTACCGCCAGCAGTACATGGCCGCCTCCGATCGCGTGGTGCCGGAAGTTGAGGTAACCGACTCCGAGCTCCTGTTCGTCGGCTACGGCGCCGTGGCGCCGGAGTTTGACTGGGACGACTACAAGGGCCTGGACGTACGCGGCAAGACGCTGGTGATGCTGGTGAATGATCCCGGCTTCGCCACGCGCGATCCGGCGCTGTTCCGTGGCCGCACCATGACCTTCTACGGCCGCTGGACCTACAAGTACCAGATCGGCTCCGAGAAAGGCGCGGCGGCAGTCCTCGTGGTGCACGACACCGAGGCCGCCGGCTACCCCTGGACCGTGGTGGACAACAGCTGGGGCAGCGAGAACTTCCACATCCGCTCGGCCGACGGCAACGCCGGCCGCATCGCGCTGTCGGGCTGGATCACCGGCGATTACGCCCGCGAGCTGTTCAGCGCTGCCGGGCAGGATTTTGAGGCCCTCAAGACCGCCGCCAGCCGCCGCGACTTCAAGCCGGTGGCGCTGGGCAAGGCCCGCTTCAAGGTCCGCAACAGCACCCGCGAGGTGGACTCGCGCAACGTCGTCGCCCGCCTGCCCGGCCGTGAGCGGCCCGACGAGCACATCGTCTACACCGCGCACTGGGATCACCTGGGGCGCGACGAAAATCTCGAAGGCGACCCGATCTACAACGGCGCGCTCGACAACGCCACCGGCACCGCCGGGCTGATCGCGCTGGCGCGCGCCTACAAGGCCCTGCCCCGCCCCCCGCGCCGCTCGGTACTGTTCCTCGCCGTCACCGCCGAGGAGCAGGGCCTGCTCGGCGCGCAGCGCTACGCCGCCGAACCGCTGTACCCGCTGGAAAAGACACTGGCCAACTTCAACATGGACGCGCTCAACCCCTGGGGCCGCACGCGGGATGTGGAAGTGATCGGCTGGGGCCAGTCCACCCTGGAAGACCTGCTGCGCGAAGAAGCCGGCAAGCAGGGCCGCGTGCTGGCGCCGGAAGCCGAGCCCGAAAAAGGCTACTACTACCGCTCAGACCATTTTGAATTCGCCAAACGCGGCGTGCCCGCGCTGTACGCCAAGTCCGGCATCGAGTTCATCGGCCAGCCGCCGGACTACGGCGAGCGCCGGCGTGCCGAGTACCGCGCCCAGGCCTACCACGGCGTTGCCGACGAAGTGCAGCCCGACTGGGACCTCTCCGGCATGGTGGAAGACCTGCAGCTCTACTTCGCCGTCGGCCACCGCGTCACCGAGGGCGATACCTGGCCGCAGTGGAAGGCCGGCTCCGAGTTCCGCGCCATCCGCGAAGCCCGGCTGGCGCAGTAAGCCCCGGCACGGGCGCCCCGGCGCGCCCCTGAAGGCGTGGATTCCCGCGTGCGCGGGAATGACGACCGCAGATATTTCCTCGTGCCTTCCTGCCATCATCCCCGTGCGCCGGACCATGTGTCCGGCGGGGATCCATGCCGGAAAGAAGCCTCGGGTGGTCCTGAGCAAGTGAAGGCAGGAGCGGTGAGATGGATTCCCGCTTGCGCGGGAATGACGACTGCGTTTGTTCCGCTCCTGCCTCCCCGCATCATCCCCCTGAGCTCACAAACCAACTGCAACACCCGGTATGGGGGTGCAAGGGGACGAGGCTTTCGGCCGTTCAGGGCCTGACCGCCGCCACCGGAATGCGGGCGAGCCCGGGGTAGGAGAGGCTGCCCAGATAGAGCGTGTCGCCGTGCTGCTTGACGCTGGTGATGGGGGCAAAGGCGCCCTCCCCCTTGTATTGGGCGTTGGCGACAACCTGTCCGTTCAGGTCCAGCCCCAGCACCCAGCCGTGCATGACCGGCGCCGGGTGCAGGAAGGCAGGCAGGCGGTAAACCACCTTGCGCAGGAAGGGGCGTTCCAGCAGCCAGTCGAGATCCGGCGTGCGGGGGGCGTAGAGCGCCAGCCAGAAGGTGTCGCTGCCGTTGAAGCTGACGTTGTCCGGAAACCCGGGCAGGTTGGCAATGAACAGATCGTGCGTGCCGGCCTTGTCGCCGCTGAGCCAGTAGCGGGTGATCTGGTAGCGGCCGGTCTCGTTGACCAGCACGTAGGCATCGTCCGGTCCCAGGGCAATGCCGTTGGCAAAATACAGGCCGTCCAGCAGCGTTTCGGTCTGGCCGGTGGCGGGGTCGTAGCGCAGCAGGCGGCCGTTGCCGCCGTGCTCGAAGAAGTCGGCCATCAGCTCGGCGGGCCCGAAGCGGCTGGAAGCGTCGCTGAAGTAGATGCGGCCATCGGCGGCCACGTCCACGTCGTCCACGAAGCGGAACGGCACGCCGTCGGATTCGGTGCTGAGGGTGGTCAGGCGGCCGTCCGGCTCCAGGGCCAGCAGGCCCTTCACGGCGTCGGCCACGATCAGGCGCTCGCCGGCAAAGGCCAGGCCCAGCGGCCGGCCACCGGTGTTGGCGAGCAGCTCGATGCCCTGCCCGTCTGCCGCCAGGCGGAAGATGCGGCCGTCTATGAAGCCGGAATACACGCGGCCCTCGGCGTCCAGGGCCAGGCCTTCCGGCCCCAGACCCTGCCCGGCGGCCAGCACCTGGGCCGCCTGCAGGCGCGCGTTGTAGGCAAACGGGCCTTCGCTGGCGGACGGCACCGGCGGGGGCGACCAGGCGGTGGGCGTGATCGGCACCGGCCAGAACAGCAGATAGGCCAGCGCGGCAATCAATACCGCGCCCAGGACATGGCGTGTACGCATGGGGTCTTCCTCCGGGAATTCGAGTTATGGACTGCGCGGCACGGGCTGCGCAGGGCCACACTATGCCCCAAAGCAGCGCCGTCCCGGTACCCATTTCCCCATTGCGGCCGGGGTTTGTTTACACTTTGGGCCTTCATTCATAAAGAAAGCATGGTTCCGCAGGCGGCAGCGCCCCGGCACCGCGCCCCAGAACGACAGGGACCCTCGATGAGCGCACACAAGAATCCGGTTGAAATGCTGCTGAAATGGGCACAGGAACGGCCCAATTCGCCCTGGCTGTTCCAGCCGATCAACGGGGTCTGGCACCCCATCACCTGGAGCCAGGCGGAGGTGCAGATCCGCTGCATGGCCTCGGCCCTGCGCGGGCTGGGCCTGAAGCCGGGTTCGGCCATCGCCATTTCCGGGCGCAACACGGCGCACTGGTTTCTGGCCGATCTGGCCATCTCCATGGCCGGCTACATCAGCGTGGGCCTGTACCCCAAGCAGTCGCCGGACGCGGTGAAGTACATCCTGGAGCATTCCGAGACGCGGGTAGTGTTCATCGGCCCCATGCCGGACCCGGATGAATTTGCCGGCGCGCTGCCCAAGGGCATCGTCAAGATCGGCTTCCCCTACCCGGACGTGAGCATTCCCTGCGATCACCAGTGGGAAGAACTGGTCCGCACCCACGAGCCGCTGGCCGGCTACAAGGCACCGGACCCGAAGGAGCTCATCACCCTGGTCTATACCTCCGGCACCACCGGCAACCCCAAGGGCGTGATGATCAACGGCGAGAACATGATGTTCGCCTCCCAGGGCCTGCTCAAGGCCATGCCGGCGCAGGGGCAGGAACGCTTCTTCTCCTATCTGCCGCTGGCGCATGCCTTTGAGCGCGGCGCGGTGGAGCTGGCCAGCATCTATTTCGGCGCGGAAGTGCACTTCCTGGAAAACCTCGACAAGCTCGCCGAGCAGCTCAAGGAAGTGGCGCCCACCCGCTTCTTCGGCGTGCCGCTGGTCTATGGCCGCATCCAGACCGGCATCCTCAAGAAACTGCCGCAGGAAAAACTCGACCGCCTGCTGAAGATTCCGCTGCTGTCGGGCCTGATCAAGCGCAAGATCAAGAAAGGCATGGGCCTGCACCGCGCCCGTTACCTGTTTGTGGGCGCCGCGCCCATGCCCATCCCGCTGATGCAGTGGTTCCAGAAACTGGGGATCACCATCCTGCAGGGCTATGGCATGACCGAGAACAACATCTACGCCACCGCCAACCTGCCCAACGCCAACCGTATCGGCTCGGTGGGCCGCGCCATGCCCGGCGCCGACATGAAGATCAACGAAGACGGCGAGATCCTCTTCAAGCATCCGGGCGTGATGGTCGGTTACTACAAGGAACCGGAAAAAACCCGCGAAACCTTCACCGCCGACGGCTGGCTGCGTACCGGCGACCAGGGCCGGGTGGACGGCGACGGGTATCTGTACATCACCGGGCGGGTCAAGGACATCTTCAAGACGCTCAAGGGCAAGTACGTGGCGCCGGCGCCGATCGAGGGGGCGCTGTCACGCAACACCCACATTGACCAGCTCTGCTTCGTGGGCACCGGGCTCAAGCAGCCGATCATGGTGGTGAGCCTCAACGAAACCGGCCGCGCCAAGCCGCGCGAGGTCATCGAGCGCGAACTGGCCGCCGACATGGATGCGGTCAACGCCACACTGGAACCGCACGAGCAGATCGCCAAGATCGTGGTGGTGAAAGAGACCTGGACCATCGACAACAACCTGATGACCCCGACCATGAAGGTCAAGCGCAATGAAATCGAGAAGCGTTACCTGCCGCTGATCGAGCGCGAAGCGCAGACCCGCAGCAAGGTCGCCTGGGAAGCCTGAACCGCCTTCCCGCTGCCGCAGGAAAGAGCCACCGCAAGGTGGCTCTTTCGTCTCTGCCCACAAGCCTGCACACGCGCCCTGCTTCTGCAGGCATCATGAGGCCCCTTTCCACGCGCAACGGAAGACGTCCCATGCGCCTGCTGACCGGATGGATCCTGCTGCTCACCCTGCTGCTCGGCGGCTGCAGCCGCGTGGGCCTGGTGTACAACAACCTGGACACGCTGGTGGGTTTTGAAGTGGGGCGGACGCTGGACCTGGACCGCGCCCAGGAGCAGCTGCTGGACGAGCAGTTCCGGCTGCTCTGGGACTGGCACCGCCACACCCAGCTGCCGCTGTACGCGCAAGACCTGCGCGAGCTGGCCGCCGCCGTGGACGAGCCGGTCAGCGCCGGGCAGGTGCTGGGCTACCTGGCCCGCGCCGAGGCGCACGGCGAGACCCTCACCCGCCGCGCGGCGAACCACGCCCTGCCCCTGCTCGCCAGCCTGCGCGACGAACAGGTCAGCCACCTCAACCAGCGCCTGCGCAAGCGCATGGAGCAATCCGCCAGCGAGACCCGGCCCACCGACGAGCAGTGGGTGGACACCACCTACCGCAACGCCCGCAAGTCACTGGAGAAATGGGCCGGCCGCTCCACACCGGAGCAGCGAGAGCAGTTGCGCGACTGGGCCCGGCAGCGCCTGCGCTGGCGCACGCCGCCCGCAGCCGACAGCGACAGCCCGGATACGCTGCTGCAGCCGCTCAACGCCCTGCTGGCCCAGCGCCAGGCCCCCGACTTTGCCGAGCAGCTCGACCGCTTCCTGTTCGGCCAGCAGCAGGAGGCGCAGGACCAGCGCAACGCCGACGAGCAGCGCCGCGAAGGTGCCGCCTTCCTGGCGCAGATGAGCCAGGGGCTCACGCCCGCCCAGCGGCGGCACCTGCAGGACCGCCTGCTGGACTACGCCCGCCAGTTCGAGAAGCTGGCCGCGCGTTAAGCGCGCAGCCCGAGGGCCGTCTGCCGGCTATGTGTGACGCGGGGCAAGCATGATGATGGCCATGCCCAATATGGCAACAGCCGAACCAACCAGATCCCACGGCGTGGGCCTCACGGACTCAACCAGCCACAGCCAAAGGATCGCCACGGCGACATAAACGCCGCCGTAAGCGGCATAGATGCGGCCCGCTGAGGTCGGGTGAAGCGTCAGCAGCCAGGCAAAGAGCCCCAGGCTGATGGCAGCGGGAATCAGGAGCCAGACCGATGCTCCTTTCTTGAGCCAGAGATACGGAAGATAGCAGCCGATGATCTCTGCAACGGCCGTGACTGCAAAAAGGGCCAGTGTCTTCATGTCACATCATGCCCAACGCCAACCCGCCATCAAGCACTCCGTTACTTGTGGGTCTTGAGCAAGCCCGCCACCTTGTCGGCGTAGTGCTTCATGGCGTCTTCCTTCTTCATGCCCTTGAGCTTGGCCCAGGCGTCGTATTTGGCGCGGCCGACCATGTCGAGCATGCCGGGGCGGGTGCCGGTGACGTCACCGTCTGCCGCCTGCTTGTAGTGGGCATAGAGAAACAGCATGTCGTTGTTGTCGGGGCGCTTGGTGAGGGTTTTGACGTCGGCCTGCGCTTTCTGGAACTGGGCTTTGAGGTCTGCCATGTGCGACTCCTGAACGGGACGGATGCCGCGTTATAGCACGGCACTGGCCCGCATTTCTCACGGGGGGATCGAGTGATGGCCGCATGTCGGGCAGGTCAGCGGCGCCGGGCTGGAACGAAACCCGTGGTGGTTCCACGGGTTGAGTGAAGCCCCAGCCGCTGGCCGCGCGGACAGGCCGGCACCGATCAGCCTTCGATCCCGACGACAGCCTGTTCGGGAGATCCATCACCCGGTCCGCGCTGCATTCCGATACCGGTGCCCGGATCGAAGGCGACCCTGTGAGACATGCGGGTTAGACCTTGCCGCCAAACACGCGGCCGCTGCCGGGGCCGTTGAGGGGAATGGCCCAGCCCAGCTCCACCTCCAGGTTGACGAACTGGGGAATGCGCAGGCGCACGCCCAGGCCCAGGCTGGAGTACACACGGCCCAGCCGGGCGGCCTGTGCGTCCTCGAACACGTTGCCGGCCTCGAGGATGACCACGGCGCGCAGCCAGGGCCGCCACACGGGCCGGGCCACTTCCACGGCCAGGCGATAGAAGGCATCGCCTTCGATGAAGTCGTTGTCGAAGGCGCGCAGGGCGCCACTGCCGCCCAGGTCAAAGGCTTTCTGGTTGCCGGGGCGGGGGCCGCCGTGAAAACTGCCCAGCTCGGCAAAGACGTGCAGGGTCTGGTGCTCGGTCTGGCCCAGCTGCATGTAGCGGGCGTAGCCGGTGGTGGCGCGGGTAAAGTCGTAGTCGGACAGCCAGCCCTCGGTCGCCACGTCGGTGCGGATGTCGAAGCTCTGCCCCACCTCGCTGAAGATGCGGAAGCGGATGTCCCGGTAGCCCAGCCCCAGACCCAGCGCGGTGGCCAGGCCATCGGCCTTGGGCGCGAGCGGCCCGCTGGTGGCCTGCGATTGCCAGCTCAGCGAGGGCCCGATGTTCCAGCCGCGGTTGGACGGCCCGGGCGTCAGCTGGTAGGTGAACCCAAAGCCGGCGCCGCGCAGGCGCTCCAGGTATTCGCCGCTGCCGTCTTCGGTCTGCACCGGGCGCTCGGTATACGCCACGCTGGCGCCGAAGCTGGTGCGCTCGTCCAGTACGTAGGGGGCAAACCAGCTCGCCGCGTAGTTTTCCTCGCGGCCGATGCCGCGCTGCTGGCGGTCCTGCTGCTGGGCAAAGATCACCAGGCTGTGGTTGAGCCCGGCCACGTTGTTCCAGCGCAGCTGGAGGCCGTAGGCATACTGGCCGTCCAGGTTGGCAGACAGGCGCGGCAGGGGCAGCAGATAAAATTTTTCCACCACGGTAAAAACCAGCCGCACGCCACTGGCGGCGGGCTCTTCGCGGACTTCCACGCTGCGGAACAGGCCGAGGTCCTGGATGGCCTGGCGGCTGCGCTCGATCAGCGCGGGGTCGGCCGGCTCGCCCACCGTGAGGCTGAGCTCGCGCAGCAGCACGCTCTCGCGCGTGACCTCGTTGCCTTCAAAGACGATCTCGCTCACCAGCGGCTGCGCCTGCGCCAGGCCGGCCGTGAGACACAGCACGGCGCAGAGGCGGTTCATCCCCGTTCCAGGGTGACAAAGGTGTAGGCGTGGGCGTGGCGCTCGTCGGCCGGGTGGGCCTCGCGCGCCACTTCGCGCCACTGGCGCGGATCGTATGCGGGAAAGTAGGCGTCGCCCTCGGGGGCGGCGTCCACTTCGGTGAGGTACAGGCGCCGCGCCAGCGGCAGGGTCTGAGCGTAGAGCTCGGCACCGCCGATCACCATCAGGCCGTTGGGGGCGGGGCTGGCCAGGGCGTCCTGCAGGCTGTGAAAGACCCGGGCGCCCTCGGGGGCGAAGGCCGGGTCACGGGTGAGCACCCAGTTGTCGCGCTGCGGCAGCGGCCGGCCGAGCGATTCCCAGGTCTTGCGGCCCATCAGCACGGCACAGCCCAGCGTCAGGCGCTTGAAGTGCTGGAGATCATTGGGCAGGCGCCAGGGCAGCTCGCCGCCGCGACCGATCACGCGGTTGCGGCCCAGGGCAACGATGAGGTGGAGATCGGCGGTGCTCATGCCGCCCGAGTGTAGCAACGCCGCCGCCGGAAAACGCGTGCGGCGGCGCACACGGCCGGAAGGCTCAGACGGCGACCGGCGCGGGGATGTGCGGGTGCGGGTCGTAGCCGATCAGGCTGAAATCTTCCAGCCGGAAGGCGAACAGATCCCGCACCGCCGGATTGAGCTGCATCCGCGGCAGCGGGCGCGGCTCGCGCCGCAGCTGCTCGCGTGCCTGTTCCAGGTGGTTGCTGTAGAGGTGGCAGTCCCCGCCGGTCCAGATGAACTCACCCGGCTGCAGGCCCACGACCTGGGCGATCATCAGCGTGAGCAGCGCGTAGGAGGCGATGTTGAACGGCACCCCCAGGAAGATGTCCGCGCTGCGCTGGTAGAGCTGGCAGGACAGCCGCCCCTGCGCCACGTAGAACTGGAACAGCGCGTGGCAGGGCATCAGCGCCATCCGGTCGAGCTCGCCCACGTTCCAGGCCGAGACGATCAGGCGGCGCGAATCGGGCGTCTTGCGCAGCTGTTCCAGCAGCTGGCTGATCTGGTCGATCTGCCGCCCGTCCGGCGCCGGCCAGCTGCGCCACTGCTTGCCGTAAACGGGGCCGAGTTCGCCGTTGGCGTCGGCCCATTCATCCCAGATGCGGACCTTGTGTTCCCTGAGGTAGGCGATGTTGGTCTCGCCGCGCAGGAACCACAGCAGCTCCACGATGATCGAGCGCAGGTGCAGCTTCTTGGTGGTGAGCAGGGGGAAGCCCTGCGCCAGGTCAAAGCGCATCTGGTGGCCGAATACGCTGAGGGTGCCGGTGCCGGTGCGGTCGGTCTTCTCGGCCCCGTGCTCCAGCACGTGCTGCATCAGGTCGAGGTAGGCGCGCATCTCAGGCGGGCCGGATGGCGGGCCGGCGGTAGGCCCAGGTCATGAGCAGCACGCCGGCGATGAACATCGGCACGCACAGCAGCATGCCCATGGTGAACCAGCTGGTGCCGTACAGATAGCCGATGTGCGCGTCGGGCAGGCGCACGAACTCCACCGCGCTGCGGAACACGGCGTAGAGCACCAGGAACAGGCCGGCCACGGCGGGCGCCGGGCGCGGCTGGCGGCCAAACCACCACAGCACGGCGAGCAGGACCACGCCCTCCAGCGCTGCCTCATAGAGCATGCTGGGGTGGCGCGGCTCGGGCCCGGCGCCAGGGAAGACCATGCCCCAGGGCAGACTGGTGGGCGCGCCCCAGAGTTCGGCGTTGATGAAGTTGCCGATGCGCCCGGTGAGCAGGCCGAAGGGAATCAGCGGGGCGACGAAATCCGCCACCTCGAACACGCGCACGCCGTGGGTGCGGGCAAACCAGAAGAACGCGACGATCACCCCCAGCAGGCCACCGTGGAAGCTCATGCCGCCTTCCCACATGCGCAGCAGCACCATGGGCTCGGCCATGAACGCGGGGAAGTTGTAGAACAGGGTGTAGCCGATGCGCCCCCCCAGGATCACGCCGAGGACGATGTAGAACAGCAGGTCTGACACGCGCTCGCGCGGCCAGTTGAAGTGCGCCAGCCGCGCGCGGCGCGTGCCCAGCCACCAGCAGCCGTAGAAGCCCAGCAGGTACATGAGTCCGTACCAGTGGATTTTCAGCGGCCCGAGCTGGAGGGCGATAGGGTCAAAAGCGGGATGGACGAGCATGGTCGGGATTGTAGCGGGCGGGCGCCTCAGCCTTGCAAGGCACGGCAGAAAAAGACCTTGAGGTAGCGCGTCTCCGGGATCGCCGGATGCACCGGATGATCAACGCCCTGCCCGCCCTGTTCCAGGATCTGCAGGCGGCGCTGGGCGGTGCGCGCTTCACGCAGCAGCAGGCGCTGCAGATCGGTTTCCGCCAGATGGTGCGAGCAGGAGCAGCTCACCAGCAGGCCGTCGGGCGCCAGCAGCTGCAGGGCGGCGCGGTTGAGCGCGGCGTAGTGCTCGAAGCCGGCATCAAAGTCCTTCTTGCGCTTGATCAGCGCCGGCGGGTCCACCACGATCAGGTCAAACGTGCGGCCATCGGCGCGCAGCTGCTTGAGGCCCTCGTGGGCGTCGGCCTGCAGGGTTTCCAGCGGCAATTGGTTGAGCTGTGCACTGGCCTGGGCGGCGGCGAGCGCGGTCTCGGAACGGTCCAGGCACAGGGCCGAGGCAGCGCCCGCGGCCAGCGCGCGCAGCCCCCAGCCGCCGGCGTAGCTGAAGACATCCAGCACCCGGGCGCCGCGCGCGTAGGGCGCCAGGCGGTCGCGATTGCCGCGCTGGTCGAAGAACCAGCCGGTCTTCTGCCCTTCCCGCAGCGGCACGCGGAAGCGCACGCCGGATTCGAGCACCTCGAGCTGCTCCGGCACCTCGCCGATGGCCTCGGTGTGGAGCGGCAGCCCCTCGGTCTCACGCATCGGCACGTCGTTGCGCAGCCAGATGCCGCGCGGCGCGAGTACCGACTGCAGGGCGGCGAGGATCTCGGCCTTGAGCCGCTCCATGCCGGCGGTGGCGATCTGCACGGCCAGCACGTCGCCGTAGCGGTCCACCACCAGGCCCGGCAGGCCGTCAGATTCACCGAAGACCAGACGGTAGTAGGGCGCGTCAAAAAGGCGCTCGCGCAGCGCGAGCGCGGACTGGATGCGGCGCGCAAACCATTCACTGTCGATCTGCGCGTGGGCACTGCCGGTGAGCAGGCGCACGGTGAGCAGCGCATGGGGGTTTACATAGCCGATGCCCAGGGGCTTGCCGCGGCTGTCCTCCACTCGGCACAGGGTGCCGGGCTCGATCTGGCGGAAGTTATCCGGGGTATCGATCTCGTTGGAATAGACCCACAGATGGCCGGCGCGCAGCCGGCGCTCTTCACGCGGTTTGAGTTTGAGGCTGATCACTTGAGGTCATAACGGAATTCGCGCTTGAAGCGCTCGCGGAAGGCGGCCATGCCGAACTTGTGGTTCTGCGTACCCGGACGTTCGATCTTGATGGCGCCCATGAGGCTGGCGATGCGGCCGGTGGTTTCCCAGTCCAGCCCGCGCGAGATGCCGTACAGCAGGCCGCCACGGTAGGCGTCGCCGCAGCCGGTGGGGTCGGCCAGCGATTCGGCCTTGGCGCAGGGGATGTCGTGCAGCTTGCCCTTGGCGTAGATGTGCGAACCCTTGGCGCCGCGCGTGACGATCAGTGCATCCACGCGCTCGCCGATCTGCTTGAGCGTGAGCCCGGTACGGTTCATCAGCAGCTCGGCCTCGTAGTCGTTGACCGCCACGTAGCTGGCCTGGGCGATGAAGGTCTTGAGCTCGTCGCCGTTGAACATCGGCAGGCCCTGGCCGGGGTCGAACAGGAAGGGGATGCCGGCGTCGGCAAACTGTCGGGCGTGCAGCAGCATGCCCTCGCGCCCATCAGGCGAGACCGATCCCAGCTTGATGCCGGTGGGGACGATGTCCTGGGTATGCGCCAGGTTCATCGCGCCCGGGTGGAAGGCGGTGATCTGGTTGTCGTCCAGATCGGTGGTGATGTAGGCCTGCGCGGTGTAGGCATCCGGAATGGACTTCAGATGCGTGCGCGGAATGCCCTGCACGTCCATCCAGGCGGCGTAGGCGTCGAAGTCACGCCCGACCGTGCCCATGGGCAGCGGCTTGCCGCCGAGCAGGTGCAGGTTGTAGGCGATGTTGCCGGCACAGCCGCCGAATTCGCGGCGCAGCTCCGGCACCAGGAACGAGACATTCAGGATGTGCACCTTGTCAGGCAGGATGGCGTTCTTGAACTGGCCGGAATAGACCATGATGGTGTCGTAGGCCATCGAACCGCAGATAAGTACCGACATCGGAATGTTCCTTGCTGTAGGCCGTCCGGTCAGACCGGGCGGTGAAAAGGGTCAGGCGGCGGTGTAGCGCAGATCAAGCTGGCGCGCGGCGCGCACGTCGTCCAGACGCCGCACCGGCAGGGTGTGTGGCGCACGCTTGAGTTGCTGGATGTCGGCCTTGGCCTCGTCCCAGATGCGCGCCAGGGTCTCCACGAAGGCATCCAGCGTCTGCTTGTCCTCGGTCTCGGTCGGCTCGATCAGCAGGCACTCCGGCACCAGCAGGGGGAAATACACGGTCGGCGCATGGTAGCCATAGTCGAGCAGACGCTTGGCCACGTCGGTGGCCGTGAGATCCAGGCTCTGCTTCTGGCGCTTGAGGGTGATGATGAACTCATGGCTGGCACGACGCTGCGGGAATGCCAGATCAAAGCCCTTCTCGCGCAGACGTGCGGCCAGATAGTTGGCGTTGAGCGTGGCAAATTCCGCCACGCGGTGCATGCCCTCGCGCCCCAGCAGACGGGCGTAGATGTAGGCACGCAGCAGCACCCCGGCGTTGCCCATGAAAGCTGACAGACGGCCGATGCTCTGCGGCAGATCATGCTCGTCGAGCCAGCGGTAGCGATTCCCGATTCCCGATTCCCGATTCCCGCCGGGGTCGGCAAGGCCGACCACCGGAATGGGCATGAACGGCAGCAGCCGCTTCGAGACCCCCACCGCACCCGCACCCGGCCCGCCGCCGCCGTGCGGCGTGGAAAAGGTCTTGTGCAGGTTCATGTGGATCACGTCAAAGCCCATGTCGCCCGGACGCACGCGGCCGAGGATGGCATTGAGGTTGGCGCCGTCGTAGTACAGCAGGCCGCCGGCCTGGTGGACGATGCCGGCGATCTCCTCGATGCGCCGCTCGAACACGCCGAAGGTGGACGGATTGGTCAGCATGATGCCGGCGGTCTGGGGGCCGACGGCGGCCTTGAGCGCCTCCACGTCCACGTCGCCCTCGGCGTTGGTGGGGATCTCGCGCGCGGTGTAGCCGAGCATGGTGGCAGTGGCGGGGTTGGTGCCGTGCGCGGCGTCGGGGACCAGGATCTCGGTGCGCCCGGTATCGCCGCGCGACTGGTGATAGGCGCGGATCATCGCCACGCCGGCAAATTCGCCCTGCGCGCCGGCCATGGGCGTGAGGCTCACGCCGGCCATGCCGGTGACATCCCGGAGAATTTCCTGCAGCTCGTAGAAGCAGGCCAGCAGGCCCTGGCTGTGCGATTCCGGCGCCAGCGGGTGACGGCCGAGGAATTCCGGCAGCATCGCCAGCTTGTTGCAGGCCCGCGGGTTGTACTTCATGGTGCAGCTGCCCAGCGGATAGAAGTGCGTGTCGATGCTGAAATTCAGCCGCGACAGCCGCGTGAAGTGCCGCACCGCCTGCAGCTCGGACACCTCCGGCAGCAGCGGCGGTGTGGCGCGGCGCAAGGCGGCGGGAATGGCCGAGAGGTCCACGGCCACGCCGGGCAGCTGCGCACCGGCGGTGCGGCCGGGGGCGGAGATTTCAAAGATCAGCGGTTCAGTCATGACGGTTGCCGGAATGGGCAGTGGGGAAACACCCGGCGGGCGGACGCGCCCGCCGGAGATCGGAGCAGCGGTGCAGGCTCAGGCCAGTACTTTCAGCGCGGCCTCGTAGTCGGGCTCGTCGGCGATTTCCTTGACCAGCTGGGTGTGCAGCACGCGGTTATCGGTGGACAGCACGACGATGGAACGCGCGGTAAGCCCGGCGAGCGGGCCGGTCTCGATCAGCACACCGTAGTCCTTGGCAAAGTTGCGGCCGCGCATCAGCGAGGCCATGACCACGTTCTTGAGCCCTTCCGCGCCGCAGAAGCGCGACTGGGCGAAGGGCAGATCCGCCGAGATGCACAGCACTACGGTGTCCTTGAGCTGGGCGGCGCGCTGGTTGAACTGGCGCACGCTGGTGGCGCAGGTGGGGGTATCCACGCTGGGAAAGATGTTGAGGATCTTTTTCTTGCCGACAAAATCATGCAGCGAGAGATCCTTGAGATCGGCGCCGACCAGACGGAAGCCCGGAGCATCGGTACCCTTGGCGGGAAGATCGCCATAGACCTGCACGGGGCTGCCTTTCAGGGTGACATTTGCCATTACTGCTCTCCTTGGTGAGTCGCCGCCAGCACGCGCGCGAGAGCGTCGGCATAACGGGCGATGTGTTGATCGGTCTTGGTCTCGGTGGCACAGACCAGCAGGGCGTGGCCGAGTTCGGGATAGTGCTGCGAAAGGTCGAAGCCGCCCAGTATCTGCTCATCCGCCAGGCGCGCCAGCACCGGCGCCACCGGACGCGGCAGGCGGATCACCGCCTCGTGGAAGTGCGCGCCCTCGAAGCCCCGGCTGACGCCGGGGATCTGCGTCAGTGCGTCCAGCAGCCGCGCGGTCTGGCGCATGCTGGCGCTGGCCACCTGCGCCAGCCCCTGCGGGCCGAGCAGGCTCATGTAGATGGTGGCCGCGGTGACCAGCAGGCCCTGGTTGGTGCAGATGTTGGACTTGGCCTTGGCGCGGCGGATGTGCTGCTCGCGGGCCTGCAGGGTCAGGGTGAACCCGGGCTTGCCGTCCAGATCCAGCGTGCGACCGACGATACGCCCCGGCATCTCGCGCACCAGCGCCTGGCGCGCGGTGAGGAAGCCAAAGTACGGGCCGCCCGAAGACAGCGGCGCACCCAGCGGCTGGCCCTCGCCGCAGACGATGTCGGCGCCGTGGCCGCTGCCCCACTGGCCGGGCGGCTTGAGCAGGGCCAGCGAGGTGGGGTTGACCACCGCCACCACCAGCGCCCCCTGGGCCTGCGCCCAGTCGGTGAGCGCGTCCACGTCTTCCAGCTGGCCGAAGAAATTGGGCTGCTGGATCACCAGCGCGGTATAGCCCTGGCCGGCATGCGGCGCCAGCGCCTCGGCCAGCGTGCGGCCGCTGCGCGGGTCGTAGTCCAGATAGGTGGGCTGCACCCCCTGGGCGTGGGTGGTGTTGCGCACCACCTCGGCGTAGTACGGATGCAATGTGCAGGGGATCAGCACGCGCCCGCCGGGGTGCTCGCGGTTGGCGCGTACCGCCATCAGCAGCGCCTCGCCCAGGCCGCTGGCGCCGTCGTACAGGGAGGCGTTGGAGACCTCCATGCCGGTCAGGCCGCAGATCATGCTCTGGTATTCGTAGAGCACCTGCAGCGTGCCCTGGCTGGCCTCGGCCTGGTAGGGCGTATAGGCCGAGTAGAACTCGCCGCGGGTGGTGATCTCCCACACCGCCGCCGGGATATGGTGCTCGTAGGCGCCGGCGCCGATGAAGTTCAGCGGCGCGCCGTCCTGGCGGGCGCGTTCCAGCATGAGCTGGGTGACGGCCATCTCCGGCAGCCCTTCCGGCGTGTGCTGCAATGAGCGGGCCCGCAGCTTGGGGGGAATCTCGTCAAACAGCGCGTCGATGCTGGGCGCGCCGATGACGTCGAGCATCTGGCGGATGTCGTCCTGGGTGTGGGGAATGAAAGGCATGGGGAGACCGGGATCAGAGGCTGGCGAGGACCTGGGTGTAACCGGCGGCGTCTAGCAGGCCGTCAAGCTGCGCCGGATCGGCGGGCTGCATCTTCCACATCCAGCCCTGGCCGTAGGGGTCGGCGTTGAGGGTCTCCGGCGCGTCGGCCAGCACGGCGTTGGCCTCCACCACGGTGCCGGCGATGGGCGCGTACACGTCGGACGCGGCCTTGACCGATTCCACCACCGCGCAGGACTCGTTCTGCTTCAGCGTGCGGCCGGCCTTGGGCACTTCCACGAACACCAGGTCGCCGAGCGCGGCCTGGGCGTGATCGGTGATGCCGACCAGCACCGAGCCGTCCGGCAGCAGCTTCACCCACTCGTGGGATTTGACGTATTTCAGCTCAGCGGGAATGTTGCTCATGGGAACTCCTGGAATCGGGAATCGGGAATCGGGAATCGGGAATCGGGAATCGGGAATCGGGAATCGGGAATCGGGAACGCTACACCAGTACCTTGCCGTGGCGGACGAAGGGGGGTTTGACCACCCGCACGGACTGCCACTGGCCGCGGATCTCCACCTCGCAGGCGCCGTCGGCGGCGGCGTCCACCCGCGCCAGGGCGATGGACCCCTTGAGCGTGGGCGCAAAACCGCCACTGGTGATCTCGCCGGCGGCGCCGTTGGCAAAGCGCAGTGGCATGTGGGCGCGCAGCACGCCGCGGCCTTCCAGCACCAGGCCGATCTGGCGCGGATGCGGCCGCGTGCGGGCGGCCTCCAGCGCGGCACGGCCGATGAACTGGCGGTCCTCCGGCTGCCAGGCCAGTGTCCAGCCCAGACCGCAGGCCAGCGGGTGGACGGTCTCGTCCATGTCCTGGCCGTAGAGATTCATGCCCGCTTCCAGACGCAGGGTGTCGCGCGCGCCCAGGCCGCAGGGCTTGACTCCATCGGCCAGCAGCTGGCGCCAGAGCGTGACCAGCGCGGCGTGCGGGAGGATCAGCTCAAAGCCATCCTCGCCGGTGTAGCCAGTGCGGCCCACGAACCACTCACCCGACCAGACGGCCTGGAACGGTGCGAGCGTGAGCGCGGCGGGCGCCAGCTCACCCGGCAGGTAGCGGGCCACCGCGGCGCGCGCCTGCGGGCCCTGCACGGCGAGGATGCCAAGATCCTCGCGGTGCTGGATCTGCACGCCATACGGCGCCGCCTGCTGGCCAAGCCAGGCGAGATCCTTGGAAGTGGTACCGGCGTTGACCACCAGACGGTAGTGATCGGCGGCGCAGAAATAGACGATGAGATCGTCGATGACCCCGCCGTCCGGGCGCAGCATGCAGCTGTAGAGGGCCTTGCCCACGGTCTGCAGCTTGGCCACGTCGTTGGCGAGCAGGTAGCGCAGGTAATCGGCGGCGCGTTCGCCGCGCACGTCCACCGCGGCCATGTGCGCCACGTCGAACATGCCGGCGGCGTTGCGCACGGCGTGATGTTCGTCGAGCTGCGACTGGTACTGGATCGGCATGTCCCAGCCGGCAAAATCCACCAGGCGCGCGCCGAGGGCGAGGTGTTCCGGGTGCAGCGCGGTTTTCTTGAGCATGCGATTCCGTTGACGCCAAAATGGACTGTGCCGAAATCGCTCCTCTGTCCTTGAACCTGAGAGATTAGGGCCGACCCGCGCCCCTG
>JBKHXN010000126.1:0-37794 GCA_046565985.1 Gammaproteobacteria bacterium
AGCGCTGCGCAAGCTGTGGCACATACTTGATTGCCCGGGTGCCGGATGCAGAGCTGACGGGAGTCAAGGCAAATCTCCTGCCGCCCGGCATGTTCAGGCCGGAGTTCCACATACATTGTCAGCATGCCGTGCTTCCCGTAGTAGATGGCTTGCCGCACTACCGTGCCCTGCCGGCTGCCTTTGGGGGTGCCGATGATGTGGTGGAGTGGTGACGTGAGCGGCGGGAGACATGGGTAGCAGCACCCATAACGCAACAGGCGTCCATTGGCGAGCTGTGTCAGGTTGGGCTCCGAGCTTCCATCATCTCTATTGGCCTGATCTGGATGTGGATCTCGCCGTTGAGTCGCTAGACCACCCCGAGCGCTTCCCGCTCGTGAGCCGGAAGGCGCCCGGCAAGCGGCCCAAGCGGGCGGACCGTCGCTAACTACCCCCTGCGCGCGCGCTGCGTCTGCCAGCGCGTGCTGCGCGCGGCGTGCATCAGGCCCTTGAAGCCGTGAAAGCCCTCGCGCTCGGCCTGGGGCAGCAGGCGCAGGATCAGCTCGGCGGTGGCGAGCGCGTCCCCCACCGCGGAATGGCGCTGCGCCGCGGGGATCTGAAAGTAATCCAGCCAGTCGTCCAGTGAGGCGCGGCTGCGCGCCTCGTCCGGGTGCAGCGCGGCGGCGACCAGTACCGGGTCCAGCCACGCGCCGCGCGTGGGGCGCTGGCCGGTGCTGCGTGCGGCGCGTGCCAGCACGCGGCGGTCAAACTCGGCGTGGCAGGCGATCAGCGGGGCGTCGTCGCGCCAGTCTTCCCAGGCCTGCAGCGCCTCGGCCAGCGGGGTGCCGGTGGCGCTCTGGGCGCGGCCGATGCCGTGGATCAGCACGTTGTCGCCGCTGGCCGGCACCTCGCTGCGGATCACGGCCTCAAAGCTGTCGGCCAGGGCCAGACGGCCGTGGTGCAGTGCCACGGCGCCGATGGACAGCAGGTGGTCACGGTCGGGGTCCAGTCCGGTGGTTTCGGTATCCACCACCACCCAGCGCGCCGTGCCGGGGTCGGGCAGCAGCCCCAGGGCGGCGCGCAGCCGGGCGAACAGGCCGTGCATTTCAGCCGGCAAAGTCCACGGCCACGCGCTGCTGCAGCTTGCGCGCCTGACGGAAGGCTTCCTTGAGGATGCGCTGATCCACCTCCGACAGGGTTTCCGGATCGATGCGGTTGGCCGCGCGGTCGTGCGCGGTGCTGGCCGATTCGCCCAGCGCGTGCTGCGCGCGCAGGCGCAGCATCTGCACGAAGTTGAAGGCGTCGATCCAGGCCTGCACCGTGGCGTCGCCCAGATGCAGCAGGGATGCGGCGCCGCGCAGGCGATCGGCGGTGGCGGTGGCGGGCACGCCGGCGGCCAGCGCCAGCAGCCGCGCCGCGTCCACGAACGGCATGGTGCCGTGGAGCTTGAGGTCTATGGTGCCGTCGTCGTCCTCGGTCAGGCGGCCGAACCAGTTCAGCGGCGGGCGGTTGCGCAGCAGGTTGTCGGCCATCTGCTTGAGAAAACGACGATTGCCGCGGGCGCGCTCCACCACCGCGTGGCGCAGCTGGTAGGCCAGCGGCTCGTGCCCGGCGAGCGGGCGGAAGTCGAAGAAGATGCTGGCGTCCAGCAGCGCCTCCGGGTCACCGCGGTCAATCCAGCCGGTGAACACCTGCCGCCACTCGTCGAGCGTGAGGCACCACTTGCGGTTGCCGGCCATGATGCCGCCGCGGCACAGCGGAAAGCCGCAGTCGCGCAGCCACAGGTTCATGGCCTGGCCAAAGCGCAGCAGCCGCGCGCGCGTGGCTTCCACGTCGTCGCGCTGGCTCACGCTGAAAATGATGCCGTTGTCCTGGTCGGTGCTGATGGTCTGTTCCTGGCGGCCTTCGCTGCCCATGGCGATCCAGCACCAGCGCACGCCGGCCAGATCGTGCTGGTCCAGCAGCAGTTCCAGCGCGCGTACCGTGAGCTGGTCATTGAGCGAGCTGACAAAGCGCGTGAGCTGCGCGGCGCTCACGCCCTGCGCCACCAGGCCGTGGGACAGGGCGCGGATGTCGCCGGCGGCACGCACCAGCGAATCGCGCGTGCTGGCGTGGCGGATGGTGCGGCTGGCCTGGCGCAACGAGATGCGTTGCAGGCCGAACAGGTCACGCTCCGACACCACGCCGCTGAGCCGGTCGCCGTCGGTCAGCACCACGTGCTGGATGCCGTGCTCGACCATCATCAGCGCGGCATCGCCGGCGGGAGCCCCGGCCGGCAGGCGTCGTACCGGGCTGGACATGACGGTGAAGACCGGGTCGGTCAGCGGCCGCCCGGGCAGGATGACCTTGCCGACCAGGTCGGTGCGGGTGAAGATCCCCAGCGGCTGCCGCAGGTTGTCCACGATGATGATCGAGCCCACGCGCACCGCGTACATGGCCGCCAGCGCGTCGCGGATCGGGGTTTCCTGCGCGCAGGTCACCGGCTCGCGCCGCACCAGCTCGCGCAGCGGCGTGTCCATGGCCTGCTGCGAGGCGGTCTCGGCCACGTAGGCGGCCTGCACCTGCTGGCGCGAAAGATCCAGCAGGCTGGCCAGGCGGCGGGTGCAGAAATCGCGGAACACCAGGCTGCGCTCCAGCAGGCGCTCGAACGCGGGCCGTGGCAGCAGCAGGCAGAACACGTCCCCCACGGCGCGGTACACGCTGGTGGCGGCGCGGTGGGCGAGCAGGGCGCCGAGCGGAAACATCTCGCCCTGGCTCAGCTCCCAGGTGGCGGCGGGCACGCCGCTGCCGTCCGGGCGTTCGCCCCGCACCAGGCCTTGCTTGATCAGGAAGCAGTATTCGGGTTCGCCGCCGGGCGCCAGGATCACCTGGCCGGGCTCAAAGTAGGCGATCTGCGCGGCACCGATCAGCTGGTCGAGTTCCTCCGCCGGCATCTGCCCGAAGGGGGCGTGCGGCTGCAGCTGGCTGCGCAGGGCGGCAACAACCGTGGGCGTGGCGGCATTCATGCAACCTCCTGCGGGCGAGGCGCCGCCGCAGGGGGACGCACCGGCCGAATCTTGCTAGGTTTGCATCTTACCCAAACCGCCGCCGCCGCCCGCCATGACCGCCAAGCCGTTCTCCGCCGCCTGCGAGCGCAACCGCGAGCCCATCCTCGAGGTGCTGCGTCGGCACTGGGCGGAGCGTACGCGGGTGCTGGAGATCGGCAGCGGCACCGGCCAGCACGCGGTGCACTTTGCCCGCGCCCTGCCGCACCTGCTGTGGCAGACCACGGACCGCGCCGAGCAACTGCCGGGCATCCGCCAGTGGCTGGACGAGGCCGCGCTGCCCAACACCCCGCCACCGCTGGAACTCGACGTGGCCGGCGAGGCCTGGCCGGCGCAGACCTACGATGCCGCGTTCAGCGCCAACACCCTGCACATCCTCGCCTGGCCCGAGGTGGAGCGCCTGTTTGCCGGGCTCGATCAGGTGCTCGCCGCCGATGCGCAGCTGGTGATCTACGGCCCCTTCCTCTACGCCGACCGGCCGACCAGCCCGAGCAATGTCGAATTCGACCGTGCCCTGCGCGCCGAGGCGCCCCAGCGTGGCCTGCGCGACTTTGCGGCGGTGGACGCGCTGGCCCAGAGCATCGGCCTGCACCTGATCGAGGACGTGGAGATGCCGGCCCACAACCGCTGCCTGGTCTGGCACCGCGCGGCGCCGATGCTGTGAATGCTGTATCGTGCCGTAAGGTGCAAGTTAAAAGACGTTGAAGAAAATTAAGGTATTTTAGTCAGGTGAAGACGCAGAATCGGATCGGCATCGACCTCGGCGGCACCAAGATCGAAGGCATAGTCCTGGCCCCGGACTCGGCGGTGCTGTACCGCGAGCGGGTGCCCACCCCGCAGGAGGATTATCACGGGCAGATCGAGGCCATCGCCGGGCTGGTGGCGCGCGCCGAGGCCGCCGTGGGGCAGGCCGGCCTGCCGGTCGGCATCGGCCACCCGGGCGCCGTCTCGCCGGCGACCGGGCGCATCAAGAACGCCAATTCGCAGTGTCTCAACGGCCAGCCGCTGCAGCAGGACCTGGAAGCGCGCCTGGGCCGCCCGGTGCGCCTGGCCAACGATGCCGACTGCCTCGCCGTATCCGAGCAGGCCGACGGCGCGGCCGCCGGCGCCGACAATGTCTTCGCCGTGATCCTCGGCACCGGGACCGGCGGCGGCGCGGTCATCCACGGCCGTCTGCTGCGCGGCCCCAATGCCATCGCCGGCGAATGGGGCCACAACCCCTTGCCCTGGCCGCGCCCGGAATGGGGCGAGGTGCCCGGCCCGGCGCACTGGGATGGGCGGCACGGTTCGATCGAGGCCTATCTCTCCGGCCCCGGTCTGGCGCGCGATCACCATCAGGTGAGCGGCCAGCCCCTGCGCAGCGAGGAGATCGTGGCCCATGCCGGTGCCGGAGACGCCGCCTGCAACGCCAGCCTGGCGCGCTACGAGGACCGGCTGGCGCGGGCCCTGGCCAGCGTCATCAATGTGCTGGACCCGGAGGTGATCGTCCTCGGCGGCGGGCTCTCGGGCCTGGCGCGCCTGTACCGGCACGTGCCGGCGCTGTGGGACGAGTGGGTTTTTTCCGATCGCGTGGACACCCGGCTGGTCCCGGCGCAGCACGGGGACAGCTCCGGCGTGCGCGGCGCCGCCTGGCTGTGGCCGGCATGAGCGGCCGGCGCGTGATGGCGCTGATGGGCCTGCCGGGCTCGGGCAAGTCGGCCCTGCTGCGACGGGTGGCGCGCCGCCTGGCACTGCCGGTGGTGGACCGCGATGCCATCCGCGCCGCCATGTTCCCGCAATCGCAGGGAGACCCCGCCGAGAAGGAAGCCGCCAACCAGGCGGTGCTGGCGGCGGTGGCCCTGCACCTGGCCCAGGGCCGCGACTGCGCGGTGGACGGCATGACCTTCGCCAGCCCGGCGCTGCGCGAGCGCCTGGCCCACACGGCCGCGCAGGGCGGCGGCACGGTGCGCTGGGTGTGGATGGACGCGCCGCTGCGCCTGGCGGTCTCGCGGGTGGCGGCCAACGCCGGGCGCCACGTGGCGCGCGAACGCACGCCCGAGCTGGTGCGCGAGGTGGCGGCGCGCTTTGCGCCGGTGCCGGAGGGCACCCTGCGCCTGGATGCTACCCGCCCGCTGGGCGTGCTGGCCACCGAGGTGGAACGGGACTGGTCTGTCCCGCCCGGCGGGTCAGACCCGGGCTAGTCAGTCCATCGGCATCGGCTTGCGCTCGGCAAAGCTGAGCGCGCCGCGCACGATGCGGTAGATGTACCAGACCGCCACCACGAAATAGAGCAGGAAGCCGATCCCGATCACCATCAGGATGCTGCTGACGATCACCCACAGCAGGCCGAACCAGAACGTGCGCAGCAGCCAGCGGTGGTGGCTGCGGATGAAGTGGTTGTGGGTATCGTTGATCTTGAGGTGGTTGATGATCACGCCCGCGATCGCGCTGAGCGCCGTGAACGGGCCCAGGGCGTGCAGGATGTAGGCGATCAGCAGGACATTGCGATCGGATTCCGTTCCAGCGTCATGGTCGGGGATGACGTGCTGATTCATGGCGACTCCTTGGCGAGTTCCGGCGCACATTAGCAGGCCCCGCAGGCATAAAAAAGCGCCCGGCGCGCGGTACGCGGCGGGCGCTGCTGCCGACCGGGGCTCAGCCCTTGTAGGCCTTGATGCCGTTCTCGATCTCGGTGCGCGCGGCGGCGGCGTCACGCCAGCCGGCGATCTTGACCCACTTGCCCTTCTCCAGCGCCTTGTAAGTGCTGTAGAAGTGGTGGATCTCGTTCTTGGTGCGCTCGGGCACGTCGGCCAGATCCTTGAGGTGGTCGTAGGCGTGGTTGCTGACCTTGTCCACCGGCACCGCCAGGAGCTTGGCGTCGGTGCCCTTCTCGTCCTCGGTATCGAGCACGCAGATCGCGCGGCACTTGATGACCGATCCGGCCACGACCGGGTGCGGGGTGAGCACCAGCACGTCCACCGGGTCACCGTCGCCGGCCAGGGTCCTGGGCACGTAGCCGTAGTTGGCGGGGTAGCTCATGGCCACGTTCATGAAGCGGTCCACCATCAGCAGGCCGGTGTCCTTGTCCACTTCGTACTTTACCGGCGGGCCGTAGGCAGGGATTTCGATCACCACGTAGAACTCGTGGGGCGCCTTGTCGCCCGGACCCAATGCTTCAATACCCATGATGCCCTCGTTGATGTTGGATGACGGTCAAGCCGCATATTGTAGTGGAGCCGCCCGCCCCCCGGCCAATGCGCCGCGTTGACGCCGCTTGGGCCCAGCCGTTACCTTTGCCGGCCCGCAGCAGGGGACCGGTTGCCGTGGCACACGGAAGCGCTGCGCTCACTGTACATACAAGAGGCTGATCCAATGAGGATTGTTCTGCTGGGCGCGCCCGGTTCCGGCAAGGGGACGCAGGGTGAGAAGCTGGTGGCCCACTTCGGGATTCCCAAGATCTCGACGGGCGACGCCCTGCGTGCGGCGGTCGCCGCCGGGACCGCGCTGGGGCGCAAGGCCAAGGCGGCGATGGATGCCGGCCAGCTGGTGGCCGACGAGATCGTGATCGGCATCGTCGAGGAGCGTCTGGGCCACGCCGACGCGCAGAAGGGCTTCATCCTCGACGGCTTTCCGCGCAATACCGCCCAGGCCGAAGTGCTCGACGAGATGCTGCGGCGCCTGCGCCAGCCCGGCGTGAGCCAGGCGATCCACCTGCACGTCTCCGACGAGGAGATCGTGCGCCGGCTGCTGGAGCGCGCCAAGATCGAAGGCCGCGCCGACGACCGCGAGGACGTCATCCGCCGGCGCATCGAGGTGTACAACGCCGAGACGCGGCCGCTGCTGGACTATTACCAGGCGCAGGGCAAGCTGGTGAACGTGGAAGGCTTGGGCCGGCTCGAAGAGATTTTCCAGCGCATCCTCGCCGTCGCCCGCTGAGGCGGGTGCCAGCCACAAAAAACCCTCCGGCCGGAGGGTTTTTCATGCCATCGGCAAGTAGCTGGCCGACCGGAGCTGTCCGCCGGCTCCTGCCGGCCGCCGCGGTCCTGGGCAGGGCGGGCTGGTTAGATGTATCTAGCTAGACTAGACTAAGCACGTATTTGGGAGGATCACGATGCCGTCCATCAATATGCTGCAGGCCAAGTCAACGCTGTCCCGCCTTGTGGAATCCATTGAGCAGGGGCAGGAACGCGAAATTGTCATTGCCCGCAATGGCCGCCCGGCCGCCAGGCTCGTGCCCATTGACAGTCTGCCGCCCGGCAAGCGCATCGGCGTTGCCAAGGGCAAGTTCAAGGTGCCGGACAGCATTGACGCGCACAACGCCGAGGTTGCCAGCCAGTTTCTGGGCAGGCGGAAGTCTTGAACCTCCTGCTCGATACCCACGTCGCGCTGTGGGCGATCACCGACAGCCCGAAGCTGCAAAAGAAGGCGCGGGAGCTGATCGAGTCGCCGAGATCAACCGTCTGGATCAGCGCTGCCACGGTCTGGGAGATTGCCATCAAGCACGGCCTGGGACGTGGCGATATGCCTGTCTCCGGCCAGCGCGCGCTCCGCTACTTCCAGGAGTCCGGCTACCGCTTCCTGCCCGTCGAGCCCGAGCACGTGGCGGCCGTCGAGGATCTGTCGGAGCACCATGCCGATCCGTTCGACCGCATCCTCATTGCCCAGGCGCTGGTCGAGCCGATGCGGCTCATGACCCATGACCCGCTGGTGGCACGCTACAGCGACACCATCATCAAGATCTGAGCGGCCGGCAAACCCGGCCTTCCGTCCATGAACCCGTGCTGGAGTGAGCCACCGCTTCAGCCGCTTCTTGCATACAAGCTTGTTTATGCCGCCAGCAGCGCGGCGCCGGCCTGTTCGCGCCGCCAGCCGCGCAGCAGCGGGATGGGGGCCTGGTCGCCGAGGACCACGAGGGCTTCCAGGTCGGCGCGCGGGGCGAGGAAGCTGGCCGGCAGGTTCAGCTCTTCCGCGCGCTGGCGCAGGCTTGCCTGGACGGTCTTGAGACGGGCTTTCTGTCCGGCATCCAGCTCGGGCGGCGCCAGCGGCGGCGGCACCGTGGCCGCGCCGTGGATCACCGCCAGCAGCGCCTCGCCGTGGCGTGCCAGGGTCTTGGGCGGCAGCACCTGCAGGGCTTCCAGTTCGGCCAGGTGCGCGGGCCGGCGGTTGGCGAGCGCGTAGAGCGGTTCGTCGTCGAGGATCCACTTGCGCGGGCGGTTGCGGCTGCGCGCCTCGGCCTCACGCCAGCCGGCGAGGGCCGCGGCCACCGCCTGCGCCGTTGAGTCCAGCCGCGGCAGGCCCTTGAGCCGCTGCCAGGCGTCCTCGGGCCGTGTGAGATAGCGTGCGGGTTCGGTGAGCGCGGCGCAGTCCTCTTCCAGCCAGGCCAGGCGGCCAGCCTGCACCAGTTCTTCGCGCAGCGCCGGGTAGAGCGTGGCCAGATGGCGCACGTCGTCGGCGGCGTAGGCCAGCTCGGCCGCGCTCAGCGGGCGGCGCGCCCAGTCGGTGCGCGACAGGCTCTTGTCCACGGCAATGCCCAGACGCTTTTCCACCAGCCCGGCGTAGCCGATCTGGTCGCCCAGGCCGAGCAGGGTGGCGGCGATCTGGGTATCGAACAGCGGGGCAGGGATGCGGCCGCAGCGCTCGGCGAAGATTTCCAGGTCCTGGCTGGCGGAGTGGAAGATCTTCAGCGTGGCCGGGTCGAACAGCAGGTCGAACAACGGCTCAAGGTCAGGCAATGCCAGGGTGTCGATGCAGGCGGCGCTGTGCGCGTCGCCCACCTGGATCAGGCACAGGCGCGAGTGGTAGGTGTCCACGCGGACGAATTCGGTATCCACCGTCAGCCAGGCGCTGCCGCGCAGGCCGGCGGCCCAGCTGGCGAGGGCGGCGGGGGTATCAATGAAGTGGGGGGTCATATCCGCCTAGAATAACGGCTTTGCCGCCCTGAGCCCGGATGCCGATGTTCCAGCAGATCGCCCGCTGCACCTTCCTGCTCCTGACGTTCCGTGCCGGACCGCAGGATCTCCCCTATCTGCCACAGTACACCTACCGTTTCTGCCTGGCCGGCGGGATCCCGGTGTTCATGGTCTATTCCATGGCCCTGCCGCCGGGTCTGGCACTGGTGATGGCGGCGTCCACGGTGCTCGGCATGGGTCTGGTCACCTACCTGATCCTGCGCCTGCGCGGGCTGGAGCCGCGGTTCACCCAGACCTTTCACGCGCTGCTGGCAAGCAACGGCCTGCTCACGCTGCTGATGGTGCCGCCGTTTGCGCTGGTGGCGCCGCAGATCATCGAACTGGCCAGCAACCCCGATCTGCTGCAGGACCCGCAAGCCGCGCGCCTGCCGGGCGGCCCGGTGTTTCTGATGAATCTGCTCAACCTGTGGAATTTTGCGGTGACCGCAGGCATCTTCCGCCACGCCGCCAATGTGGCCTTTGGCTGGGGCATCCTGCTGGCGCTGCTGGCGGCGTTCTCGGTGCTGATGGTGGTGCTGATGCTCGGCATCCTCGGCGGCAGCCTGCTCGGCCTGGGCGGCTAGCCGCATGCATCTGCACATCCTGGGTGTCTGCGGCACCTTCATGGCCGGCGTCGCGGCGCTGGCGCGCGAGGCCGGACACACCGTCACCGGCTCGGACGCCAACGCCTGGCCGCCCATGTCCACCCAGCTGGAGCAGCTGGGCATCAGCGTGCGGCAGGGCTACGAGGCGGCGCATCTGCAGCCGGCGCCGGACGTGGTGGTGGTGGGCAATGTCATCACCCGCGGCAATCCGGCCATGGAATACGTCCTGGACCAGGGCCTGCCCTACGTCTCCGGCCCGCAGTGGCTGGCGGAGAACGTGCTGCGCGGCCGCCATGTGCTGGCGGTGGCCGGCACGCACGGCAAGACCACCACCAGCGCGCTGCTCGCCTGGCTGCTGGAAGCCGCCGGACTCAAGCCCGGGTTCCTGGTCGGCGGGGTGCCGCTCAACTTCGGTGTTTCCGCGCGCCTGGGCGCCGGCTCCTGCTTCGTGATCGAGGCCGACGAGTACGACACGGCGTTCTTCGACAAGCGCAGCAAGTTTGTCCACTACCGGCCGCGCACCTGCATCCTCAACAATCTGGAATACGATCACGCCGACATCTTTCCCGATCTGGCCAGCATCGAGCGCCAGTTCCATCACCTGATCCGCACCGTGCCCGGCAGCGGCCAGCTGATCGTCAATGGCGCAGATCCGAATCTGGCCCGCGTGCTGGAACAGGGCTGCTGGTCACAGCGGGTGTACTTCAACCACGCCGACGGCTGGCAGGCCCGCGCCTGCGCGGACGGATTTGAACTGAGCGTGGCCGGCCAGCCGCAGGGCCGGGTCACGAGCCCGCTAGCCGGGGACCACAACCACGCCAACACGCTGGCCGCGTTCGCCGCGGCGCAGCAGCTGGGCGTATCGCTGACCGATCTGCGCCGCGGCCTGGCGGCGTTTCGCAACGTGCGGCGGCGCCTGGAACGGCGCGGCGAGGTGCGCGGCGTGACGGTGTACGACGACTTTGCCCATCATCCCACGGCCATCCGCGTGACCATCGCGGCGCTGCGCCAGCAGGGGCAGGGGCGCATCCTCGCGGTGCTGGAGCCGCGCTCCAATACCATGCGCCTGGGGCATCACGCCGCCGAGCTGGCCCAGTCGCTGGCCGACGCCGAGCGCTGCTACGTGTACGCGCGGCCGGACCTGAAATGGGACGCGCAGGCGGCGCTGGGCAGCCTGGACACGCGTCTGCAGGTGAGCGCCACGCTGGAGGCGCTGATCGAGCAGGTCGTGCAGGAGGCGCGCCCCGGGGACCGGGTGCTGGTCATGTCCAACGGCGATTTTGGCGGTGTGCACCAGAAACTGCTGGACCGCCTGGGCGCCTGAGCCGACTCAGTCGGCAAACCGCGGCGCGCGCTTCTGCGCCTGCGCCATCATCGCCTCGGTGGCGTCGTGCGAGACCAGCATGGAGGCGTTCCACAGGGCGATGTGCTCCAGGCCCTCGGCCACGCTGTGATCGCGCGAGTACAGCAGGTTGTGCTTGATGCCGCGCAGGGTCAGCGGCGATTTGGCGGCCAGCGTCTGCGCCAGTTCCAGCGCGGCCGCGTGCAGCGCATCGGCATCGTCCAATACGCGGCTGACCAGGCCCAGACGCTCGGCACGGGCGGCGTCGAAGGTCTCGCCGGTGTAGGCAAGCTCGCTCAGGTGCGAGAGGCCGATCAGATGACGCAGCCGCTGCAGCGTGCCCACGTCGGCGGCGATGGCCAGGTCCACTTCCTTGATGCTGAAGCGCGCGTCGGCGCTGCACAGGCGCAGGTCGCAGGCGGAGATCAGGTCCACCCCGGCGCCGATGCACGCGCCCTGGATGGCGGCGATGACCGGCACGCGCAGCTGCTCGATGCGGGTGAAGCTGGCCTGCGCACGGCGGATGAAGTGCCAGACCTGCTCACGCGCCCGCGCCGGGCAGCCCTTGCCCGCCGTCATCTGGCCGAGGTGGGCCAGTGCCTCGAAGTCGATCCCGGCGGTGAAGTGCCTGCCGGCGGCGCTGAGGATCACCACCCGCACCGCGGGCTGTTCGTCCAGCCAGGCGGCGGCACGTGGCAGCTCTTCCCACAGCGCCAGGTTCATGGCGTTGGCCTTGTCCGGGCGGTGCAGTTGCAGATGGCCGACCGGGCCCTCCACCGAGACGCGCAGCGTGCTGAAGTCCATCGGGCTTTTCCTCATCCGGATTGAGGCCGGATGGTAAGCTGCGCGCACGTTCCGCGTCCTGCCCCCCATGTCCGAACTGCCTGCCGCCACCGAACTGGAACCCCTGCTCGTACAGGCCCTGGAACAGGCCCGCCGTGGCGGCGCGACACAGGCTGAAGCCAGCCTGTCGGTGAGCCGTGGCCTGAGCGTGAGCGTGCGCCAGGACGAGGTGGAAAGCCTGGAGTTCCAGCACGACCGCGAACTCGGCGTGACGGTGTACATCGGCCAGCGCAAGGGCAATGCCAGCACCGGCGATCTCTCTGCCACCGGCATTGCCGGCGCGGTGGAGGCGGCCCTGACCATTGCCCGCGCCACCGGCGAGGATGCCTGCCACGGTCTCGCGGACGCGGCGCTGATGGCCCGGGAGTTCCCGGAGCTGGACCTCGACCATCCCTGGCCGCTGGCGGTGGACACCGCGGTGGACCTGGCCCGCGCCATGGAGGCCGCCGCCTTTGCCGTGGACCCGCGCGTGCGGCTCAGCGAGGGCGCGGCGGTGAACAGCCATCGCAGCGTCTCGCTGTACGCCAATTCGCACGGCTTCATTGGCCGGCGCCTGGCGACCAGCCACGGCCTGAGCTGCGCGGTGGTGGCGCAGCAGGACCAGGACATGCAGCGCGATTACTGGTACAGCAGCGGCCGCGCCGCTGGTGACCTGGAAGATCCCGCCGCCGTCGGCCGGCGTGCCGGCGAACGCGCACTGGCACGGCTGGGGGCGCAGCGCATCGCCACCCGGCAGGCGCCGGTGCTGTTCGTGCCGCAGCTGGCGCGCGGGCTCTGGGGCCATTTTCTCGCCGCGATCTCCGGCGGTGCGCTGTACCGGCGGTCCAGTTTTCTGCTCGACCAGCTCGGGCAGCCCGTGTTTTCGCCGCGCGTGAACCTGCGCCAGCGCCCGCACCTGCCGCGGGCGGCAGGCAGCAGCGCCTTTGACGCCGAAGGTGTGGCCACCCGCGAGCGCGCGCTGGTGACCGACGGCGTGCTGCAGGGCTGGCTGCTCGGCAGCTACTCGGCGCGCCGCCTGGGCCTGCCCACCACCGGCAACGCCGGTGGGGTGTACAACCTGGTGGTGGAGGGTGCGGACCGCAGCTTTGACGAGCTGGTGCGCGACATGGGCGAGGGCCTGATCGTCACCGAGCTGATGGGGCAGGGCGTCAATGGCGTGACCGGTGATTACTCGCGTGGCGCCGCCGGCTTCTGGGTGCGCGGCGGAGAGATTGCCCATCCGGTGAGCGGGGTCAGCATCGCCGGCAATCTGCGCGAGATGTACCGCCAGATCGAGGGTCTGGGTACCGACGTGGAGCCCTACGCCGGCACGCGGACCGGCTCGGTACTGGTCGGGCGCATGACCATCGCGGCCGGGGACGCCTGATGCGCCTGCCGATCTACCAGGTGGATGTCTTCGCCCCGCGGCCCTTCACCGGCAACCCGGCAGCCGTCTGCCCGCTGGAGCACTGGCTGGATGACGCGCAGCTGCAGGCCATCGCCCTGGAGAACAATCTCTCGGAGACCGCGTTCTATGTCCCCGATACGCAGGGCGCCGCCGATTTTCACCTGCGCTGGTTCACGCCCACGGTGGAAGTGGCGCTGTGCGGCCACGCCACACTGGCGGCCGGTTACGTGCTGATGCAGGCGCGCGGCTGGGACCGGCCGCGGCTGCGCTTCCAGACCCGCAGCGGCGTGCTGGTGGTGGAGCGCCGCGAGCAGGCGCTGTGGCTGGATCTGCCGGCCACCGCGGCTACGCCCGCGAAGGCCCCTGCGCGCCTGCGCCGTGCGGTGGGCGGGCCGGCGCCGGAGGCAGTGCTGCGCGCCGGCATCAACTGGCTGTGGGTCTACCCGGACGCACCCACCATCCAGGCGCTGACGCCCGACCTCGGCGCCCTGCGTGCGCAGACCGCGGGCGGCGGGTTGATCGTGACCGCGCCCGGACGCGCCGGCGGGGAGGATTTCGTCTCCCGCTACTTTGCCCCCGCGCTGGGCGTGGACGAGGATCCGGCCACCGGCTCGGCGCACGCTGCCCTGCTGCCGTACTGGGCGCAGCGGCTGGGCCGCCCGCAGCTGCGGGCCAGCCAGCTGTCGGCACGTGGCGCGGTGCTGGAATGCGAGCTGCGCGACGGGCGCGCCTGGCTCAGCGGTCCGGTGCGGTCTTACCTGCGCGGTGAAATCTCGCTGGACTGAGCCGCCGCTGCGGCGGCTCAGATCTTGCGCAGCTTGCGCAGTTCCCGCACCGCCACGACCAGGCCCATGAAATCCACGGTGCCGCTGTTGCGCAGCTCGCGCAGACGGTTTTCGGCAAACGCCACGCGGTCCTGGTGCGGCTCTGCCCAGGCCTGGATCCGCTGTGCCGCGTTCTCGCCCGGGTGTTCGAGGATGTGCTCGGCCAGCATGCGCTGCAGGCGGTAGGCATCACCGCGCAGGTTGCCACGCGCCAGGGCGTGCCATTGGCCGTTGACCTGCAGGCCGTTGATCGCCGCATAGATCCACGGCATGTGGAAACGCTCGCCGGTCTCGAAGTACACGGTCGCCGCTTCGGCGAGCGGCACCTTGGCGGCGTGCGCCAGCTCCACGATGTCCAGCGCCGAGCCCAGCACCCGCGTGCTGGCCATGCGATTGGCCAGCTCCGCGGGAACGCCTTCGGCGATCAAGGCCGCCGCCGCGCGGCTCCATTCCTCGCGGTAACTGGCGGGCAGCAGATCCGGCAGCAGGGCTTCCACCTCGGCCACGCTGCGCTCGAAGAAGCTGACGTTGTCGCCCACGGTGCGGCGCGTCATGCGCGGGTGCAGCAGCCAGCCGGTGGCGTGCTTGAGCAGGCCGGCCGTGCGCTCCAGCAGCTGATATTGCAGGCTGGCCGGTACCCGGTTGTCGAGCTGCTCGATGGCCCGCCAGTAGCGGTCGCCGTCGTAGATGCGGTGGGCGCTGGCGTAGGCGCGGATGATCTCGGCGCGCGGCATGCCGTGATCCTGCGCCATACGGTGCGAGAAGGCGCTGCCCATGCGGTTGACCACCGCATTGGTCAGCAGCGTGGCGATGATCTCGCGCCGCAGGCGATGGCGTACCAGCGCGTCGCGGAACTGCTCGACCAGCAGCGGCGGAAAATTGGCCAGCAGGTCGATTTCAAAGTAGGGATCGTCCGGTACGCTGCTCTCGAGCATGGCGGTGTACAGCGAGATCTTGCTGTAGGCCAGCAGTACGGACAGTTCCGGGCGCGTCAGGCCGCGGCCCTCGCGGCGGCGCTCCTTGAGTTCCTCCTCGTCGGGCAGACATTCGATGGCACGGTTGACCAGGCCATCGCGCTCCAGGGTGCGGATCAGGTGGGCGTGCTCGTCCAGGCGCTGCGCCGCGCGGTGCTCCAGCATGGAGATCGCGGCCGACTGGACTTCGTTGTCACGCAGCACGAAGCGCACGATGTCGTCGGTCATGGCCGCCAGCAGCGGGTCGCGCTGCTGGCGGTCGAGCCGGCCTTCAGCCATCAGCTGGTTGAGCGGAATCTTGATGTTCACCTCGCGGTCGGAGCTGTGCACGCCGCCGGCGTTGTCGATGGCATCGGTGTTGATGCGCCCGCTGTGCAGGGCGTACTCGATGCGCCCGGCCTGGGTGAAGCCGAGGTTTCCGCCTTCGCCCACCACCTTGCAGCGCAGTTCGCGGCCATTGACGCGGACGGCGTCGTTGGCGCGGTCGCCCGCGTCCTGGTGCGACTGGGAGGAAGCCTTCACATAGGTGCCGATGCCGCCGTTCCAGAACAGCTCGGCCGGGCTCTTGAGGATGATGCGGATCAATTCGGCCGGCGTTACCGTCTCGGCGCGCACGTCGAGCGCGGCTTGTGCCTGCGGCGATAGGCGGATGGACTTGGCGCTGCGCGGATACACCCCGCCGCCCGCGGAGATCAGCGACTTGTCGTAGTCGTCCCAGCTCGAGCGCGGCAGGGCGAACAGCCGCTGGCGCTCGGCGAAGCTGCGGGCCGGATCCGGGTCGGGGTCCAGAAAGATGTGGCGATGGTCAAAGGCCGCGATCAGCCGGATCTGCCGCGACAGCAGCATGCCGTTGCCGAATACATCGCCGCTCATGTCACCGATGCCGAAGACGGTAAAGGGCTGCTCCTGGATGTTCTTGCCCATCTCGCGGAAGTGGCGCTTGACGCTTTCCCAGGCGCCGCGCGCGGTGATGCCCATTTTCTTGTGGTCGTAGCCGGCGCTGCCGCCGGAGGCGAAGGCATCGCCCAGCCAGAAGCCGTACTCGGCGGCCAGCGCGTTGGCGATGTCGGAGAAACTCGCGGTGCCCTTGTCGGCGGCGACCACCAGATAGGGGTCATCCTCGTCATGGCGCACCACGCCATCGGGGGTGACGACTGCGTCGCCCACCCGGTTGTCGGTGATGTCGAGCAGCCCGCGCAGGAAGGTCTGGTAGCAGGCGATCCCGGTTTTGAGCCAGGCTTCGCGGTCGCCCGGGTCACCGCGCTTGACCACGAAGCCGCCCTTGGCGCCCACTGGCACGATCACCGCATTCTTCACCATCTGTGCCTTCATCAGGCCCAGCACTTCGGTGCGGAAGTCCTGCGGACGGTCGCTCCAGCGCAGACCGCCGCGCGCGACCTTGCCGCCCCGCAGATGGACGCCTTCCACCTCCGGCGCGTAGACGAAGATCTCGAACATCGGCAGCGGCTGCGGCAGCTCCGGCACCTTGCGCGGGTCGAGCTTGAGGCTGATGTAAGGCCTGCCGAGGAAATAATTGGTGCGCAGGCCCGCGCGGACCACCGAGAGATAGGCGCGCAGCACGCGGTCGGCGTCGAGGCTGGCCACCGCGTCCAGCCGGGTGTCGAGCTCCTGCGCCAGACGGATGCCCTGGCTGTTGCGCTGTTCGGGCGCAAGGGCTGGGTCGAAGCGGGCCGAAAACAGCTGCACCAGCAGCCGCGCCACCGGCGCGTGCTCGGCCAGCAGCTGTTCCATGTAGGCCTGTGAGTAGGGCAGGCCGGTCTGGATCAGGTAGCGCGTCATCATCCGCAGGGCGCTGACCTGGCGGCTGTCCAGTCCGGCTGCGAGGATGAGGCGGTTGAGTCCGTCGTTCTCGGTCTCGCCGCGCCAGGTCTGGAGAAAGGCCGGCTCAAACTGGGCCTTCTGCGCCTGCGGGCTGAGCTCGCAGCTGGCGGTGCTGCGGATCTCGAAGGTCTGGATCCACAGCGCCGGGCCGCTGGCCGGCCGGATCTCGGTGGGTGTCTGGCGCGCGACCCGCAGCCCGAAATGCTCCAGCGTGGGCAGCACGTCGGACAGCGCCACGGGTTTGTCCCAGGCGTAGAGCTTGAGACAGGTGGCACAGACCGCGCCGGCCGTGTCCAGATCTTCCACTACCAGCCGGGGCAGCAGCGGGGTGTCGGCGCCCAGGCGTGCCAGGTACTCCACGTCGGCCAGCGCCTCGGTGGGGGATTGCGCCTCGGTGTAGGCCAGGGGAAAGGCGTCGGCAAAACGCGGCGCGCTGCCGGCTAGCGGGCTGCGCAGCAGCAGGTCGCGCAGCTGCTCGCGCCAGCTGCGGGTGGCACTGAGCAGCCGCTGTTCCACCGCTGCCGGCGCCAGCTCGATCCGCGTTCCCGGTGGCGTACGCACGATGAAGTGGATGCGCGCCAGCGGGCCGCGCGGAAAATCCACCTGGCGTTCCACCGACTGGCCGTTGCAGACCTGCATGAGCTCCTGCTCGATGCGGTCGCGCACCTCGCGCGAGTAGCGGTCGCGCGGCAGGTAGACCAGGCAGGAATAGAAGCGGCCGTAACGGTCGCGGCGCATGAACAGCTTGAGCTGGTGCCGGTCACGCAGGCTCTGGATGCCCATGCAGGTCTGGTAGAGCTCCTCCTCGGAGGACTGCCAGAGCTCGTCGCGGGGCAGCAGGTGCATGGTGTCGCGCAGGCTCTTCCCGGAATGCGAGTGCTCCGGCAGGCGCGAGCGCTGCATGACGTATTCCGCCTTGCGGCGGATCAGCGGGATATGACGGGGGCGCTCGGTGTAGGTGTCGGTGGTGAACAGCCCCAGGAAGCGGCAGGTGCCGGCCACGCTGCCGTCGGGCGCGAAGCGCTTGACCGAGATCACGTCCATGTAATCCGGATGGTGGAGCGGCGAGCGATGGTTGGCCTTGGTGACCACCACCAGGCGCGTGGAGTCGGCGTACTTGTCCATCTCCGCGCGCGGCGCGATGAGCTCGTCCGGGTCGGCGAAGCGGCCACCCTGGCGGGACAGGCCGAGCGCCGAGGTGGCATCGGTGACGAAATGCGGGCGCCCTTCGGGCCCGCTGCGCACCTGCGCCTCGGTATAGCCGAGGAAAGTGAAGTGACTGTCGTCCAGCCAGCGCAGAAAGGCACGGGCTTCGTCAAACTCCGCGGCGTCGGCGCCGGCCGGAACCTGCTCCAGACTCGCGGCCAGGGCCTGCAGCCGCTCGCGCATGGCCGGGAAGTCGCTCACCACTTGCGTCAGGTCTTCCAGCACGCCCTGGATCTGCGCCTGCAGTCGCGGGTAGGCACCGTCTTCCGGCAGGGCTTCGAACTCGACGTGCACCAGCGACTCCGCCTGTCCCTTCGCGCCCAGTCCGGCATAGGCGCCGCCGGGCTTGCGCTGCACGCTGAGGATGGGGTGCACCGTCCAGTCCACCGGCACGCCGAGGTTGCGGATGCACAGATGCAGGGTATCGACGAGGAAGGGCTTGTCCTCGGTGCAGGTCTGCACGGCGGCCAGTCCGGCGTTATCGCGCGGCGGCAGCACCTGCACGCGGGTCTGCCCCGGCTGGCGCGTCTGGCACAGGGCAAAGTGCGCGCGCGCGATGCGGATCAGCTCCTCGGGGGTGCGGGCGCGCAGGATGTCCAGCGCCACGGTTTCAAAGTAGGCGCGGACGAAGGCGGTGAAGGCCTTGCGCTCCGCAGGCGGGCTATCCGCCGCCGCCTGTGTCTGCAGCTGGGCGAGCAGTTCCTCCTGCTCCGGCTGCGTGCCATCGTTCATGGCTCCTCCTGAGTCTGGCTACGCTCTTGTTGCCGGGGAGTATAGACGCAGCCCTGGTCCGGGCCCCGGAACCGGGGGTTTTCCCGGGGTGGCGTCAGCCGGCGCGCGCGGGGGCTGGCGCCCGGGCAGCGGGTTGAATTTGAAAATGGGGGCTCGGAGAGATTCGACAAAGCGCGCAGGGACGCGCGATTTGCGTGAGGCGCAGCCGAATCCCGCAGGGACATGGGGCAGGGATGCCCCATGCCACTCCCGACCCCTGCCGCCGCAGGCGGCTGAAGTTGGCGTGAAAGGTGGGTAAGCGGATAAGGGTTAAATGGTGGGCTCGGAGAGATTCGAACTCCCGACCCCTTAGTTCGTAGCCAAGTGCTCTATCCAGCTGAGCTACGAGCCCACACGTTCAACCTGAATCATGAAACCGTGCAAATGGCGGAGAGTGAGGGATTCGAACCCTCGATAAGGCTATAAACCCTATACGCCCTTAGCAGGGGCGCGCCTTCGTCCACTCGGCCAACTCTCCGTTATCGGCGTCTCTTGGTGGCCATGGTGCGCCCGGAAGGATTCGAACCTCCGACCCCCTAGTTCGTAGCCAGGTGCTCTATCCAGCTGAGCTACGGGCGCGTGATGAGCCGAGGGGTCTAACGCCCTCAAGAGGGGCGGGATTCTAGCCGCAGGCGCGCGGAAGGTAAAGGAATATCAGGCGTCGCCGGTATCCTGCGCGGCACCGCTGCGGATGCGCTCGAGGATTTCCTCGCGGTGCACCGAGATTTCGCGCGGGGCCTTGACGCCCAGCCGCACCTGGCCGCCCTTCATGCCCAGTACGGTGATGATGATGTCGTCGCCGATCACGACCGTTTCGCCGACACGTCTTGTGAGAATCAACATGGTGTGCTCCTTGCTGGCCCAGAGTCTGAGCCTGGCTATACGAGCGAAACAGCCGTACAGATGCCCTGCAGGCTGTGCATAAGTCAGGCGGCGGGCGCGCCCTCCAGGCCGAAGGATTTGTGCAGGGTGCGTACCGCCAGCTCCAGATAAATCTCGTCGATCACCACGGAAATCTTGATCTCCGAGGTGGAGATCATGCGGATGTTGATGCCGGCGCCGGCCAGCGCCTTGAACATCTGGCTGGCAATGCCTGCGTGGCTGCGCATGCCCACGCCCACCAGCGAGACCTTGACGATGTCGGTCGCCCCCTTCACGCCCTTGGCGCCCAGGTTGGCGGCCACCTTGCGGCTGACTTCCAGCGCGCGCTCGTAGTCGTTGCGGTGCACGGTGAAGGTGAAGTCGGTGGTGCCGTCGGCGGCCACGTTCTGCACGATCATGTCAATTTCAATATTGGCCTCTCCCACCGGTCCGAGGATGGCGGCGGCGATGCCGGGGCGGTCGGGCACGCCGGCGACGGTGAGCTGGGCCTCGTCCCGGTTGAAGGCGATGCCGGAGATCAGGGGGTCTTCCACGTTGGTGTCCTCTAGCGTGATCAGGGTGCCGGGGCCGTCCACGAAGGTTGACAGCACGCGCAGCGGAACCTTGTACTTGCCGGCAAATTCCACCGAGCGGATCTGCAGCACCTTGGAACCGAGGCTGGCCATTTCCAGCATTTCCTCGAAGGTGATGCGCGCCAGGCGCCGCGCCTTGGGCTCTACCCGCGGGTCAGTGGTGTAGACCCCGTCCACGTCGGTATAGATCTGGCACTCGTCGGCCTTCAGCGCGGCGGCGAGCGCCACGCCCGTGGTATCGGAGCCGCCCCGGCCCAGGGTGGTGATGTTGCCGTCCACGTCCACGCCCTGGAAGCCGGCCACCACCGGCACGATGCCGGCCTGGCAGTCGGCCAGCAGGCGCTCGCTGTCGATGCGCTGGATGCGCGCCTTCATGTGCGCGTTGTCGGTATGGATGCCGACCTGGTGCCCGGTATAGGAGCGCGCGCGCAGGCCGCGCTTTTCCAGCGCCAGCGCCAGCAGGCCGATGGTGACCTGCTCGCCGGTGGCGGCGATCTGGTCGTACTCGCGGGCGCTGCCGCGCGGGTGGATGCTGCGCGCGAGCTTGATCAGGCGGTCGGTCTCGCCGCTCATGGCCGAGACCACGACGACCACCTGGTCGCCGCGTTCATGGAACCCGGCGACCTTGTTGGCGACGTGCTCGATACGCTCCACCGAGCCCATCGAGGTGCCGCCGTATTTCTGAACGATGAGTGCCATTAACGTGCTTCTCGCATCGCGAGTCCTGAGTCCCTCTCCCACCGGGAGAGGGGGGGGCCGTCCGCGGCGCGGACGGTGGGGTGAGGGAGAGATCGCCGCGTTCCAGGGCAATAGCCGACACCGCCGAACTGCGGCGATCTTTCCCGCAAGCGGGAGAGGGAACTGCAACCGATGAACATCAGAGACTCCCCTCCACCCGCGCATAGACGGAATCCAGGGCTGCCGCCAGCCCGCCCGCATCGGTGCCGCCGCCCTGGGCCATGTCGGGGCGCCCGCCGCCCTTGCCGCCCACCATGGGCGCCAGCGCCTTGATGAGGTCCCCGGCCTTGACCCGCCCCGTGAGGTCGGCGGTGACGCCGGCGATCAGGCTGACCTTGTCACCCTCGGCCGTGCCCAGCACCACCACGCCGCTGCCGAGCCGGTTCTTGAGCTGGTCCTGCAGGTCACGCAGTTCGGTGCTGCCCACGCCGTCCACGCGCGCGGCCAGTACCTTCACGCCCTTGATCTCGCGCGCCTGGCCGAGCAGGTCGCCGCTGGCCGCGCCCGCGAGCTTGCCCTTGAGCGCGGCCAGCTCCTTTTCCAGCGCCTTGCTGCGTTCCAGCTGCGCGTCGAGCTTTTCCACCAGGTCTTCGCGGCTGCCGCGCAGGCGCTCGGCGGCGGTTCGCAGGGTGGACTCCAGGCCGCGCAGATAGAACAGCGCGTTCTCGCCGGTGATGGCCTCGACGCGGCGGATGCCGGAGGCCACGCCACCCTCGGAGACGATCTTGAACAGGCCGATATCGCCGGTGCGCGCCACGTGCGTGCCACCGCAGAGTTCGGTACTGAACTCGCCCATGGTCAGCACGCGTACCTCGTCGCCGTACTTCTCGCCGAACAGCGCCATGGCGCCGCTGGCGATGGCGGCGTCAAAGCCCATCAGCTCGGCCTGCACGGGCACGTTGGCGAGGATGGCGCGGTTGACGCGGTTCTCGATCTCCACCAGTTCCGCCGCGCTTACCGGCTGCGGATGCGAGAAATCGAAGCGGGTCTTGTCGGCGTCCACCAGCGAGCCTTTCTGCATCACGTGCTCGCCCAGCACGTCGCGCAGCGCGCGGTGCAGCAGGTGGGTGGCCGAGTGGTTGCGCATGGAGGCGCGGCGCACGCTTTCGGTGACCTCGGCCATGACCGTATCGCCCCGCTTCAGCGTGCCGGACTGCAGCCGGCCATGATGGCCGAAGACGCTGCCCTTGATCTTCTGCGTGTCCTCAACCGAAAAGTGGGAATCGTTGCGCAGCAGACCCACATCGCCCACCTGGCCGCCGGATTCGGCGTAGAAGGGTGTGCTGTCGAGCACCACCACGCCAGTCTCGCCGGCCGCGAGCTGATCCACCGGCTGGCCGTCGCGAAACAGCGCCACCACGGTGGCCTTGGCCTTGAGCGTGTCGTAGCCCAGGAAGCAGGTCGCCGCACCGTCGTAGGCCAGCGTGGCGGCGGCCTTGAAGCCGCTGGCGGCGCGGGCACGTTCACGCTGCGCGCTCATCTCGCGCTCGTAGCCTTCGAGGTCCAGGCTCAGTCCGCGCTCGCGGGCGATGTCGGCGGTGAGATCAACGGGGAAGCCGTAGGTGTCATAGAGCTTGAATACCACTTCGCCCGGAATCTGCCCGCTCCGGAGTCCGGCCACGGCTTCTTCGAGCAGCTTCATGCCCTTGTCGAGGGTGGTGGCAAAGGCTTCTTCCTCGGCGCGGATGGTCTTTTCCAGCCAGGCGCGCTTCTCGACCAGATCCGGATAGCCCTGCCCCATCGCCTGCCCCAGCACGGCCACCAGCTTGAAGAAGAAGGACTCGTTCAGCCCCAGCTTGTAGCCGTGGCGGATGGCGCGGCGCATGATCCGCCGCAGAACGTAGCCGCGGCCCTCGTTGCCCGGCAGTATGCCGTCGAGCATCAGGAAGCTGGTGGCGCGGATGTGATCGGCAATCACTTTCTGCGAGGCATTCTCGTAGGGCTTTTGCCCGGCGAGCCGGGCCACCGCCTCGATGAGGAGGCGGAAGCTGTCGATCCGATAATTGTCGTGCGTGCCCTGCATCAGCGCGCTGATGCGCTCCAGGCCCATGCCGGTGTCCACGCTGGGGGCGGGCAGCGGCGTCATCCGGCCATCGGCGTGGCGCTCGTACTGCATGAACACCAGGTTCCAGATCTCGATCCAGCGATCGCCGTCCTCGTCGGGTGACCCGGGCGGGCCGCCGGCGATGCCCTTCGAGCCATCGGGATCGTGGTCGTAGAAGATCTCGGAGCAGGGCCCGCAGGGGCCGGTGTCGCCCATCGCCCAGAAGTTGTCGGAGGCGTACTTCGCCCCCTTGTTGTCCCCGATGCGCACGATGCGCCCGGCCGGTACGCCGATCCCGTCTTTCCAGATCGCGTAGGCCTCGTCGTCGCTGGCGTACACCGTCACCAGCAGGCGCGCGGGGTCGATGGCGAGCCAGTCCTTGCCGGTGATGAACTCCCAGGCGTAGCGGATCGCGTCCTGCTTGAAATAGTCGCCGAAGCTGAAGTTGCCCAGCATTTCAAAGAAGGTGTGGTGGCGGGCGGTGTAGCCAACGTTCTCCAGGTCATTGTGCTTGCCCCCGGCGCGCACGCACTTCTGGCTGGAGACCGCGCGGGTGTAGGGGCGCCGGTCCTGGCCGGTGAAGACGTCCTTGAACGGCACCATGCCGGCGTTGGTGAACAGCAGGGTCGGGTCATTGCCCGGCACCAGAGGGCTGGACGGCACCACGGTGTGTCCCTTGGACGCAAAGAATTCCAGGAACCTGGCGCGCAGTTCGTTGCTGTTCACGGTCGGGACGGGGCAAAAAGGGCGCATAGCGTAGCCAAAAGCGTGCGTAAACTCACGTTTTCCCCTGGCCCGGCCCGCCGCACCGGCGGCGGGGCCGGGCGGCTGACGGGCCGGCCCCTAGCAAAGATCGTACCCGCTCCGCATACAATGCGGGCATGAACGCGGGTCACGACGTCGGCGCATGAAGGCCTCCCTGGGGCTGCGGCTGGGCCAATCCCTGGCCATGACACCTGCCCTGCAGCAGGCGATCCGTCTGTTGCAGCTCTCCAGCCTGGACCTGCAGCAGGAAATCCAGCAGGCGCTGGATTCCAACCTCATGCTGGAGCTGGAGGAGGACGAGGCCGAGCCCGCCGTCGCCGAGACCGCCGACACGGCCGAGGCGGATGCGCAGGCGGAGAGCGAGCCGGAGGCCGCCGGCATCCAGGTGGACGATCACGCCGCGATCCCCGAGGACATGCCGGTGGACGCGGAATGGAGCGATGTCTATGACAGCGCCCCGGCCACCGGCAGCGGCGCCGACGACGACGAGACCCGCGATTTTCTCCAGGCCAACCTGCACACCGGCACCAGCCTGCACGAGCATCTGACCTGGCAGGCGCAGCTGGCCTCGCTGGATCCGCTGGAAGCCGAGATCGCCCTGCACCTGATTGATTCCATCGACGACGAGGGCTATCTCCAGGACTGGGACGAACTCTCGGCGCGCCTGGCCGCCCTGCCGGGCGCCGATGCCGGCCGGGTGGCGCGGGTGCTGCGGCTGGTGCAGGACTTCGATCCCCCGGGGGTGGGGGCGCGCAGCCTGGAAGAATGCCTGCGCCTGCAGCTGCTGCAGCTGCCCGCAGCCACCAGCGGCCGGGACGCGGCGCTGCAACTGGTGGCCGCGCACCTGCCGCTGCTGGCGCGTCACGACGAGGCCGGCATCGCCCGCGCCCTGGGGCTCACCCCGGAGCAGGCGCACGACGCGCTGCTGTTGGTACAGTCCTTGCAGCCCCATCCCGGACGCCCGTTCCAGCGGCATGAAGACGGCTATGTGGCGCCGGACGTGTTTGTGCAGAAACGTAACGGCCGCTGGCGGGTCTTCCTAAATCCGGAACATGCGCCCAGACTGAGGGTCAACGGGTACTACCAGGGATTGATCAAGCGTGCCGACAGCTCGCGCGACCAGCTCACCCTCAAGAACCACCTGCAGGAGGCTCGCTACTTCATCAATGCGCTCGAATCCCGCAACGAAACCCTGCTGCGTGTGGCCCAGTGCATTGTCGAGGAGCAGCGCGCGTTCCTGGAATACGGCGAAGAGGCGATGCGTCCGCTGGTGCTGCGGGATGTCTCCGAGCAGCTGGGCATACATGAGTCCACGGTTTCCCGCGCCACGGCCAACAAGTATCTGCATACCCCGCGCGGCCTGTTCGAGCTCAAGTATTTCTTCTCCAGCCACGTTGCCACTACCCAGGGCGGCGTGGCCTCTGCCACGGCGATCCAGGCCATGATCAAGCGCCTGATCGCGGCGGAAGACCTGACCCGGCCGCTGTCCGATTCCACCCTGGCCGAGCGGCTGCTCAAGGACGGCATCCAGGTTGCCCGCCGCACGGTGGCCAAGTATCGCGAGGGACTGGGCATACCGCCCTCCCATGAGCGTAAACCGCCGGGCTGAACCCGGCACGTCCACAAAGGAGTCCACGATGAATCTGAACATCTCCGGTCACCACCTCGATCTCACCCCGCCGCTGCGGGATTACGTGAAGGACAAGCTCAAGCGGGTGGAACGGCACTTCGATCATCTGATCAGCGCCGAGGTGGTGCTCAGTGTGGAGAAGGACCGCCAGACCGCGGAAGCCAACCTCCACGCCAGCGGCGCCGACCTGCACGCCGAGGCGACCGAGCCGGACATGTACGTGGCCATTGACGCCCTGGTGGACAAGCTCGACCAGCAGATCCGCAAGCACAAGGAAAAGCTGCGCAACCACCACCACCACGAAGCGCACAAGCGCATGGCGCTGCAGTAAGATGCGCTGATCCGGGCCCGGCTTCGGCCGGGCCCTTCTTATTTGGACGGGATGAGACCTGCGCATGAAAATCAGTGAAATCCTCGCCGCCGACCGCGTGATCAGCGGCGTCACCTTCACCAGCAAGAAAAAGGCCCTGGAAGAACTCAGCAAGCTGCTGGGTCGGGGCGCCCCCTCGGTGGCCTCGGCGGATATCCTCATCAGTCTCGCCAGCCGCGAGAAGCTGGGTAGCACCGGCCTGGGTCACGGGGTGGCCATCCCGCACGGCCGCATGGCCGGCGTGCAGAACAGCGTGGGCGCGTTCATGCGGCTCAAGCATCCGCTGGAATACGACGCCCACGACGGCAATCCGGTGGACCTGATCTTCGGCCTGCTGGTGCCGCAGAACGCTACCGAGGCGCATCTCAAGCATCTCGCCGCCATCGCCGAGCTGTTCTCCGACGAAGCCATGTGCAAGCAGCTGCGTGCCGCGGCCGACGATGCCGCGCTCTACGGCCTGATTGCGCATTACACCCCGGCGGCCTGAATCCTTGGCTGGCTCCCCGCCGTTCACCCTGCACGGAGTTTTCATGCGGGTGCTCGGGCAGGGCGTGCTGCTCACCGGCGTCAGCGGCGTGGGCAAGAGTGAACTGGCGCTGGAACTGCTGAGCCGTGGCCACCAGCTGATCGCCGACGACGCAACCGAATTCCAGATGCGCGCCGGCGCCATCCACGGCCGCTGCCCGCCGCTGCTGCACGGCTACCTGGAAGCCCGCAGCCTGGGCATTCTCAATGTGCGCAAGCTCTACGGCCCGCGCAGCGTCGGCCTGCGGGCGCGGCTGGAGATGATCATCCGCCTGGATGCACCCGACAACCTGCCCGCCGACGGCTACGAACGGATCCGCGGCCATCGCAGCCTGTGCCGCCTGGGCGGGGTGGATGTGCCGGAAATCTCCATCCCCATCCGCCTCGGGCATAATCTGGCCGTGCTCGTGGAAGCCGCCTGCCGCGACCTTCATCTGCGCAAGGCGGGTTACCATGCGGACGAGGATTTCACTGCCCGCCAGCTAGAGGTCATCCGTTCCACCCGCTCATGAAGCTCATCATCGTCAGTGGTCTGTCGGGTGCGGGAAAGACGGTTGCTCTCAAGCAATACGAAGACTTGGGCTATTACTGCATCGACAACATCCCGCTGGCGCTGATGTCGCCGATGGCCACGCGCATCTACAAGCGCCGGCAGGGCCGCCACGAACACCTCGCGGTAGGCGTGGACGCGCGCGAGAGCGAGGAGGAGATCCAGAACTTTCCGCGCTACGTCGAGCGCCTGCGCAAGCAGGGCGCCGAGGTGCGGGTGCTGTTTCTCACCGCGCAGGAGTCGGTGCTGATCCAGCGCTACAGCGAAACCCGCCGCAAGCATCCGCTTTCCGACGACCGGACCCCGCTGCGCGAGGCGCTGCGCAAGGAGATCCGCCTGCTGGAGCCGATCGCCAGCATCGCCGATGCCACCATCGACACCTCGTTCATGAACCTGCATGAGCTGCGCGAGCGCATCCAGGGGGAGATCCCCGGCGGTGGCCGCGGCAAGCTGGCGATCACGCTCATGTCCTTCGGCTTCAAGCACGGCGCGCCCACCGACGCCGATTTCGTCTTCGACGTGCGCTGCCTGCCCAACCCGCACTGGGAGCAGAAACTGCGCCAGTCCGACGGGCGCGATGCCGCCTGCGCCGCCTGGCTGGCACCGCAGCCCGAGGTCCGCAAGATGCTCGGCGACCTGCAGGGCTTCCTCGAAAACTGGCTGCCGGAATACCGCAAGCAGGATCGTGCCTACCTCACGGTCGCCATCGGCTGCACTGGTGGTCGCCACCGCAGCGTCTATCTGGTGGAGCGTCTGGCCGAACTGCTGGGCGAAAAATTTTCACCCCTGATCATCAAGCACCGGGAACTGGTCACATGAGTATCGGCCTATTGGTAGTCACGCACGGCAAGCTCGGGCACCTGCTGCTGGATACCATGCGCGACATGCTCGGCGAGCTGCCGCTGGCGGCCGACGTGCTCGAGGTGCGCCGGGTACAGGCCCACGAGGTGCTGATCTCGCAGGGGCGCAAGATGATCGAGCGGCTGGATTCCGGCGCCGGCGTGCTGCTGCTGACCGATGTCTTCGGCTCCACGCCCAGCAACATCGCCAACAAGCTCTGCGCGGGCGAGCACTGCCGGGTGATCGCCGGCGTGAACCTGCCCATGCTGGTCCGCATCTTCAACTATCCGCAGCTGACGCTGCCCGAGATGGCGCGCAGCGCCGTCGAAGGCGGGCAGCGCGGCATCATCGCCTGCCCACCACCCCCCGCGCTTGCGCGTCCCGACACGGAGTAGAGCCTCACCATGGAACGCACCGTCCCCATCATCAACAAGCTGGGTCTGCACGCCCGCGCCGCTGCCAAGCTGGTCACGCTGGCCAGCAAGTTTGCGGCCGAGGTGCACGTGCGCAAGGACGGCCGCGAGGTCAGCGGCAAATCCATCATGGGCGTCATGATGCTGGCGGCGGCCAAGGGCACCGAGATCACCCTCATCGCCCGCGGGCCGGACGAACAGCAGGCGCTGGACGAGCTGGAGCAGCTGATCGCCGAACGCTTTGGGGAAGAGGCGTGACCGTCGCCATGCCGACTGGGCGGGCTGCCCGGCCGCCCGGGGGCCGGACATGAGCGTCTGGCTGTCCGGTATTGGCGTCTCGCGCGGGATCGCCATCGCCCGTGTGCAGAAGCTGCACAGCGGCGACCTGGAGGCGCCGGAGTACACCCTCGCGCCGGCCGATGTGGAGCCGGAGGTCAAGCGCTTCTACGATGCACTGCACCGCGCGCGCGACCAGCTGCACCAGGTGCGCGCGCAGATTCCGGTGGGCACGCCGGGCGACATTGCCGCCTTCATCGACACCCACCTGCTGATGATGGACGACCGTTCCATCAGCGAGGCCACCGTCAGCCACATCCGCGAACAGCGGATGAACGCCGAGGCCGCGCTGCGGCGCTCGCGTGACGCGCTGATCGCGGTCTTCGAGCAGATGGAAGACCCTTACCTGCGTACCCGCAAGGATGACGTGGAGCACGTCTGCGGCCGCGTGCTGCGCATCCTGACCCGCAGCGAGCGGCAGATGCCGCAGAAGGCGGCCGGCGGCGAGCCCGCGGTGATCGTCGCCGACGACATCACCCCGGCTGACATCATCCTGCTCGCCCAGCAGCACGTGGCGGCGTTCATCACCGAATACGGCGGCCCGCTGTCGCACACCGCGATCCTGGCGCGCAGCCTGTCCATCCCCGCGATCGTCGGTCTGCGCGATGCCCGGCGCCTGCTGCGTGACGGGGAGCTGCTGATCGTGGACGGCGAGGCCGGCCACGCGCTGGCCGACCCCGACGAGCGTGCGCTGGCCTTTTACAACGCCAAGCGCGCCCGCCAGGCGGCTTACCGCGCCGGGCTGGTCAAGCTCAAGGGCAAGGCCGCCGTCTCGCGTGACGGGGTGAAGATCCGCCTGCTCGCCAACATCGAACTGGCCGAGGACGCCCGCGAGGCGGAAGCCAACGGGGCCGAGGGCGTGGGCCTGTACCGCACCGAATTCCTCTACATGAACCGCAAGACCCTGCCAACCGAGGACGAGCAGTACGAGGCGTATTCCAGCATCGTCCGGGCGGTGAACGGGCCCATCACCATCCGCACCCTGGATCTGGGCGCCGACAAGCAGGTGGATTCCGGCCGCTCCCAGGGCCCCACGCCCAACAACCCGGCGCTGGGCCTGCGCGCCATCCGTCTGTGTCTGAAGGAGCCGGAGCTGTTCCGCAGCCAGGTGCGCGCGCTGCTGCGCGCCTCCGCCCACGGCCAGGTGCAGATCATGCTGCCGATGATCTCCAGCCTGCACGAGTTCCGCCAGGCCACCGCACTGATCGACGCCGCGCGGGAGGAGCTGCAGCGCGAGGGCCAGCCGCTGGCCGCCGACGTGCCGGTGGGAGCGATGATCGAGGTGCCTGCCGCCGCCATCGCCGCGCCCTGGCTGGCCCGTCACGCGCGCTTCTTCTCCATCGGCACCAACGATCTGATCCAGTACACCCTGGCGATCGACCGCGTGGATGATGAGGTCAATTATCTGTACGACCCGCTGCATCCGGCAGTGCTGCGCCTGATCCGCATGACCATCGAGGCCGGCGCCCAGCGCGGCATCCCGGTGGCCATGTGCGGCGAGATGGCGGGCGATCCGCGCTATACCCGGCTGCTGCTGGGTCTGGGCCTCACGGATTTCTCCATGCATCCGGCCAACGTGCTGGAGATCAAGAGCCTGATCATCGAGTCCGACGTGACCCAGCTGCGCAACAAGGTCAACCGCCTGCTGGCGAGCGTGGATCCGCTGGAAGTCCAGGACCTGATCGTGTCGCTCGACGAGACGCTGGCTGCCTGAGACTCAGTGCGCCACCCAGCGCGCGTCCAGCCCGCGGCCGCTCAGGTACTCGCGGGTGGCACGGCTGCTCGGCTCATCGGCAAACGGGCCCAGCACCACGCGATGCAGGGGCGGCGTGCGCTGGTCTTCGGTCCAGATGTCCACCTGGCCCAGTTTCTGCTCCAGCAGCTGCTCGCGCAGCAGTACGGCGTTGACCGGATCGGAGAAGCTGCCGGCGATCAGGTAGCCCGGCCGGCCCGGGTCCGCCACCGGTGCCGCGGCCGCGACGGCCTGCGGTGCGCTGGCGACCACCGGCTCGGTATCCGGGGCGATCACTTCCACTTCCACCTGCGCCGATCCGCTCTGCAGCATGTCCAGGCGTGCGGCGGCGGCGTAGGAGAGATCGATGATCCGCCCCGGGTGGAAAGGTCCACGATCATTGACCCGCACCACCACGCTGCGGCCGTTGCCCAGGTGGGTGACGCGCACGTAGCAGGGCAGCGGCAGGGTCTTGTGTGCGGCGGTCATGGCGAACATGTCGTAGGCCTCGCCGCTGGAGGTGCGGCGGCCGTGGAACTTGCGCCCGTACCAGGAAGCACCGCCGCGCTCGCGGTAGCCGCCGGCCTCGGGCAGCACCTGGTAGGTCTTGCCCAGCACCGTGTACTGGCGCGGATTGCCGTAGCGGCTGCGCGGTTCGGCACGTGGCACCGCATCGGGGATCCGGTGCAGGTCGGCGGGGATGTTCTCCGCCCGAGGGGCGGTGTCCTGCCGGAGGTCTTCCACCGGGATCACTCCGGGTTGCGCCGGCGGCGACAGCGGCGGTGCCGCCGGGCGGCTCGCGCAGGCACCGAGCACGGGCCCCAGCAGCAGGACCAGCAGCTGCCGCTTCACGGCGCGGCAACCAGCGCCCGCTCGATCTCCTGCGCCAGGCGTGCGACCGCCATGCCGTAGAAGACGCGGGGGTTGTAGGTCATCACCGCATAGAAATTGTGCAGGCCCAGCCAGATTTCGTGGCTGCCGTCATCCAGCGGCAGCTCGATCAGTCCCACCATGAGATCGTCCGGCAGTTCCTCGATCCCTTTCACCCCCAGCCGCCGCAGGGCATCTATGCGGTGGGTGGGCGCGCGGGTGTTGCGCGGCACGTTGGCGGGCAGCGGCTGCTTCAGGCGGGCGGGCAGGATCAGCGGCTCGCCGCGCTTCCACGCCAGCTGTGGCCGGTAGTGGATGAAGTAATGCCCGATCGAGCCGATGGCGTCCGGCAGCTGCCACAGATCGCGCTTGCCGTCGCCGTCATAGTCCAGTGCCAGCCGGCTGTAGTTGGAGGGCATGAACTGTGCGGCCCCCATGGCGCCGGCGTAGGAGCCGGTGAGGGTCTGCGGATCGCGCCCGGAGTCGCGGCAGAAGGCGAGGAAGGCGACGAGCTCGGAGCGGAAGTAGTCGCCGCGACTGGGATGGTCAAAGCCCTGGGTGGCCAGCGCGTCGAGCACGCGGATGTTGCCGGTGACACGGCCGTAACGGGTCTCGATGCCGAGTACCGCGGCGATCACTGCGGGCGGCACGCCGAACTCCTCCTCGGCGCGCGCCAGGTGGTCGCGCTGCTCGCTGAGCAGGCGCACACCGCCTTCGATGCGCGCGGCGTCGATGCGGCGCGCGTACTGCGTCCAGGTTTCGGTGCGTTCGGGCGCTTTCTGCTCGGTTTCGATCAGCTGAGGCAGGCGTACGGCTGCCTTGAGCGCCGCCGTGGCGGATTGAATCTCCGCCTCGTTGAAGCCGTGTTCCAGGCGCAGCTGCGCCAGTACCGAGGCGGCCAGGGGGTGTTGGCTGTAGTCCGCGTGAACGGCGGGCGTGAACAGCAGCAGGCAGAGGAGCAGGCGCAGGGGCATCAGCTGGACAGTAGTTTTCGATGGGTCTGGATGGACATCAGCATGCCGAAGCCGGCAAGCAGGCTGACCATGGAGGTGCCGCCGTAACTGATCAGCGGCAGCGGTACGCCCACCACTGGCAGCAGCCCGATGACCATGCCGACGTTGATGAAAACATAGATGAAGAATTTGAGCGAGAGGGCCGCTGCCAGCAGACGCTGGAAAGTGTCCTGCGCACGCACGGCGATCACCAGGCCGCGGCCGACGATGAACAGGTAGAGGATCAGCAGCATGGCCACGCCGAACAGGCCGAATTCCTCGGAAAACACCGCGAAGATGAAGTCGGTATGCGCCTCGGGCAGGAAGTCGAGCTTGGCCTGCGTGCCGTCCAGCCAGCCCTTGCCGAACACGCCGCCGGAACCGATGGCGATCTTCGACTGGGTGATGTGATAGCCCGCACCGAGCGGATCGCGCTCCGGGTCGAGCAGGGTGAGGATGCGGCCACGCTGATAGTCGTGCAGACGGCCCCAGAGCACCGGCAGCGCCGCCGCCGCCGTCAGGGCGGCCACCACCATGTAGCGCCAGCGCAGTCCCGCAAAGAACAGCGCAAATCCACCCGCGGCGATGATCAGCAGCGAGGTGCCCAGATCCGGCTGCACCATCACCAGGACCGCGGGCAGGCCAATGATCACCAGCGTGGCGAGCACCGCCGGCAGGCGTGGCGGCAGGATGCGGCTGTGCAGAAAGGCGGCCACCATCATCGGCATCGCCAGTTTCATCAGCTCCGAAGGCTGGAAGCGCACGATGCCGAGATCCAGCCAGCGCTGTGCGCCCTTGGCGGTATCGCCCAGCACCAGTACCAGTACCAGCAGCAGCAGGGTGCCGGCGTACAGCCAGGGTGCCGCGGCGCGGTAGAGCTCCGGCGGCGTCTGGGCCGCTATCACCATGATGACCAGGCCCATGAGCAGCCGCTGGCCCTGGGCCAGGACTGCGCTGTTGCTGTGCCCGGAGCCGGAATACACCACCGCCAGGCCGATGCCGCCGAGCAGGAGCAGCAGGATCAGCAGCCACAGGTCAACATGGAAACGCTCCAGCCAGTCGGCCAGGGTGGGTTCCGGCTTGCCGCCGCTGAGGGTGGAAAGATTCATGGGCGCAGGGTGACCTCGGCCGGCCGGGTGGGTCGTGATGCCGGCGTACGCGGCGGCGGTACGAACGGAACGAAACGGTGACGCACCTCGCCGAGCAGATACATGTCCATCACCTGGCGGGCGATCGGCGCCGAGATGGCGCCGCCGTGGCCGGCGTGTTCGGCGATCACGGCGATGGCGATACGGGGCTCGTCCGCCGGGGCAAAGGCGATGAACAGCGCGTGGTCGCGCAGGTGTTCGGGCGTGTCTTCCAGGGAGGGAGCCTTGTCCTCGTCCTGGGCCAGCGAGGCGACCTGGGCCGTGCCGGTCTTGGCGGCGATCAGGTACGGTGCGTTGCGGCCGATGCCGTACGCGGTACCGCCGGCGGTGTGTGCGGTATCCACCATCGCCTGGATCACCTGCGCCCAGTTGCGGTTGTCCTTGAGCGTGATCGGCTCCAGCGGCTGTGACGCCACCGTGGTCATCTCGCCGGTGATGCTGTTCTCGGTGGCGCGCAGCACGTGTGGAGTAAAGCCCTGGCCGCGCATGGCGATCCGCGCGGTCATCTGCGCGAGCTGGATGGGCGTGACCAGGGTGTAGCCCTGGCCGATGCCGACGTTGAGCGTCTCGCCCGGGAACCAGATCTCGCGGCGGGCACGGCTCTTCCATTCCCGGGACGGCATCAGCCCGCTGCGCTCCAGGGGCAGGTCCACGCCGGTAGGCAGGCCCAGGCCGAGCTCGCTCATGGACTCGTGGATGCGGTCAATGCCCAGGTTCAGGGCGAGCTGATAGAAATACACATCGCAGGAATGCATCAGCCCACGCACCAGGTCCATCCAGCCGTGGCCGGTGCGTTTCCAGCAGCGGTACCGGCGGGTGGAATTGGGGATCTGGAACTCACCCTTGCAGAATTCGCGCTGCGCCGGGTCGAGCGTGCCGTGCTCCAGTGCTGCCAGGGCCATGGCGGGCTTCACGGTGGAGCCGGGCGGGTACTGGCCCTGCAGCGCGCGGTTGAACAGCGGACGCTTCATGTCGGCCAGCAGCGCCTGGTAGCTGGTCCCGTCTATGCCTTCGACGAACAGGTGCGGATCGAAGCCCGGCTTGGAGACCAGCGCGATGATCTCGCCATTGCGCGGGTCCAGTGCCACGATCGAGCCGTTGAGCGGCCCCAGCGCCTGCTCCGCGGTCAGCTGGACCCGAGCGTCCAGCGACAGGTACAGGTTCTGGCCGGGGCTGCTGCGCCGGTAGTCGAGCTCGCGCAGTGGCCGCCCGTAGGCGTTGGCCTCGATGATCTTCGCCCCCGGCGTGCCGCGCAGCAGGTCCTCATGACTTTTTTCCACCCCGATCTTGCCGATCTGGCTCAGTCCCTCGTAGGACGAGCTGTTGAGCGTCCTGAACTCGTCCTCGGAGATACCGCCCACATACCCCACCACGTGCGCGGCGCTGGCGCCCAGCGGGTAGCTGCGCATCAGGCCGGCGGTGACGTCCACGCCGCGGAATTCGTGCCGGTTGACCTCGTAGCGTGCCACTTCCTCGGGCGTGAGGTTGTTGCGCAGGGCCACGCCGCGGTAGCGCGGGCTCTTGGCGGCGCGCTCCTGGAAACGGGCGATGTCCTGCTCGGAAATCTGCACGATCAGCGACAGCCGGCGCAGCAGCGCCTTCATGTCCTTGACCTGCTCGGGGATGATCTCCAGCACGAAGGCCGGCTGGTTCTGCGCCAGCAGTGCGCCGTTGCGGTCGTAGATCAGGCCGCGCACCGGCGGCACGGGCGTGACCCGCATGCGGTTCTCGTCCGCCCGCGTGGAGTAGTAGGCGGTGTCGAGAACCTGCAGGCCCACCAGCCGCACCATCAGCAGCGCCGTGAGCGCCAGGCACAGCACGGCCGACAGGCCGGTGCGCAGCAGGAAGACGTTCTTTTCCCGGTTGATGTCCTTGAGCGACTCGTAGCGCGCCATGGCGTCTATTCGTCCTCGTCGGGGCCGCGCACCAGCTCCAGCAGGGTATAGACCAGCGGCCAGAACAGGGTGGTGGACAACACCGGCGCCCAGCGCAGCCAGAGATCGGCGTGATGCTGGCTGATGCCGTCCACCCAGAACATGATCAGGGCAAACAGGAACCACACCATGAACATGGCCAGCGTGGCCTGCCAGAGCGGGAACAGGATGAACACCGGGCGCAGCCGCATCATCAGGTAGGCCACCACCACCAGGCCCAGCGCATGCTGGCCGATCACCGTGCCAAAGACGATGTCAGCGCAGAAGCCGAGCACGAAGGCGCCCAGCAGGCAGGAGACGCGCGGCTCGCGCAGCGCCCAGTAGCCGATCACCAGCGGCAGCCACATCGGCCGCGCGGCGGCGAGAAAATCGGGCAGGCTCACCAGCTGCAGCAGCAGCGCAATGAACAGGCTCAGCGCAAATACCAGCTGCCGCATGCCCTGGCTGCCGATCACGGGACGAGCGGCTCGCGCGGGATTTCAGGCACGGCGAAGCTTTCGCTCCAGACCAGCAGCGCCTGACGGCCCTGGTTGAGCCGGGCGCTGGGGTAGGCGAGTGCCTCCATGAAATGCTCGCCCGGGGTGTGGCGGATCTCGTAGACCTCGCCCACCGGGTAGCCGGCCGGGAAGCGTCCACCCAGCGGCGAGGAGACCAGCAGATCCCCCACCTGGATGTCGGCGTTGGACGGCAGGAAGGGCAGCTTGAGGCCGCGCCCGTCGCCACGGCCGATGGCGATGGTCTGCAGCCCGGTGCGGTTGATCTCCACCGGAATCCCGTGATCCGGGTCGGTGATCAGCAGTGCCTTGGACGTCGTGGCGCCCACCTCGGTGACCTGTCCGAGGATGCCGGACGCGTCCACCAGGGCCTGGCCGCGGTAGATGCCGTCACGCGTGCCCTTGTTGAGGGTGATCTGGTGGCGGTAAGGGTCCTGGTTGATGCCGATGATCTCCGCGATCAGGACGTGCTCGTTGAGGCTCTTGGCGGAGGACAGCAGTTCGCGGATGCGCTCGTTCTCCGCCTCCAGCGCCACCAGTTTCTGCAGGCGGGCTTCGAGGATCAGCTGCTTTTCATGCAGCTCGCGGTTCTCGGCCAGCAGGGTTTCGCGGCTGCGCAGCTGGTCGGTGGCGTTGCCGGCGCTGCGCGGCAGGCTGGCCAGCCAGATCACCGGCGCCAGGGCCAGCGACGCGCCGTTGCGCAGGCCGGTGAGGCCGTTGCCGTTGCTGTCGGCGAAGATCAGCGCCAGCGCACAGAGGAGGAGGGCCAGTGTTCTGAGCCCCAAGCCCGGGCCACGCGGAAAATAGCGGCGGTGGGTGGAGCTGCCGATGTTCAAATCAATCTGATGCCTGGTTGAATTAACAAGCTTTTATCACATAGCAAAACGCCGCCAAAGAATACGGCGGCGTTGTGTGGACTGCAATGCGCGGCGTGCTGGCGCCGGCGCCGGTGGGCTTATTCGAAGCTGTAGAAGTCACCCTGGCGGTCGAGCATGTCGAGCACCATGCCGCCGCCGCGGGCCACGCAGGTCAGCGGATCGTCGGCGATGATCACCGGCAGGCCGGTTTCCTCGCTGATCAGCTTGTCCAGGTCGCGCAGCAGCGCGCCGCCGCCGGTGAGCACGATGCCGCGCTCGGCAACGTCCGATCCCAGCTCCGGCGGGGTGCGCTCCAATGCCTGCTTGACCGCCTTGACGATGCCGGCCAGCGGCTCCTGCAGGGCGTCGAGGATCTCGTTGGAATTCATGGTGAAGTTGCGCGGCACACCGGCGGCCAGATGGCGGCCGACCACGTCGATCTCCTGCACCTCATGGCCGGGGAAGGCGGTGCCGATCTCCTGCTTGATGCGCTCGGCCGTGGCCTCGCCGATCAGCATGTTGTACTGGCGCCGCACGTAGCTGACGATGGCCTCGTCGAACTTGTCGCCGCCGATGCGCACGCTCTCGGCATACACGATGCCGTTGAGCGAGATCACCGCCACCTCGGATGTGCCGCCGCCGATGTCCACCACCATCGAGCCGCGGGCCTCGCCGATGGGGATGCCGGCGCCCATGGCCGCGGCGATGGGTTCCTCGATCACCCACACCTTGCGCGCGCCGGCGTTCTCCACCGATTCGCGGATGGCGCGGCGTTCCACCTGGGTGGAGCCGTAGGGCACGCACACCACCACGCGGGTGATGGGGCGCATCATGCGGCCCTTCTGCACCTTGCGAATGAAGTGCTGGAGCATCTTCTCGGTGACCGTGTAATCGGCGATCACGCCATCGCGCAGCGGGCGGATGGTGGAGATGTTGTTGGGGGTGCGGCCGAGCATGCGCTTGGCGTCCACACCGACGGCCTCGATCTTCTTGCTGCCGCGCGAGTCGAGGCGGATGGCCACGACGGAGGGCTCGTTGAGTACGATGCCTTCGTCACGCACATAGACCAGGGTGTTGGCGGTGCCCAGGTCAATGGACAGGTCATTGACGAACAGGCGGCGGATGGCGTCGATCATCGAGGTGTCAGGATTCGGTGGAAGAAAAATGAAGTTTGCGGCTGCGCCATGCCCCCGGCGCGGTGCGTCGCGACGGCACAACCAGTAGAATTGTGTATCGGTACATCATAAACGATTCCCGCCCGGAAAATGAGCCTAGATTCCCAACAGGTGCGACAGGTCGCACACCTTGCCCGCCTGCAACTCGGGGAGGCCCAGGCGGCCTCCTACGCCGAGCAGCTCTCC
>JBKHXN010000127.1:0-12759 GCA_046565985.1 Gammaproteobacteria bacterium
AAAATAGACATATAGTTAAAAAGCGTCTATTTTAAGAATTGGGTGCGTCAGATAATTAGCAATGTCGGGCGCTCAGCCGCCGCCTGTTGGGGCCAGGTCTCGCTCTTGAGGTGGTCCCATAATGGGACTAGAATGAAGTATGCGAATTATCGCCGTGTCGACACTGAAGGCGTTCTGGGCTGGCAAACCGGAATTCCATGACGCCGAGGAGCCGACGATGGCGTGGTATCGCGAAGTGGTGAAGGCCGACTGGTCCACGCCCAATGAAGTGAAACAGCACTTCGGCAATGCCAGCATCCTCAAGGACGGACGTGTTGTCTTCAACATTGCGGGGAACAAGTACCGCCTTGTGGTTTGGATCAACTATCCCTACAAGGTGGTCTACATCCGCTTCATCGGCACCCACCAACAGTACGATCAGATCAACGTACAGACCATCTGAGAACGCGCCATGGACATCCGCCCCATCAAGACTGAAGACGACTATCGCCAAACCCTGCGCGAGATTGAAGCGCTGATGTCGGCAGACCCCGGCACTGAAGCAGGCGACCGCCTTGACGTGCTCGTGACGCTGGTTGAAGCCTACGAGCGCGCACACTTCCCCATGGATCTGCCAGATGCCGTGGAGGCCATCAAGTTCCGGATGGAGCAGCAGGGACTCACCGTTGATGACCTGGTGCCAGCCATTGGGCGCAAGAACCGCGTATACGAAGTGCTGGCCCACCGGCGCCCGCTCACGGTGCGGATGATCCGGGCCCTGAACAAGACGTTCAACATCCCGGCCGAGAGTTTGCTCAATCAACGAGTTTCCCGAAAGGCCGCATAGCCGTTCTTTTAGCCCTTCTGAGGACACATGAAACCGGAGACCGCCATGCTTACGCCCATTGAACTGGAGCCGATGAACGCCACCGATGCCAAGAACCACTTTGGTGATCTGCTGGACAAGGCGGTGGGCAGCCGGGCCGTGTCGCTGCTCAAGCACGGCAAGCCGGCGGCGTATGTCATCTCGCCGGAGCTGTACGAGCAGGCGATGGCGGCGCTGAGTGCGGCGCCCCCGGCGCTGCAGCGCCTGGAGCGCGACTTTGAGCAGATGCTGGCGCGAATGCAGGCGCCGGAGAGCCTGGCCGTGATGAAGGGGCTGATGTCGGTAGACACGGCCGCGCTGCACGACGGCCTGCGGCAGGGCACCAGACCGGCGCGCAAGGTGGCGCGGCGTGCCTGAGCGGCACGGGGAGATCATCGTGGCCGCCGGCGTCAACGGGGCGGGCAAGAGTACGATCATCGGCCAGTACGCGCGGCAGAACGGGGCGCCGTACTTCAACCCGGACGAGCGCACGCACGCCCTGGTGGCGGCGGGCCTGGAGCCGGCGCAGGCCAACGCGCGCAGCTGGCAGGAAGGCTTTGCCGCGCTGCGGCAGGCCATAGACCACAACACGGCCTTCATCTTTGAGACCACGCTGGGCGGCCACAGCATGGTGGCCGAGCTGCTCCGCGCCCTGGCGCGCGGCCGGCCGGTGACGATCTACTACGTGGGCCTGGAGGGCGTGGACCTGCACCTGCGCCGCGTGGCGGCCCGCGTGAAGCGGGGCGGGCACGACATCCCGGAGGACAAGATCCGCGAGCGCTACCGCAGCAGCCGCGAGAACCTGATGCAGTTCATCGGTACCCGCGCCAGCCTGCGCGTGTGGGACAACAGCCGGGAAGACCCGGCCGGGCTGCCAAACCCGGTGGACGTGCTCACCATAGAGGACGGCCGGCTGCTGTACCCGCACACCGCCAAGGCGCTCATGGCCACGCCGGCCTGGGCCCGGCCGCTGGTCCAGCGCGCCCTGGAGGTCTGCAAGCTGCCCGCCGCGCTGAAGCGCGCCACCGGCCAGGGCCCCGCCCGCCGGCTGCGCCCGGTGAAGTAGGCAGCCGCGGCCGCGGGTTTGCAGGTTGTATTGACAACAGATATACAGCCACATAATCTGTACATCCATTCGCTACACAATGGACGAAAGCATGAGAGAAGCCGCCATCAATTTACGCGCGCTGCCCCAGCAGCGGGAGCTGATTGACCACGCAGCGTCGCTGCTCGGCAAAAACCGCTCGGATTTCATGCTGGAAGCCGCCTGTGAACGCGCACAATCCGTGCTGCTGGACCAGGTATTCTTCAGGCTGGATGCGCAGCGGTACCGGCAGTTCACCGCGCTGCTCGACGCGCCGCCTGCCCCCAATGCGGGGCTGAAGAAGCTCATGGCAGTGAAAGCGCCCTGGGAAAAGTCACGGCGTGGTACCTGATCTCCTGCCGCCCGAGCTGCTGAGCGCAGCGCACTCTGTTGATGACTTCTCCTGCGGCGAGCCCGTGCTGGATGACTGGCTCAAACGCAGGGCCATGGCCAACCAGACGAGCGGGGCCAGCCGCACGTTCATGGTTGCCGGCCGTGACCGGAAAGTACGGGGGTACTACGCGCTGGCCGCTGGCGCCGTGGCGCATGCTGCGGCCACAGGCGGCGTTCGGCGCAACATGCCTGACCCGATCCCCGTCCTGGTGCTGGGCCGGCTCGCCGTTGACCAGCGGGCAAAGGGCATCCACCTCGGAGCCTCCCTGCTCAGGGATGCCGTCACCCGCGCAAGCGCCGTGGCAGAGAATGCGGGCGTGCGGGCCTTGCTGGTTCATGCGCTGCACGAGCGCGCCCGGGACTTCTACCTGAGGTACGGCTTCCAGCCGTCGCCCACCGATTCCATGACGCTGATGCTGCGGCTTTGAAGATGGCGCCGCCCTCATCTGACTGGCTCATTGTTGGCGGCGGGTCCGCCGGCTGCGCCCGGTGAGGCAGGCTGAGGCAGTGGCTCGCATTTGATAGTGATTGAATTTATTGCCATAGTTAGTGCATGGCATCTGTTACCAAAAATAATTCAATCAAACGATTACTGGTGGCGCTGCCCCGCGGCGAGCCTGCCGAGACCGCCCGGCTGGCCCAGCATGGGGTGTCCCCGCACTTGGCCGCCTCCATGGCCCGCAGAGGGTGGCTGCAGCATTTGTCGCGTGGGGTGTATTTGCTGGCGGGTGATCAGCTGAGCCGGGATGGCAGTCTGGCCTATCTGGCGCGCCGCGTCCCCGGCTTGCACGTGGGGGGCAAGACAGCGCTCGCCTGGAGAGGCGTGCAGCATCATCTTGTGGCACGCGACGCACCGCTGGATCTCTGGGGCGAGCGCCCTGTGAGGCTGCCGCCCTGGTTGACGGAGCGGTTCCCCTGCCGTTACCAGACAACCCGGCTATTTGATGGGGAGCTGCCTGCCGGCTTCGGGTTACAGCCGCTGCCGGAAACGCCGCTTGGCCCGCAAGTATCGGTCCCCGAGCGCGCATTGCTGGAAATGCTCAGCAACGTGGGCAAGCATCAAACTGTAGAGGAGGCAAGGCATCTGACTGAGGCGCTGCGCAACCCGCGTCTTGAAGTGCTTGATACCCTGCTTGGACATTGCACCCGCATCAAGGTGGTGCGGCTTGCGCGGCAGTTTGCGGATGAACTGGCGTTGCCCTGGGCCAAGATTGTTCATCCACACAGCCAGCAAATGGGCAGTGACCGCCGCTGGATGCTGCGTACACGCCGCGGTGAGCTGCTGAGCCTGAAGAAGTAATGGACTCCAGGTACGTCAGCGCGGTGCGCCTGCTGCTTGCCGTGGCGCCGGTGGTTTTCGAATCGCCGCGGTTTGCGCTCAAAGGAGGGACGGCGCTCAATCTTTTTGTGCAGAACCTGCCGCGTCTTTCGGTGGATATTGATATCGTTTTTACCGACCACCTCATGGGGCGCGATTCAGCTCTTCAGGCTATCGCAGACGACCTGCGCGGTGCCAGATCAAAACTGAGGCAGATGGGTTATGCGGCTGAAATCCCTCCAACGCTAAGCGGGGAGGAAGCCAAGTTGCTGGTGCTGGATCAGTCCAGCCAGGTCAAGGTTGAAGTGAATTTCGTTTTCCGTGGAACGCTGCTGCCCGTTACACGCCGCCGCCTGGTGGACTCGGCACGCCAATTATTCACCACGTCAGTGGACCTGCCTGTGCTTGCCTTGCCGGAGTTGTATGGTGGCAAGCTGGTGGCGGCGCTGGATCGCCAGCATCCACGCGATTGGTTCGACATTGCCATGGCGGGAAGGCTGGCCGTGCTGGATTCGGCGGTGATGGACTGCTTTGTGGCCTATCTTGCGGGGCACAATCGCCCGGTCCATGAAGTATTGTTCTCAAATGATCTGCCGCTGGCCCACGCCTATGGCGCCGATTTTGCCGGCATGACCGTTGCCGAGACTCCACTGCAGCAGTTGATTGACACCCGGCGGCGCATCCGCAACGAACTGCCTGGGGCGCTGACAGACGTGCACCGACGCTTCCTGCTTTCATTTGTTCGTGCTGAGCCCCAATGGGAGCTGATGCCATTCACGCATCTGAAGGATTTGCCCGCGATTCGCTGGAAGCTGCTGAATCTGGAAAAGCTTCGTCACTCGAACAGGCGCCGGTTTGAGCAACAGGTCTCCGACTTAATGGAGCGCTTTGATCGCTTTCCTGGCGTAGTGGCGTCATGACTGGGCCTGGCCACCCAAATATCTGGGTGATTCGTCTGGCAGCCCCAAGCCCGGCCCGCTACAGTGCAGGCCGCGTGCTCTGAGGAGAGCTGAAGAACATGTATGACTACATCATCGCCGGCGGCGGGTCCGCCGGCTGCGTGCTGGCCAACCGGCTGTCGGCGGACGGGCGTTACCGGGTGTGCCTGCTGGAGGCGGGGCCGCGGGATACCAATCCGTTCATTCATGTCCCGGCGGGGATCATCCCGGTGATCCGCTCGAAGACGCTCAACTGGCATTACTGGACGGCGCCGGACCCGGGCTGCGACCACCGCCCGCTGTACTGGCCACGCGGGCGCACGCTGGGCGGCAGCTCGGCCATCAACGCCATGTGCTACGTGCGCGGCAACGCCTGGGATTACGACCACTGGGCCGCGCTGGGCTGTACCGGCTGGTCTTACCGGGAGGTGCTGCCGCTGTTCCGCCGGATGGAGCACTTTGAACCGGGCGCGGATGCCTACCACGGCGAGGGTGGGCCGCTGAACGTGGCGCCGGCGCGGTTCATGAATCCGCTGATGAAGGCCTTTGTGGCAGCTGCGCAGGAGGCCGGGCACGCGCCCAATGGCGATTTCAACGGTGCCCGGCAGGACGGCGTGGGTTATTACCACGTGATGCAGAAGAACGGCGAGCGCTGCTCCAACGCGCGCGCTTACCTGCGCCCGGCCGAGGGGCGGCCCAATCTCACGGTGCTGACCGGCGTGCACGTCACGCGGGTGCTGTTTGAGGGCCAGCGCGCGGTGGGCGTGCGCTACGAGCAGGGTGGGCTGTACCGGGACGTATTTGCGCAGCGCGAAGTGGTGCTGAGCGCCGGGGCCATCGGCTCGCCGCAGTTGCTGCTGCTCTCTGGCGTGGGGCCGCGGGCAGAGCTGGAGCATCACGGCATTGCGCCGGTGAAGATCCTGCCGGGCGTGGGCGAGAACCTGCAGGATCACCTGGATATTCACATCACCATGCTGGAAAAAACCCGGCATGCGGTGAGCTTTCACCCGCGCGCCTGGCTGCGCTCGCTGCTGGACCTGTTCCGCTATGTGTTCGGGCGGCGTGGGGAGTTCACCAGCAACTATGCTCAGGCCGGGGGATTCATCAAGAGTGATCCGGCGCAGCCGATCCCGGACCTGCAATGGCATTTCGTGCCCTTCATCTTTTCCAACCACGGGCATGATCTCAAGCCGGTGTTCCGGCACTTTGCCTTTACGCTGATGACCTGCTTCCTGCGCCCGGAAAGCCGCGGGCGCATCCGCCTGGCCAGTACCGATCCGCACACCGCGCCGCTGATCGAGCCGCGTTACCTGAGCACGGAGCGGGATATGGATGCGCTGGTGCAAGGCTTCAAACAGGCGCGCAAGGTGCTGCAACAGCCAGCGCTGGCGCCGCACACGCTGCGCGAGTTTGAGCCGGGCGAGGCGGTGCAGAGCGACGAGGATATCCGCGCCTACATCCGCCGCCGCGCGGAGACGGTGTACCACCCGGTGGGCACCTGCAAGATGGGCGTGGACGCCCAGGCTGTGGTGGACCCGCGCCTGCGCGTGCACGGCCTGCGTGGCCTGCGGGTGGTGGATGCGTCTATCATGCCCACACTGGTGGGCGGCAATACCAATGCGCCCACTACGATGATTGCAGAATACGCTGCGCAGATGATGCTGGAAGACGCGCAGCAACCCCAGAACCAAGACTTGGCGGAGGCCGCCTGAACATGCCGGCATGGAAGAAATGGATGGCGCCCGGGAGCTGGCTGGCGGCGCTGCTGGTGAGTGTGTCCTGCACCGGCAGCGCGCAGGATCTCACGCCCGCCCAGACCGTGGCACGGTTTCACCAGGCGCTGAAGCAGGGCGAGATTGCGCAGGTCATCCAGTACCTGGACCCGGCGCTGGTGGTATTCGAGAACGGCCAGGCGGAATACGGGCTCGCCGAATATCGCGAGCAGCACCTGCCGTATGACCTGGATTATTCGCGCCAGGTACAGCGCCAGATCGGCCCGCAGGCCGAGCACGTCGGGGGCGACTGGGCCTGGGTGACCAGCCAGGCCGTGGTCAGCGGCGAGGTGGGCAGCAAGATGGTGAGCAAGCAACAGCTGGAAACCATGATCCTCAAGCGCGGGCCGGATGGCTGGAAGATCGTGCATATCCACTGGTCTGCGCGGGCGCTCAAGGCCGAGACACCATGATCCATTTCCTGCCCGCCTTCCTGCAGGGCGTGATCATGATGGCCCTGCTGATCCTGAATACCCTGTTCTGGGTGGTGCCGCTGTATTCGCTGTTTCTCATCAAGCTGTTCACGCCGCCGGGCGGGCGGGCGCGGGATGCCGTGTCGCGCGCCGCCTCATGGGTGGCGCAGCGCTGGGCGATGATGAACACCGTGCTCAACCGCGTGTTCCAGCGCACCACCTTCGAGGTGCACCTGCACACCGATCTCTCACCGGACAAGCAGTACCTGGTCTGCGCCAACCACCAGACCTGGAACGACATCTTCGTGCTGATGCGCACCTTCGGCACCAAGGCGCCGTTCTTCAAGTTCTTTCTCAAGCAGGAACTGATCTGGGTGCCGATCCTGGGTCTGGCCTGGTGGGGCCTGGATTTCCCCTTCATGAAGCGCTACACCGCCGAGCAGGTTGCGCGCAACCCGGCGCTCAAGGGCAAGGACATCGAGACCACCCGCAAGGCCTGCGAGCGCTACCGCAATCAGCCGGTCATGGTGCTGAATTTTCTGGAGGGCACGCGCTTCACCCCGGCCAAGCACGCGCGCCAGCAGTCCCCGTACACGCACCTGCTCAAGCCCAAGGCAGGCGGTTTTGCCTTTGCGCTGTCTGCCATGGGCGAGCGCCTGAACTCGCTGCTGGACGTGACCATCGCCTACCCGGACGGCGCCTGCGGCTTCTGGGATTTTCTCTGCGGCCGCATGCGCCGCGTGGTGGTGGACGTGCGCCAGCTGAAGATCCCGCACGAGTTCTTCGTGGGCAGCTACGAGAACGACCCGGCCTTCCGCCAGCGCTTCCAGCAGTGGATTGCCGAACTCTGGGCCGAAAAAGACCGCCGCATCGGCGAGATGCTGGCGCAGGCTGCCTAGCCGGGTCTTGCCGCTGCTGCACAGGCGGTCAGGGCAGCGGCACGGATCCCCGTTTACGGGGATGACGGGAGAGGGGTAGGAGGAAACAACAGAAGTCGTCATTCCCGCGCAAGCGGGAATCCATCTCTCTGTCCTGCCCTCACTCATTCAGCGCCCCACCCGCAGCCCCTTCCGGCATGGATCCCCGTTTGCACGGGGATGACGGATCTGGATGGGAATGACGCCGGCCAGTTGCGCCGCAAACTTTCAACTCATGTCACTGGCTGCGCTCCACGCTGAACGGCCGCAGCCACATCAGCAGCAGCGGCAGCAGCGTGAGGTTGCTGATCAGCGCAAAGATCATCGCCACCCCGGTGAACAGGCCAAAGTAGATGGTGGGGATGAAGTTGGACAGGGCCAGGATGGAAAAGCCCAGCGTCACCACCACGGTGGTGTAGAACATGGCGCGGCCCACGCTGGCGTGGGAGGTCTTGACCGCGTCCTCGTAGGTGCCGGTGGTCTGCACCTCGGTCTTGAAGCGGTGCGTGTAGTGGATGGTGTCGTGCACGCCGATGCCGATGGTGATGGCGGCAATGGTGATGGTCATGATGTCGAGCGGGATGCCAAGCCCGCCCATGAGGCCCAGGATCATGCCCGCCGCCACCAGGGTGGGCGCCACGCCGATCAGCGCCATCTTGAGCGAGGCAAACAGCATCCAGAACATCAGCGCAATGGCGGCGAATACCACGCCCAGCGTGAGGATCTGCGAGCGGAACAGGCTCTGGATGACGTTGTTGTAGAGCACCAGCATGCCGGACAGCTGCACCTGCTCGGGCTCCAGTTCCAGCTGCTCCACCAGGTCGGTGCGGATCTTGCGCAGCAGCTCGTCGCGCCGCAGCGTGGGGTCGGAGTCCACCACGCGCACGGCAAAGCGCAGCTGGTTGCCGTCGGCGGCCATGTAGGGATCAAACAGCGTGGCCCTGATGTCGTCGGGCAGCATCCGGTACATCACCGAGAGCACCAGATCCCCCGGCGGCTCGTCGTTGTTGAGCTGCTCGATCAGGCGCATGGTGGTGGCCAGCGAGAGCACCTTGCCCGTGGCAGGCAGGCTATCCAGGTAATCGTGGATGCGCTCGATTTCCGGCAGTCGTTCCGAGTTGTACCAGTAGCTTTCCGCGGTGAGGCCACCGCTGCCCAGCTGCGGGTAGTCCGCGGCAAACTCCGCGGCCTCGGCCTGCTCCTCGCGGAACCAGGCGGGCGGATCGAGGATGACATCCAGCGGCGTGGTACCGCCCAGCTCGCGGTCGATGAGCACCATGCCCTGGTAGATCTCGGTATCGGACTTGAAGTAATCAATGAAGCGGTTTTCCACCGTCAGCCGCGAGATGCCGGCCAGCCCCAGGATGATGAGCAGGGCAAACAGGCCGTAGGTGAGACGCGGGCGGTCTTCCACCAGCCGCGCAAAGAAGAGGTTGATGCGTGCCGTGAGATCACGTCCCTCCTCGCCCGGCGGTGCGCCGGGGCTGAAGCGCGCCAGCGCCGCCGGAAAGACCAGGAACGTCAGCAGGAAGGCGAACAGGCAGCCAAAGACCATCATCAGGCCGAAGTCGATCACCGGGCGGATGCCGCTGACGATCAGCGAGGCGAACGACACCATGGTGGTGAGCGCCGTGTACAGCGAGGGCTTGAACTTGCTGTAGGCGGTCTCGCGCAGCAGTTCCAGCTGCGGCCGGTCCGGGAACTGCTGGTGCAGCTCGCGGTGACGCACCACCAGATGGATGACCAGCGACAGGGTGATGATGAGGATCAGCGAAATGAAGTTGGACGAGACCACCGTGACGCGCCAGTCCATGAAGCCGAGAAAGCCGACCATGACCAGCGCCACGATGGCGCAGATGGCCGACGGCACCAGCACCCAGCGCAGGCGGCGGAAGGAGATGGCCAGCAGCAGGACGATGAACAGGCCAACGCCGATGCCGAAGGTCTCGATGTCGGCACGCACGAACTCGATCATGTCGGAGGCGATCATCGGCACGCCGCCGAGGAAGATCGTGGCCTGGTCGCGGTAGCGGTCGAGCACCGCGCGCACGCGGGCGATGTCGCCCTGCAACTCGGCCTGCAGCGCGGCGCTGCGGGCGGCGTATTCGGTGCTGACGCGCTCCAGTTCTTCGGCCTCTGCGCTGTTCAGGCCTTGGCCGTCGCGCTGGCTGCGCAGGGCTTCGCGCCGCTGCAGCAGCTCCGCGGCAGGCTCGTCACGGCGCAGCGAGACCAGCATGGCGGTGGTGGTGCCCTCGGGATTCATCACCAGGTCGCGGTACAGCGGGCTGGTCTGGAATTCACGGCGGGCCAGATCGCGGTCCACGTCCGGGTCCAGCAGCTTGCGCTGGCGGGTCTGCACCTCGGTCAGCGTCATGCGCGGGCTGTCGAGCAGCGGCACGTCGAGGATGCTGGTCACGCGCGTGACGCGCGGCAGGGCTTCCAGCTCGTCGCGCAGGCGCTTGAGGTGGGTGAGCGTGGCGTCGGCAAACAGTTCGCCGCTCGGGGTGTAGGTGACGATCAGGAATTCTTCCGCGCCGTAGCGCTGGCTCACCTCGCGGAAGTAGGCGAGGTCTTCGTCGCCTTCCAGGATCAGCGAATCGGACGAGGCGTCGAGCTTGAACTGCTGCGCCTGGTGCAGCGCGGCCAGGGCCATCAGCAGGATCAGCAGGCCGGCCCACAGCGGGCGCTTGAGTACGAGCCGGTCATAGACGGCGGTCAGGGTGTCGAGCATGGATCAAGGCCTGTATTCGAATCGTTATACGCGCCAAGGGTATAGCGGATGCGGGCGGCGCGCACAAAAAAGGCCGCGCACCCTACGGGCGCGGCCTGTGGCGGCCGGGGTTTATTTGCCCGGCTGGCGGACGATGCGCAAGTAGGGCTTGAGCGCCTTCCAGCCCTGCGGAAAGAGCTTCCTGGCGTCCTCATCCTTGACCGCGGGGACGATGATCACGTCCTCGCCCTGCTTCCAGTTCACCGGCGTGGCGACCTTGTAGTTGTCGGTGAGCTGCAGCGAATCGATCACCCGCAGGATCTCGTCGAAGTTGCGGCCGGTGCTCGCCGGGTAGGTGAGCGTGAGGCGCACCTTCCGGTTGGGATCGATCACGAACACGCTGCGCACGGTGAAGGTGTCGGAGGCGTTGGGGTGGATCATGTCGTAGAGATCGGAAACCTTGCGGTCGGCGTCGGCGATCAGCGGAAAATTCAGCGCCGCGCCCTGGGTCTCCTCGATGTCCTTGCTCCAGCCGTGGTGATCGGCGAGCTTGTCCACCGACAGGCCAATGGCCTTGACGTTGCGGCGCTCGAACTCGGCCTTGAGCTTGGCGGTATAGCCCAGCTCGGTGGTGCACACCGGGGTGTAGTTCTTGGGGTGGCTGAACAGCACCACCCAGCTGCTGCCGGCCCATTCGTGGAAGCGGATGCGGCCTTCGGTGGTGTCGGCTTCAAAGTCGGGGGCGGTATCGCCGAGTCTGAGGCTCATGAGCGTTCTCCTGTTGCGCGTGAGGGGGCCTATCATCTGCCTGCCGTCCGCGCATTCCAAGACCTATGCTGAGAACCTGCGGTTATCAGGGCGCAGCGGCGGGTGGCGGGTCCCCCGCGGCGCTGCGGATCCAGACATCGCGCTGCGGGAAGGGAATCTCCACCCCGTGCTCGCGGAACGCCGCGTCCACCGCAAAGCGCAGGTCGCTGAGCACGCCCAGGCGGCGGGTGACATCCCGCACGAAGACACGCAGCTCGAATTCCAGCGCACTGTCGCCAAAGTTCATGAAGATCACCACCGGGCCCTGCAGGCCGGGCACCTCGTCTTCCTGGAGGATCATCTCGTGCGCGCTGCCGCATTCGATCAGCAGGCGCTTGACCAGTGCGGTATCCGAGCCGTAGGCCACGCCGACCTTGAGAATCACGCGGCCGTAATTGTCGTTGAGGTTGAGATTCTTGACGTGGTTGGAGAGAAACTCGGCGTTGGGCACGATGATGAGCTCGTGGTCCCAGGTTTCCAGCACGGTGGAGCGGATGCTCAGGCGCCGCACGAAGCCCTCGGTCTGGCCGACAAAAACATAGTCCCCGGAGCGGATCGGGCGCTCGAAGAGCAGGATCAGGCCGGAGACAAAATTATTGACGATGTTCTGCAGGCCAAAACCGATACCCACCGACAGCGCGCCGGCGACGATGGCGAGCTTGGAGAAATCCAGCCCCGCCGCCGAGAGGCCCACGACCAGCGCGATGATGAACGTCGCATACCCGAACAGGGTGGCCGTGGCCTCGCGCGTGGCGGGCTCCATGGAGGTATGGACGAGCCAGTTGAACTCGATCTTGCGCTTGAGCCAGCGGGTGAAGGTGAACAGCAGCACGAACCAGACCAGCCCCACCAGCAGTTCCGCCGGCACGATCTGGACGCTGCCGATCTTGAAGCCGCCGGTGAGCAGGGCCTCGGTGAAGCGTCTGGCCTCGTCGAGCAGACCGAAGACACGCATCACGCCCCAGGCGGCCAGCGGCCAGAGCACCAGATGGAAGGCAATGACCAGCCAGAACAGCTCGCCGATGCGCTTGTCGGGCGCCACACCCAGCCACAGGCGCACGCGCCGCTGCCAGCGGTAGCGGCCCAGGTTGAGGCTGCGGGCAAGAAAACCCACGATGCCGCTCGCGGCCACTGCCGCCAGCAGGATCAGGGCGCTCAGGACGTAAGGCTGCTCAAGCATGGCGGTGCATCCGGTCAGATGCCCTGCACACTAGCAAATTGCCGGGGCGCCTTGCGCAGGAAGCGGCTGCACAGGCCCAGCGCCGCCACCCCCAGGCCGGCGATGAACCCCCACCAGACCCCGGTGGGCCCCACTGGCGTATGAAAAGCCAGCCACACGGCCAGCGGCATACCCACGCCCCAGTAGGCCGTCACGGTGATGAGCATGGGCACGCGGGTATCGTGCAGGCCGCGCAGGGCGCCGTTGGCGGTGGCCTGCAGGCAGTCGAACAGCTGGAACACGGCGGCGTAGGCCAGGAACCCCACCGCGATGGCGGCCACCGAATTCACATCGGTGTACAGGTGCACGATCCCGGCCGGCACCGCCAGCATCAGGCTGGCCGA
>JBKHXN010000128.1:0-47325 GCA_046565985.1 Gammaproteobacteria bacterium
GGGCGTCGAGATGGGCGATCTTGTTGTAGGCCCCGCGCAGCTTGAAGGAATGGACGGGCTGGGTGTCCTCACGCTTGAGCAGCACGGTATTGCCGAGCCGCCGCGACAGACGCGGCGCCGCTTCCAGTGCGCTGACCAGGGCCACGTCGTACACCTGCGCCTGTTCCACGCGGCGGCGGTAGGTCTGCAGCATTTTCTGTACGTCCGCGCTGAAGCGCGGGCGGCGGGAGGAGGCGCTCAAGTCAGCATCGTGTTGGCGGATGGGGTGCCGTATGATAAGCCGATCCGCCTGACTCCACGCGATTTTCCGCCCGTGACCGACTCCGCCTCCGCCCCGCTGATCGCCTTCATTGGCGGCGGCAACATGGCCGCCAGCCTGATCGGCGGACTGCTGCGCGGCGGCCATCCCGCCGCCAGGATCCGCGTGGCCGAACCGCTGGCCGAACGCCGCGACTGGCTGGCGCAGACCTACGCCGTGACCACGCACACCCTCGGCGCCGATGCCGCACGCGACGCCGATGCACTGGTGCTCGCCGTCAAGCCCCAGCAGATGCAGGAGGCACTGGCCGGTCTGCAGGTGCGCGCCGGCGCGGTGGTGATCTCGATCGCCGCCGGGGTGCGCCTGGCCACGCTGACCCAGGCGCTGGGCGGCCAGATTCACCCGGTGCGCAGCATGCCCAACACCCCGGCGCTGCTGGGCAAGGGCATCACCGGCCTGTACGCGCCGCCGCAGACCCCCGCGGCCGCGCGCGCGCTGGCGGAATCCCTGCTCTCCGCCGCCGGCCCCACGGTCTGGGTGCCGGCGGAATCCGATCTGGACGCGGTGACCGCGCTCTCGGGCTCGGGGCCGGCGTATTACTTCCTGCTCACGGAAGCGCTCGCCGAGGCCGGCGCGCAGCTGGGCCTGGACACCGACACGGCTCGCGCGCTGGCACGCCAGACCCTGATCGGCGCCGCCGCCATGGCCGAGCAGACCGACGCCGACATCCACAGCCTGCGCGTACAGGTCACCTCCAGGGGCGGCACCACGGAGGCCGCCGTCACGCATCTTGAATCCGCCGGGCTGCGCACCATTCTGGCGGATGCCTTGCGTGCCGCCTGCCTGCGCAGCCAGCAACTGGGCGCAAGCCTCGCCACCCCCACCGCCAAGGACACCTGATGGGCGCCAACGGAGCCAACGCCGTCTTCTTTCTGGTCACCACGCTGCTGGATCTGGCGATCTGGATCTGGCTGCTGCGCATCCTGCTGCAGGCCGCGCGGGCAGATTTCTACAACCCCATCTCGCAGTTCATCTGGCAGGCCACGCGCTACCCCACCGATGCCCTGCAGCGCGTGCTGCCGCCCTGGCGCAACCTCAACCTGGCCGCCGCGCTGGGGCTGCTGGTGATCGCCGTGATCCACATACACGCGGTCTGCGGGCTGCTGGCGCTGCCGGTCGGCGCCCTGGCCTCGGTCTGGTATGCGCTGCTGAAGATCACGGTGATGGCGGTCAACCTGCTCACCTTCACCCTGTTCGTGCAGGCCATCCTCTCCTGGCTCGGCCCCGGGGTGAACAACCCCGCCAGCAACATCCTGTGGAGCCTCAACGAGCCGCTGCTGCGCCCGGTGCGGCGCGTACTGCCGGTGATGTCCGGGCTGGATCTCTCGCCGCTGCTGCTGATCCTGGTGCTGCAGGTCGTCAACCGCCTGCTGCCGCTGCCCGGCGTGTTCCGGTAAATGGACAGGGCCGATTCGGTCGGGCTGGTCCGCCCGGAGCTGATGAGCCTGCCGCAGCCGCTGCCGCTGGACTGCGGCCGCAGCCTGCCCGGCTTTCAGCTGATGGTGGAAACCTACGGCCAGCTCAACGCCACGGCGAGCAACGCCGTGCTGATCTGCCACGCCCTCTCTGGCGATCACCACGCCGCCGGCTACTACAGCGACGCCGACCGCAAGCCGGGCTGGTGGGATAACTGCATCGGCCCCGGCAAGCCCATCGACACGCGGCACTTCTTCGTGGTCAGCCTCAACAACCTGGGCGGCTGCATGGGCTCCACCGGCCCCAACACGCTCAACCCGGAAACCGGCAAGGTCTGGGGCGCAGATTTTCCGCTGCTCACGGTGCGCGACTGGGTACGCGCCCAGGCCCGGCTGGCCGACCACCTGGGCATTGCCCAGTGGGCGGCGGTGATCGGTGGCTCGCTCGGCGGCATGCAGGTGATGCAGTGGAGCATCGATTACCCGGAGCGCATCCGCCACGCGGTGGTGATCGCCAGCGCGCCGCGCCTGTCGGCGCAGAACATCGCCTTCAACGAGATCGCGCGCCAGGCCATCCTCTCCGATCCGGACTTTCACGAAGGCCGTTTCTACGAGCACCAGACCGTCCCCTCGCGCGGGCTGCGGCTGGCGCGCATGCTCGGGCACATCACCTATCTCTCTGACGAAGCCATGCGCGCCAAGTTCGGCAGGGTGCAGCGTGCCAGCCAGCTCAAGTTCAGCTTCGACGTGGAGTTCGAGGTGGAAAGCTATCTGCGCTATCAGGGCAGCAGCTTCGTCGGGCGTTTTGACGCCAACACCTACCTGCTCATGACCAAGGCGCTGGACTACTTCGACCCCGCGCGCGAATTCGGCGGCGAGCTCAGTGCGGCCTTTGCCCGGGCGCAGGCGCGCTTCCTGGTGGTGGCCTTCTCCTCCGACTGGCGCTTCTCCCCGGAGCGCTCGCGCGAGATCGTCCGCGCGCTGGTGGCGGCGCGGCGCGATGTAGCCTACGCGCTGATCGAATCCGAGCTGGGGCACGATGACTTTCTCATGCCCATCCCCAGCTATCACACGGTGCTGGCGCGCTATCTCGAACGCGTGGCGGCGGAGACGGCATGAACGCCCTGCGCCCCGACCTGGCCCTGATCTGCGACTGGATCGAGCCGCACAGCCGCATCCTCGATCTGGGCTGCGGCGACGGCGCGCTGCTGGCCCACCTGACGCGCGAACGCGGCATCCACGGCTATGGGCTGGAGATCGACCCGGCCAACGTCGCCGCCTGCGTGGCCAGCGGTGTCAACGTGATCCAGGCCGACCTCAACGACGGCCTGAGGGACTTTGCCAGCGACAGTTTCGACTACGTGGTGATGACCCAGGCCCTGCAGGCGCTGGCCCGTCCCGACCTGCTGGTGGCGGAGATGCTGCGCGTGGGCCGCCAGGCCATCGTCACCTTTCCCAACTTCGGGCACTGGCGCGTGCGCGGCGCCATCGGGCTTTGCGGACGCATGCCGATCACCCCGGCGCTGCCGGCAGAGTGGTACGAGACGCAGAACATCCATCTCTGCACGGTCGCCGACTTTGAAGACCTGTGCCACAGCCAGCGCTGGCAGATCCGCAGCCGCCGCCTGCTCGACCGCTCGCACCGGGAGGGCCTGCGCATCCGCCTGGCGCCCAACCTGTTCAGCGAGGTGGCGCTGTACCGGCTGCAGGCACCGGGAGCCGCTCCATGAGATTGTGCCTGCCCCTGCTGTGCCTGCTGCTGTGCCTGCCCGCTGCGGCCGAGCAGCGCGTGGAACAGGACGGCTTCATCGTCCACTATGCCGCCATCCGCACCACCGACCTCACACCGGAAGTGGCGCGCCAGTTCAACGTGCGCCGCCGCGGCAAGCAGGCGTTACTGGTGCTCAACGCACAGCGCGTGGAAGACGGCGGCGCCGTGGTGCCGGTGGCGGCCACCGCCACCGGCCGGGTCACCAGCCTGCTCGGCCACCTGCAGAAACTGGATCTGCGCCCGGTGCAGGAAGGCCCGGTGCACTACGTCCTGGCGGAATTTGAAACCCTCAACCGAGAATACCTGACGGTGGACGTGCAGCTCACCCCGCAAGGCGCCACACGTCCGATACGGGTCAAGTTCCAGCAGCAGTTCTACAACGACTAGCGCCACCCGCAGGCGCCATCAGGCGCCGGCCGCCAGCAGGCACTGGTTCTTGCCGCCCTTCTTGGCGCGGTACATGGCCTCGTCGGCGGCGTGGATCAGGCCCTCTGCGTCCTGCCCATGCTGCGGGAACAGGGCGGCACCGATGCTCGCACCGACGCGGATCGCCACCTCGCCCGCCGCTTCCACACGGATGTTGTAGGGCTGTGCCAGGCTGGCGCAGAGCTTGCTGCCCAGTTCCAGCGCTTCGCCGGCTCCCATGCCCCGCAGCAGCAGCGCAAACTCATCACCGCCCAGGCGCGCGGCGGTGTCGCTGTCGCGGATGCCGCGCCCCAGACGGCCGGCGATGGCCTTGAGCAGGGCGTCGCCGGCGGCATGGCCGTGGGTATCGTTGACGGGCTTGAAGCCATCGATATCCACATACATGAGCGTGAATGGCTCGTCGCGGGCCACGGCCTGACCGAGCTGCTCCATGAATGCACGCCGGTTGGGCAGTCCGGTCAGCGCGTCGTGGCTGGCCTGGTGGCGGGCCAGCGCCTCCAGGCGCATGCGCTCGGCCACCTCCTGGTTGAGCTGGTGGTTCTGGTCGTGCAGGGCCGCCAGCGCCTGCTTGAGCTCCAGGCGCGAGCGGTACAGATCCAGAAACACCTGCACCTTGGAACGCAGGATCAGGTCATTGATGGGCTTGGCGATGTAGTCCACCGCGCCGGAGCGATAGCCCTTGAGCCGATTGAAGTCGTCGGAAAACGCGGCGGTGACGAAAATGATGGGGGTATCGCGGGTGGCTTCCTCGCTGGAGAGGATCTCCGCCACCTCAAAGCCGTCCATCTCCGGCATCTGCACGTCGAGCAGGATCAGCGCGAATTCCTGGTCCAGGCAGGCCGCCAGTGCGGCGTTGCCGGACTCCACCATCACCAGCTCGGCGCCCATCTTGCCCAGCAGCCTGCGCATGGCGACGAGATTGGCCGGCACATCGTCCACGATCAGGATCCTGGGCGTGGGCAGGCAGTAGGTTTCCTGGACCGGGGTACGGTCACTCATGGCGGACATCCCATTGGTTGAGGTGAGGCGCAATCTGCGCCAGCGGCAGGATGACATCTTCTCCCGGCCGGCCGCAGGCGGCACGGGGCATTTCGGGGTGGGCGGCGCTGGCCGGGTCCTGGATCACGCTCTGGCCGCGGTGCATGCGCACCGCCTGCATGCCGGCGGCCCCGTCGTGATTGCTGCCGGTGAGCACCACGCCGACCAGATGCTGTCGCCAGACTTCTGCGGCACTGGCGAACAGCACGTCTGCGGACGGCCGGACGAAGCTGACCTTGTCATCCACATTCAGCGCCAGGCGGCCATCCCTTTCCACCAGCAGATGATAATCCGATGGGGCCAGATAGACCTCCCCGCCGCGCACCTGCATGCCGGCACGCGCCTCCGTCACCGGCAGCCGGCAGCGGCGAGCGAGCAACTCACTGAGCAGCGTGGACGCACCGGCCGCGGAATGCAGCAGCGCCAGCACCGGCGCGGCAAAGCCTGCACGCAGCCCGCCGAGGACTATGGAGATGGCGTCCAGCCCACCCGCGCTGGCGGCGATCACCACCGCGCGTTCAGCGGCCGGGCGCGACATGACGGTAGATCGGCAAGCCGGCGACGGCCGGAACGAATTCGGCCAGCCGGCCGGTGAGGGGCAGCACTTCCTTGCTGCCCAGGCACAGGAATCCGCCACGCACGATGGCGCTGCGGAACAGCTCCAGCACCCGCTGCTGCAGCGGCTCGGTGAAATAGATCAGCACATTGCGGCAGAGGATCAGATGCATCTCGCCGAACACTCCGTCGGCCGCCAGATTGTGGTTGGCAAAGGTGATCTGTTGGTGCAGATCGGCGCGGATCTTCAGCAGGTTGTAGCGCACCGTGCAGTAATCCAGAAAGTTTACCTCGCCGCCGGACTCCCGGTAATTGCGAGAGAACAGCTCCAGCTGGCTGGCCGGGTAGATCCCCTCCCGGGCGCGCTCCAGCGCGGCGTCGCTCATGTCGGTGGCATAGATCTGTGTGCGGTCCCACAGACCCGCTTCCTGGAGCAGGATGGCGAGCGAATACACCTCCTCACCGTGCGCGCAGCCGGCCTGCCAGACATTCAGATGCGGGAAGCTGGACAGGCGCGGCAGCACTTCACGGCGCAGGGCCGAGAACACGGCAGGATCGCGGAACATTTCCGAGACCGGCACCGACAGCTGGGCGATGACCCGGTGCACAAAAGTCTCGTCATGGACCAGCCGCTCGGTCAGGCGGCTGATGCTCGGCTCCTTGAGCACATCCTGCAGCGACAGGATGCGGCGCCTGAGCGAGGCCTCGGCATACCCGCCAAAGTCATAACCGTGCCGGCGGCGCAGGGCCTCCAGAAACAGGCTGATTTCGATACCTTGGCGGTCGGTGAGGTGCATGGCGTTGGGGTGGAGGGCGCGCGGCGCTGCTAGACTCTAGCACTGCCATGACACTCGCCAACGACTTCATCCTGATTGCCGGCATCCTGTTCGTTGCCAGCATCCTCGCCACCGCGATCACCCCGCGGCTGGGCGTCCCCCTGCTGCTGATCTTCCTGCTGGTGGGCATGATGGCGGGCGAGGACGGCCCCGGCGGCATACCCTTCAACAACTACCCGCTGGCGAATTTCGCCGGCACGCTGGCGCTGGCGGTGATCCTCTTCGACGGCGGCCTGCGCACCTCGGCGGCCAGCTTCCGAACCGCCCTGTGGCCGGCCACGCTGCTCGCCACCCTGGGCGTGCTGTTCACCGCGGCGATCACCGGCGCGCTGGCGGCCTGGCTGCTGGATCTGAGCTGGGCGGAGGGCCTGCTGATCGGCGCCATCGTCGGCTCCACCGACGCCGCGGCAGTGTTTGCCCTGCTGCACACCAGTGCGGTCTCGCTGAACGCGCGCGTGACCTCCACACTGGAAATGGAATCCGGCACCAACGACCCGATGGCGATCTTCCTCACCCTGGCAGTCCTGCAGTACCTGATCAATCCGGAGCAGTACCTGTTCACCGATTCCCTGATCCTGCTGCTCCAGCAGCTGGGCCTGGGCCTGGCCTTCGGGCTGGCCGGCGGGGCGCTGCTGAGCAAGGCCCTCAACCGTATTCCGCTCAGCGATTCGCTCTACCCGCTGCTGGCGCTCTCCGGCGCCCTGTGCATCTTCGGCCTGGCTTCGGTCACCGGCGGCAGCGGCTTTCTGGCGGTGTACCTGGCCGGCTTCTGGATCGGCAACCGGCGGGTACGGGCGCTGATGAACATCCGCCGTTTTCACGACGGCGTGGCCTGGCTGGCGCAGATCGGCATGTTCGTGATGCTGGGCCTGCTTGTGAATCCCTCCGAGCTGCTCAGCGTGGCCGTGCCGGCCCTGCTGACGGCGCTGGTGCTGATCGGCGTGGCGCGCCCGGTGGCGGTATGGCTGAGCCTGATCGGCTTTCGTTTTCCGCTGCGCGAGAAAATCTATATCTCCTGGGTGGGGCTGCGCGGCTCGGTCCCCATCGTGCTCGCCACCTTCCCCTGGCTGGCCGGCCTGGAGAACGCGGCGCTGTACTTCAATGTGGCGTTCTTCATCGTGCTGGTATCGCTGGTGATCCAGGGCTGGACCATCGCGCCCATGGCGCGGCTGCTGGGCCTGCACGTGCCCACGACCTCGGCGCGCATCCACCGCGTGGACATAGACCTGCCGGGCGCCCGTGACTACGAGATCGTCAGCTACCGGCTCAGCCGCCACAGCGGGCTCGCCGGACTCACGGTCAAGGAGCTGCCACTGCGGGACAATTCACGGGTGGTCTGCGTGGCGCGCGACGACAAGGTGCTGCCCTACCGCGAATGGGGCCAGCTGCGCGAGGGCGATACCCTCACGCTGCTCACCCCGCAGGATGAGATCCCCGCGCTGGACAAGGTCTTCGAGGCCACCCGCAAACCGCTGAAGAAAACCGAGCAGCGTTTCTTCGGCGAGTTCAGCGTGGACCCCACCGCCAGCGTGGCGGAACTGGCCACCGCCTACCCGGTGGAACCGCCGCCGCACGCGCTCAGGCTGACCATCGCCGAGTTCCTCACCAGCAGCCTGCCCAAACCGGTAGTCGGCGACCGCCTGCGGCTGGGCGATCTGGAACTGGTGGTCCGCAAGGTGGACGGCGAGACCATCACCGGCGTCGGGCTGCGCCTGCCGCACTGAAGGCCGCGCCGGCCTCAGGCCAGCAGCGCACGCATCTGCACCAGCAGCTGGTCCACGTCCACCGGCTTGGTGCAGTAGTCGTTGGCGCCGGCCTGCAGGCACTTTTCCCGGTCGCCCTTCATCGCCTTGGCGGTGACGGCGATGATCGGCAGCTTCTGCCATTGCGGCTGCGCGCGGATCCTGCGCATGCACTCGTAGCCGTCCATGCCGGGCATCATGATGTCCATCAGCACCAGGTCTATGCCCGGCTGCTGTTCGAGCTGCGCCAGGGCCTTGTAGCCGTCCTGCGCCATGATCACTTTCAGGCCCTGGCCGCGCAGCACCTTGGACAGGGCAAAGATATTGCGCATGTCGTCGTCCACCACCAGCACGCTCTTGCCGGCAAGACCGGGGGCGGCCGGTGCTGGCATGGCAGGCGTGGACTGCGGCTTGTTGATGGCGTGCAGGAACAGTGTGACCTCGTCGAGCAGCCGGTCCGGCGAACGTGCGCCCTTGATGACGATGCTGTCGGTGAACTCCCGCAACTGCATGCTCTCCTCACGCGTGAGTTCCCGCGCGGAGTAGACCACCACCGGCGGCAGCTGCGGCATGGTGGCGGTGGCCTGACGCAGGAATTCCAGGCCGCTCATGTCCGGCAGGCCCAGGTCCAGGATCAGGCAGTCAAAGCTCTGTTTCTGCAATAACGCCAGCCCGGCGGCGCCGTCATTGGCCTCGCTGATGTCCACCAGCGCGTCGCCCAGCAGCTGGCGCACCGCCGCACGGGAGGCAGCGTCATCATCTACCACCAGCAGCTGGCGGCGTTCGTGGCTGAAGTGCAACAGCCGCGTCAGGGCGCCGAGCACGGCCTCCTTCTCCACCGGCTTGAGCAGGAAACCCACCGCACCCATGTCGAGCGCGCGCTTGGCCTGGTCATCGCCCGAGATGAAATGGACGGGGATGTTGCGTGTCTGCGGATCGGCCTTGAGCTTCTCCATCAGCTTCCAGCCGTCCATGGCACCGGGCAGGCCGATGTCGAGCAGGATGCCGCTGGGCTGCTGGCTGCGCGCGAGCCGCCAGCCGTCCTCGCCGGTCTGGGCGGTCAGCACCTCCAGGCCCTTGCGCCGGGCGATGCCGGCCAGCACCTCGGAGAACTGCGGATCATCCTCCACGATCAGGATGCGGTCGCCCGAGACCTCACTGCTCGCCGCGGCCGATGTGCCCGCGGCCGCCTTGCTCCGCCGCGATTTGCGTGCCGGCGGGGCCGGTTTGTCGGACGGCGCCAGGGCGGTCTGCTGCGGCGCGGACGCTGCGGCTCTGATGGCTCCGGGCAGCTGCTCGGGCAGGTACAGCGTGAAGGCCGAGCCTTTCTCCGGCTGGCTGCTGACGCGGATCTCGCCGCCCAGCAGCTGCGCCAGGCCGCGGCAGATGGACAGGCCCAGGCCCGTCCCGCCATAGCGGCGGCTGGTGGAGGTGTCCGCCTGCTCGAAGGCCTGGAAGATGCGTGCCAGCTTTTCTTCCGGAATGCCGATACCGCTGTCCGATACGCGGAACGCGATGGCCTGCTCTGCACGCAGGGGGCTGCCCTCGGGCAGGTCGGCAGCGGTGGGACGTGTGATGTGCAGCCGTACCCCGCCCTGGTGGGTGAACTTGAAGGCGTTGGACAGCAGGTTGGTGAGAATCTGCGCCAGACGCGCGCCGTCAGTGCGGATCCGCGTGGGCAGCTCGGGCGACAGCAGCACCTCCCACTTGAGGCTGCGCTGCTGCGCCATGGGGCGGAAGTTGCGCTCCATCGTCGCGGCGAAGGCGCTCAGCGAGACTTCCTCGGTGACGATGTCCATCTTGCCGGCCTCGACCTTGGACAAATCGAGGATGTCGTTGATCAGCCGCAACAGATTGGAACCGGACTCGTGGATGATGCGCGCGCTCTCGATCTGCTCGTCGTCCAGATTACCGTCCTCGTTGCTGGCAAGACTCTTGGACAGGATGAGCAGGCTGTTCAGCGGCGTGCGCAACTCGTGGCTCATGTTGGCCAGGAACTCGCTCTTGTACTGGCTGGCCTGCTCGAGGTCATTGGCTTTTCTCTGCACGGCATGGCGGGCCTCCTCCAGCGCGGCAGCCTTTTCCTGCAGCGCCTGGTTGGCCAGGCGCAGCTCCTCGTCGGAAGCGGCGAGCTTCTGGCTCTGCTCCTGCAGGGCGCGGGCCTTGTCCTCCAGCGCCTCGTTGGTGGCGCGCAATTCTTCCTGCTGGATGCGCAGGGTCTCCTCGGAGGCCTGCAACTCTTCCTTCTGCTCCTGAGTCTGGGCCAGCAGCAGCTTGGTGGCGAGGCTGCGGCGCAGGGTATCGAGCGTCAGACCGGCCAGCGGCAGAACCTCGGCGAGCAGCGCAGGATGGGCCTCCCGGAGCAGCGCCATCTCCAGCACCGCCAGCACGCCGTCACGGCCCATCAGCGGTGACAGCAGCAAGCGATCCGGCGTACCGCTGACCAGCCCGCTATGGATGCGGAAATGCCCCGGCGGCACATCGCGGATCAGCAAGGACTGCTGCTGCTGCGCGCATTCCCCCACCAGCCCCTGCCCCAGCACGAAGCGCTGCTGGGTGTAGAGCTCGTCCGGCACGCCCTGACCGCCGCCGAAGTACAGCGCCGGCTCGTGCTCGGAGCACAGGAATACCGCCACCCCCGGAGCCCCCAGCAGGCGCGCGAGCTCACGGCTGAGGGTGATGCAGAAACTTGACTCATCCACACACTGCTGCAGCAGCATGGACAGGCGCGCGCTCTCGGTCTTGACCCATTCGCGCTCCTGCAGCTGTGCGGTGGAGGCCTTGAAGACCTCCAGCCGGCGGGCCATGGCGCCAATCTCGTCACCGCGTGGCTTGTAGGGGATCTCGATGGCGGTATCGCCGTTGGCCAGGCGCGACATCAGCGTGGTGAGCTGGGCGATGGGACGGCTCACGGTGCGCCCGACCAGGAGGATCATCAGGATGCCGAAGGCGATGCCCACGCACAGCATCACCAGGCTCAGCATCTCGGTGCGCCGCAGCGTCTGGTTGAGGGTCGCCGTACGCTGGTCCAGCAGGGCATTTTCCAGCTGGCGCAATTCGTCCAGCTGGGCGCGGATCTGGTCGATGATCTGCTTGCCGCGCCCCTTGGCGGCCTCGGCCCGCACGCGGCGGATGGTGCCTTCCGGATCGCGCTGCGCCCCGGCGGCGAGGGCCAGCATCGGCTCGGCAAACTCGCGACGCCAGTCCTCCATGAGCCGTACGACCTGGACCACCCCAACCTGGATCTGCGGGTTATCGGCCGTCAGCACGCGCAGGGCCTGCGAGTCCTGCTCGAATTGCTCGATACCCTTGTGATAGGGCGCGAGGAACTCCGGATTGAAGGTCATCAGGTAGCCACGCAGCCCGGCCTGCTCGTTGATGACGCCGGTTTCCAGATGGTTGAGCTTGACCAGCACCGCGCTGGAATGCTCCTGCCAGTCGTGCGCCTTCCGCACATCGCGCAGCGAGCTCGTGAACAGGAAAGTGGCCGTCATGAACAGCAGCAGGATGACCGTGAAAGCCAGCGTGAACTTGTCCTGGATGCCGCGCCGGCCCAGCCAGCTGTCGGTACGTTCCGGTGTGCTGGGGTTCATGAGGCGGCCTTGAGTTTTTCCTGCACGAATACGCTGTGCGGGACGAACAACAGATCCGCCAGGCGGCGGATCAGCGCTTCTTCCTGCGGGTCCACGCGGCCGTCGGCCCAGGCCAGGCGCCAGAGCATGGCGATCAGCTCACGCTTGCCGGCGGCATCCAGCTGCGAGTTGAGCTGGGCGATCTCGTCGTGCAGGGAGACCTTGGCGGCGGCCAGATGGGTGGCACTCCCCAGCAGTTCGTCCACCTGCTGCGGACTAATGCCGAAGGCCTGCGCCAGCTCGGCGCGCAGCTGTCCGGTTTCCAGATCGTGGTGTTCAAAATCGGCGCGCGCCAGCTCGTGCAGCAGCACGGCGGTCGCCTGCCGGCGGCGGGTCTCCGGGTCCTGCGGCGGGGCGGGGCGTAGCTGCTTGAACAGGGCGCTGAGCATGTCGGTTGTCAGGCAAGCCGGGACGGCGTTGGGGCTGGCGCAGCATAGCAAACGCCACTCAAGGCGCCGGCGAGAGCTGGATGTCGCCGTAATCGGCGCGCCCGGCGCCGCCGCTGTCGTCGCAGTCGCTCATCAGGGCCAGGGCGTGGATGCGCTCGGGGATCTCGCCAAAGTAGCGCTGAAAATCCGCCGCCAGGTCGCGCTGCTCGTGCTGCCACTCACCCAGCCCCGTGGCCCCGGCGCGCAGGGCGATGATGTGCGCCTGCCGGGTGTAGGCGCTGGGCCAGTCGGCACCGGGCGTCTCGCCGTTGCTCCAGACATAGACCAGCGAGCGGCTGCGCCAGACCGCCCAGCCGCCGTCAACCACCACATAGACCCGCGCCAGAAAGTCGTCGCCATTCTTGCGCCGCTCGTCTATCCCTCTGAGCAGGTCATGCACCCGCCAGCGCCAGCTCAGGATCGGCGCATCGGAAAGCCGCACGCTCTGGCGCCAGATGAAGCCGGAGGCGCTGGCGCGGCACTCGGCCTGCAGGTAGCCGTCGCGCAGCTGATAGCCCGTGGCGGCCTTGCCGTCAAAGATCTGCGCCTGCCAGCCCTGCAGGCCGCTGCGCGAGAAGGCCCCGGGCCCCGCGGCGTGGGCGAGCAGCCCCTGGGCCAGCAGCGGCACGAGCAGCAGACTGCGCCAGATGCGGCTCACGCGAAGTGCTCGTCGAGAAAGGGCTTCACCGCGTCCTGCAGATCGCCCAGCCGGCCGTGGAAGAAATGCCCGGCGCCCTCGAAGCTGACCAGCTGCGGCGGCGGATGGTAATCCGCCAGTGCGGCGCGGGTCTCGGCATAGGGCACCACGTCGTCCGCGGTGCCGTGCAGAAACAGCCAGGGAACCTGCGGATGCTCCGGCCGCGGCAGTTGCAGGTATTTGCCCAGCGGCGGGGCCACGCTGACCAGCGCCCGCGGGCGCAGCTCGGCAGTGGCGCGCAGGGTGATGAACGCCCCGAAGGAAAATCCGGCCAGCAGCAGCGGGGCGCCCGGGTACTGGGCCTGGAACCAGCGCGCCAGCCGCACCGTATCCTCGGTCTCGCCGCGGCCCTCGTCGTGGCGGCCGGCGCTGCGGCCAACGCCACGGAAGTTGAAGCGCAGGGTGGCCAGGCCGGCCTTCTGGGCGCTGCCGGCCAGGGTATGGACCACCTTGTTGCTCATCGCGCCGCCGAACAGCGGATGCGGGTGGCAGACCACCGCCACTCCGCGCGGGGGCGTGGCGGGCGCTGTCAGCAGGGCCTCGACCGCGCCTGCGGCGCCTTCCAGCAGGCGGGTCTGGGTTTCGCCGGGCGCGGGCAGGTTCATGGCGCCTCCGGGCCCGGGGGCCATTCAAACAGGGTATCGAGCAGACGCGGGTCGTCGAAGTGGCGCACGCCGACAAAGGCCGTGGCGTGCCGGCCCCAGGCGCGCATGGCGCCCGGATCGGGCACGCCGCTGGGCCACAGCCAGTAGCGCTCGCCGCGCTCGGTGCCGGAGACGATGCCATCGCCGGCGCGGAACAGGCTGCGCGGGGCGCCCTGTTGGTCGGGCAGGAAGGTCAGATCACCGTAGGGCGCCAGGCGGTACCGGCCGGCCTCGTCGGCGCGGGCCTCGGCCAGTGGCACCACGCGCAGCAGCTGATGATCGCCGCTGGCGATGCGCAGGGCCAGCGGACCGGGGTCGGTCACCGTCTGCGGCCGCAGCACGGGTTCCTGCCAATAGCGGTTCGCGCGCGGACGCAGCGTCTCGCGGGCCGGATAGACGAAGTGAAAGCAGCCGCAGGGGTGGATGCTGTCGTAGGCCAGCGGCCGCCCGTCGGCGCCCAGGGTGACGCGCCACAGCACGCCGTCCAGGGTGCCGGCATAAGGGTCGAACCGGCCCTGCGGCGGGCGCTCGGCGAACCAGACCCAGTACACCAGCTGCGGCAGGACCTGACCGCCCACACGGGTAAAGTCGAGCAGGATGTAGGTCTGCGGCACGCTCGGGTCCAGCCGCGGACGCTCGCCGTCCAGATAGGGCGCGCCGGGACGGTCGGCGGGGCCGGTCTGCTCCACCCACCAGGCCGGGGCAAAGGTCTGGAACAGGCGCTGCAGGGCCAGGTCGTCAAACTGCGGCACGCCCAGCGGATGGGCAGCGCCGCTGGCGATCCATTCGGCGATCTCCCCGGCCCGCGCCGGCGGCAGGATGGACGGCTGCGGCTCCCACAGCACCGTGTGCACCGGCGGGCGGGCGGCCAGCGGCTCGGCATAGGCCTGCGCCACCTCGCGCTGGTAACCGCGGATGCCCCACTTGAGAAAAGGCACCGCCAGCGGATAGGCGCCCACCACACGCGCGGCGGTGGCGTAGTCGTCCGGCACCTGGCTGGCACGGCGCAGCGCCTCACGCCGCGCCGGGTCGGCCAGATCGGCTTTCAGCAGGCGGGCGCCGCAGTCCGCCAGCGCCTCGAAGCGCACGTACAGCGTATCGTCCAGCTGGCCGCGGCCGGAGGCGCGCAGCAGCTCGTCCTCGCGCGCGCCCTGGTCCTCACCGCGCAGCTCGGCGGTCCAGGCCTGCCACTGCACGGGGGTCTCCAGCTCGCCGGCGAACGAGGCCCAGAAGCGCGTGCTGCGCAGGTAGGGAAAGCCCGGCAGCCGGTGCAGGCTGGCATCGCCCGCGCCGGCGGCGGCGATCTCGGCGTCGCTCTGCACGAACAGCGTCTGGCAGCGGGCCAGCTCGGGGTCGTCGCGCAGGGGCAGCCGCGTGGCACAGGCGGCCAGCAGCAGGCAGGCCAGCACGGCGGGCAGCAGACGGATCAGGGGCATGCCGGACATCCTTCAACAAACCAGAGGCGCAGCATAAACCGGCACGCACGCACGGTGCCCGGCGCGCTTGCAAGGCCGGCATGGCAATCCTATAGTGCGGCGTGTCAGTCAAACCAATGCGGCGGGGGATTCGAGAATGCAGAAAAAATTGATCGTGGCGGCCATACTGGGCGCAACCGGGAGCTTCGGCGCCGCGCAGGCCGCAGACCCCACACAGGCCCGGCCCGAGGCGCGGGCGCAGATGCAGTTCCAGTTCGGCGGCAGCCAGGTTCCCGCCCAGCGGATGAACTTCCGCTTCCTCGTGGACCATGACCGTCGTGTGGTGGACGCCGGCGTCCCCGCCCTGTTCCAGCTGGACTTCACGGCCGATGGCCAGGGCAGCGCGCGCTTCAACGGCGTGCCGTTTGCGCAGCGTCAGCTCGCCGCCCAGCAGGCCGAGGGCGAGACCGCCTTCACCTTCTTTGACTGGACCCTGCTCGGCATCGGCGCCGCGGGAATCGCCGTGGTCGTGGCCGATATCGCGGATCACGAGGAAACCAAGGCTCCGGTCGGCGCCACCAGCGGCGGCGGTGACGGGGGCGGTGATGGCGGTGGTGGCGGTGGGCTGCTGCCGGATCTCGGCCTGTTCACCAGCCATCCGGCCAGCCATGGGCTCGACACCGAATACCGCGCCTGGCTGGATGACGGTACCGGCCAGATGGGCGATCTGTTCTAGGCCCGGCCATTCGGACTCACAGGGGGAGCGTTCACGCTCCCCTTCTTGTTTGTGCCACACGGACCGATGCGGAAACTGCCCTCCCTGCAGATCACGAGCCTGAGCCTGGACCTGCGCTCCCTGGCGCTGTTCCGGGTCGGGCTGGCGCTGTACTGCCTGTACGGTGCCGGCGCCCAGCTGGGCCTGCTCGGCACCCTGTACAGCGACGCCGGCGTGCTGCCCCGCACCCTGCTGATGGCCCTGCCCGAAGCAGTCTCCGGCCGCCTGCAGCCGCTGGCGCTCAGCGGCTCGGTGCTGCTCGCGCAGCTGACCTGGCTGCTCGGCGTGGGGGCGGCACTGGCCCTGCTGCTGGGCTACCGCGCCCGGCTCGCCGGGGGCCTGCTGTTCCTCTGCAGCCTGGCGCTCATCAACCGCAACCCCTACGCCGCCCTGCCCCTGGACGGCCTGCTGGTCTGCCTGCTGTTCTGGGTCCCGTGGCTGCCGGTCGGGGCGCGCTGGAGCCTCGACGCGGCGCTGAGCACCACGCCGCCACCGGAGGACCCCCGCCATCTTTCCGGCGCCGGCGCCGGCTTCATCGTGCAGATCCTCTGCGCCCTGCTCGCCGGCGGCTGGCTGCGCGCGCAGGACCCCGCCTGGGCAGACGGCAGCGCGCCGCTGCAGGCCGGCCACTACCTGCTGGGCCTGGGCCCGCTGCTGCTGGTACTGCCGGGACTGGCTCCCCTGGCACGGCGCTGGCTGCTGCCGCTGCTGCTGGCACTGGTGCTGGGCTACGGCCTGCTGCGGGACGGCGGCCTGGCCTGGCTGACCGCCTGCGCCCTGCTGGCCCTGGCGGACGCACGCTGCTGGGACTGGCTCGGCCGCCACCATGCACTGGGCGAAGGGCTGCAGATCCACTTCGACGGCGACTGCCGCTTCTGCCGTGCCGCCTGCCGCGTGCTCGCCCATTTCCTGATCCTCCCTCAGGCCCGCTGCCTGCCGGCGCAGGACAGCCCGCGCGCGCAGCGCCTGGTGGAGGCCAACGGCTCGTGGGTGGTGATCGACCGCGACGAGCAGGCCTACCTGAAGTGGAGCGCCTTCGTCATGCTGCTGCGCCGCTCGCCCCTGCTGGCCTGGCTGGCGCCGCTGGCGGCACGGCTGGGCCGCCCCGGCGATGCGCTGTACGACGCGGTGGTGCGCCAGCGGGCGCGCATCGGCCAGGTCCTGCGCGGCGTGCTGGCCGAACGCGAGGTGCGCTTCGTCCCCGGCCGCTGGCCGCAGCGGCTGGCGCTGCTGGTGGCACTGGCGGTGCTGACTTCCAATCTCGGCGTCGTCCAGCCGGCTGATCCGCTGCTGCGACTGCTGCGGCTGGATCAGGACTGGCAGGTTTACGCTCCGCCGCGCGGCCCGGCGCCGGGCGAATTCCAGGCCTGGCTCAGCCGCGCCGGCGGGCCGGAAGCGCCGCTGGCCCTGCCCCGCGATCCGCGCTGGACGCGCTACCACGCCTTTCTGGGCCGCGAGCGCCCGGCGGCGCTATTGGCCCGCTACGCCGAGGCCCTGTGCCAGGAAGCCGGCAGCGACACCTCGGTGCGCCTGGGCTACCTGGTCCCCAGCAGCACCGGCAGTGGCCTGGAGCAGCAGGTGCTCGGCCGCTACCCCTGCCCCTGAGCGGGCCGGGCGGAAGACCGGAATGAAGGGACGCTGGCCGTGATTGATATCGGCGCCAATCTCGCGCACGAGAGTTTCGACTCCGACCGCGCCGCCGTACTCGAACGCGCCTGGGCGGCAGGCCTGTCGCACATCCTCATCACCGGCAGCTCACGCGCGTCCAACCGCGCCGCGCTGGCACTCACCCGGCTCGCGCCGCAGCGCCTGTGGGCCACTGCCGGCGTGCACCCGCACCACGCCAGCGAGTGGGACGAGGAAGACGCCCGGCTGATCCGCGAGCTGGCACGCGATCCACGGCTGGTAAGCCTGGGCGAATGCGGGCTGGATTATTTCCGCGATCTCTCGCCGCGCGCCGACCAGCAGCGTGCCTTCGAGGCACAGCTGGCGCTGGCCGCCGAGCTGGGCAAGCCCCTGTTCCTGCACCAGCGCGACGCGCACGATGATTTTCTGGCCCTGCTCAAGACCTGGCGCGCGCGGCTGGGCCCGGTGGTGGTGCACTGTTTCACCGACACGCGCGCGGCGCTGCGCGATTACCTGGCACTGGACTGCCATATCGGCATCACCGGCTGGGTCTGCGACACGCGCCGCGGCCAGGCGCTGCGCGACTGCGTGGCCGATATTCCCGACGATCGCCTGCTGGTGGAGACGGACGCGCCCTACCTGCTGCCGCACAACGCGCCCAGGACCGCGCACCGGCGCAATGAACCCGCGCTGCTCGGCTACGTCGTGCAGGCCCTGGCGGCGGCGCGTGACCAGAGCACGGAACACGTCGCGCGCATCAGCGCCGCCAACGCGCGGGCGTGCTTCGAATTGCCGGATGAAGCCTGATCAGGCGTCGGTGACGGCCCCGCGCGAGGCACTGCTGACCAGGCGCGCAAACTTGCCCAGCACGCCGCGCGGATAGCGCAGCGGCGGCTGCTTCCAGGCCTGGCGGCGGCGCTCGATCTCGGCCTCGTCCACGTTGAGCTGGATCAGGTGATGGCGTGCGTCGATGGTGATGGAATCACCCTCCTGCACCAGCGCGATGGTGCCGCCCACGAAGGCCTCCGGCGCCACGTGGCCCACCACCATGCCCCAGGTGCCGCCGCTGAAGCGGCCGTCGGTGATCAGGCCCACGCTCTCGCCCAGACCCTTGCCGATCAGCGCGCTGGTGGGCGCCAGCATCTCGCGCATGCCCGGCCCGCCCTTGGGGCCTTCATAGCGGATCACCAGCACATCGCCAGAGCGGATGGAGTCGGCCATGATCGCGGCCATGCACTCGTCTTCGGAGTTGAAGACCCGTGCAGGCCCGGTGATGACCGGATTCTTCAGGCCGGTGATCTTGGCCACGCAGCCCTCGGGCGAGAGATTGCCCTTGAGCACCGCCAGATGACCCTGCGCGTACATGGGCTTGTTGAAGGGCCGGATCACATCCTGATCCTTGCGCGGCTCATCGGGAACCTGCTTGAGTGCCTCGGCCAGCGTCTGGCCGCTGATGGTCAGCGCGTCGCCGTGGAGCAGGCCCTGCACCAGCAGCATCTTGAGCACCTGCGGCACCCCACCGGCGCGGTGGAAATCCACCGCCACGTACTTTCCGGAGGGCTTGAGATCACACAGCACCGGCGTACGCAGGCGGATCGCCTCCACATCATCAATGGAAAACGGCACCTGCGCCGCGTGCGCAATGGCCAGGAAGTGCAGCACCGCGTTGGTGGAGCCGCCGGTGGCCATGACCAGCGCCATGGCGTTCTCGATGGCCTTGCGGGTGACGATGTCACGCGGCTTGAGGTCACGCTTGATCGCCTCCACCAGTACCCGCGCAGAGTCGGCAGCGGAGTCGGCCTTCTCCGGATCGGGCGAGGCCATCTGCGAGGAGCCGAGCAGGCTCATGCCCATCGCCTCGAAGGCACTGCTCATGGTGTTGGCGGTGTACATGCCGCCGCAGGCGCCCACGCTGGGGCAGGCGTTCTTCTCAATGCCGAGGAAATCCTCCTCGCTCATCTTGCCGGCCTGGAACGCGCCCACCGCCTCGAACGGCGAGACGATGGTCAGCGGCACGCCCTTCCAGTTGCCGGGCTTGATGGTGCCGGCATAGACGAAGATGCCCGGGATATTCATGCGCAGCATGCCGATCATCGCGCCCGGCATGTTCTTGTCGCAGCCGCCCACCACCAGCACACCGTCCATGCACTGGCTGGACACTGCGGTCTCGATGGCGTCTGCAATCACCTCCCGCGAGACCAGCGAATACTTCATGCCCTCGGTGCCCATGGAAATGCCATCGGTCACGGTGGGAAAGCCAAAGGTCTGCGGCATACCGCCGGCAGTGCGGATTGCCTCCACGGCACGGTCGGCCAGCGGCTGGATGCCGGCGTTGCACGGGTTCATGGTGGAATGGCCGTTGGCCACGCCGACGATGGGTTTCTCGAAATCCCCATCACCAAAACCCACCGCCCGCAGCATGGCGCGGTTGGGGGAGCGCTGGATGCCGGCAGTGATGATGCGTGAGCGGCGATTGAGTTCAGACATGGCGGCGGATGCGGGCTGAAAAAACGGGCAGGCAGCATACATCAGGGGGGTCGGATGGTCAGCCCATTGCGGACAAAACAGGCCATTGGGGGTAGGATCAGGGCCCTTTCTGGCAGCGGAGGAGCGAGCATGAAAACGCAGATCCAGTGGGCACTGGCGGTGGCGGCATTCGGTGTTTCGATGGGCGCCGGGGCCAACCTCACGGTGCAGCTCAGCAACGTGGACGAGAAAGGCATCGGCAAGCCGGTCGGTGAGGTCGTCATCAGCCAGACTCCGTACGGCCTGGCCTTTACCCCCGCACTCAAGGGGCTGCCGCCGGGCCTGCACGGATTCCATGTGCACGAGAACCCCAGCTGCGCGCCCAAGGACAAGGACGGCAAGCCGGTCGCCGCGCTGGCAGCGGGCGGGCACTACGACCCGGCCGGCACCCAGCGCCACGGCCTGCCCTGGGGCGACGGCCACCTGGGCGACCTGCCGGCGCTGTTCGTGGATGAACAGGGCGTGGCGAGCAACCCGGTGCTGGCGCCGCGGCTGAAGCTGGAGGATGTGAAGGGCCGGGCGCTGATGGTCCACGTCGGCGGCGACAACCACGCCGACCACCCCGCCCCGCTGGGCGGCGGCGGCCCGCGCATGGCCTGCGGCGTGATCCGCTAGGCCCACGCTGCATCGCAGACGCCGGGCACGGATGGATCCGGCCCGGCGCAACGCGCGCCCCGCACACACGTTCTGGAGGTGCTGTGATGAAAAGACCCCTGTGGCAGTCCCCGGAAGGGCTGAAGCTGCTGGACGAGACACTGGCGTCCGGGAGCCCGTCGGAACAGACGCTGAGCCAGTTCCGGAACTTGCGCTCGCAGCTCAGGCAGAAGACGGCTTCCGCGAACCGGACCCCGGGCGCAACAAGCGACACGGAGCCGACCAGCGGGAAGCAGAGCGACGCGTCCGTGCGGGAGACATGAAGATGGAAGACCCACGCCCGTACGTGATCAGCGACAAGGTGACGATGATCTTCCCGCGCAGACCTCCGCTACGCCTCGAACCATGCATCACGGCGTACCCAGGGGACTGTTCAACGGACGCGCCGAAACCCAGCAACGTGATACCCATCAGGCGCACTGCGCCGCCGAAGCCGCGCTGGTAAGGGCGGCTCGCGGAAAACAGGCGTCGCGTTCAGCCGGCGCCAGGTTCCAGCAGCATGGCGTCGCCATAGCTGAAGAAGCGGTAGCGCTGCGCCACCGCGTGACGGTAGGCGTCCATCACCCGCTCGTAACCGGCAAAGGCGCAGACCAGCATCAGCAGCGTGGATTCCGGCAAGTGGAAGTTGGTGATCAGCCGGTCCACCACGCGGAAGGTGTAGCCGGGCGTGATGAACAGCCGCGTCTCGCCGCCGCCGGGGCGCAGCGCCCCGTCCGCGGCCGCGGATTCCAGCGCCCGGGTGACGGTGGTGCCCACCGCCACCACGCGCCCGCCGGCAGCGCGGGTGGCGGCGATGGCCTGGCACAGCGCCTCGTCCAGCACATAGCGCTCGGCGTGCATGCGGTGTTCGTTCAGGTCTTCCACGCGCAGCGGCTGGAAGGTGCCGGCACCCACGTGCAGGGTCAGGGTGGCAATGCGGATACCGCGGGCGCGGATCGCGTCCAGCAGCGGGCCGTCAAAGTGCAGGCCGGCGGTGGGCGCGGCCACCGCGCCCGGCGCACGGGCAAACACGGTCTGGTAGCGCTCGGCGTCCTCGGAGCCTGGCGCATGGGTGATGTAGGGCGGCAGCGGCAGCTGCCCGGCGCGCTCGAGAAAATCCGTGAGCGGCGTCGGCCCCTCCAGGCGCAGGTGGAACAGATCCTCCTCGCGGCCGAGCACGGTGAAGGTCTCACCAGCCACGTGCAGCTGCGCGCCCGCGCGCGGGGTCTTGCTCACCCCCAGCTGCGCCTGGCAGTGCTGGGCGTCGAGCACGCGCTCCACCAGAATCTGCACGCGCCCGCCGCTGTCCTTATGGCCAAACAGCCGCGCGGGGATGACGCGGGTGTCGTTGAACACCAGCAGATCCCCGGGCTCCAGCAGGGCGGGGAGTTCGCGCATCTGGCGGTCGGCGAGCCGCGCGCCCAGGTGCAGCAGGCGCGAGGCGGAGCGCTCCGCCGCCGGGGTCTGGGCGATCAGTTCCGCGGGCAGGTCAAAGTGAAAATCGGATTTGCGCCAGCTACGGCCGGCGGGTGGGGTCTGGCTCATGGGCGCGATTCTGCCAGTAATCGGACTGCCGGCCGCTATAATCCGGCGCTGGCCTGAGTGGCGGAATCGGTAGACGCAGCGGACTCAAAATCCGCCGAGGCAACCCCTCGTGAGAGTTCGAGTCTCTCCTTAGGCACCATCAGCACCCCGACGCGGGGCCCGGGCCTGTTACGCTGCCTGCGCTGCGCGCCCCCGCGCAGACCGATCCTGGATGACGCATGAACTTCTGTTCCGCCTGCGGCCAGCCGCTTGAACACCGCGTCCCGGCGGGCGACCACCTGCCGCGCCATGTCTGCCCTGCCTGCGGCGTGGTGCATTACGTCAACCCCAAGGTCATCGCCGGCTGTGTGCCGGAGTGGCAGGACGGGCGCATCCTCATGTGCCGGCGCAACATCGAACCGCGCCTGGGCAAGTGGACCTTCCCCGCCGGCTTTCTGGAAATGGGCGAGACCAGCGGCGAAGGCGCGGCGCGCGAAACCCTGGAAGAATCCGGCGCGCAGGTGCAGATCGGCGGGCTGCTGGCGGTCATCAACGTGCCCTACGTCAGCCAGGTGTACCTGATCCACCGCGCGCGGCTGCTGGGCACCGACTATCACCCCACGCCGGAAAGCTCGGAGGTCTGCCTGATGCGCGAGCAGGACATCCCCTGGGATGAAATCGCCTTTCCGACCATCTGGCATTCGCTGAAATTCTTCTTTGCCGACCGTGCCGCCGGTCTCAGCGGCACCCATCATCTGGATCTGAGCCACCGCCCGGCACGCCCGCTGCCCCCGGGAAAGTGACCGGGGCCGGCAACTGAACTAAAATCTGCGGCTGCTTCCCGCCCCTCTCCTGCCGAGGACCTCATGACCTTCGTCGTCACCGAAAACTGCATCAAGTGCAAGTACACCGACTGCGTGGAAGTCTGCCCCGTGGACTGCTTCCACGAAGGCCCCAACTTCCTGGTGATCGACCCGCAGGAATGCATCGACTGCACCCTGTGCGAGCCGGAGTGCCCGGCCGAGGCGATCTTTGCCGAGGATGACCTGCCCGCCGGCCAGGAGCACTTCAAGGCGCTCAACGCCGAGCTGAGCCTGAAGTGGAAGGTGATCACCGAGAAAAAGGACCCGCCGCCGGACGCCACCGACTGGGACGGAAAACCCGACAAGCTCGCCCTGCTGGAACGATAAGGCGCCTGCAAGCCCCTCCCCCGCGAGGGGCTTGTGCGTTTGGCCGTGACCCTCACGCTCACCCCCACTGACCTGACCGCGCGCGAGCTGCGCGCCGACCACGCCCAGGCCCGGCGCCTGGCGGGAGAACGGGTCTGGGCTGCGCCGCAGATCCAGAGCCTGCGCCAATGGATCGAGGACAGCTGGGCGGACGGCTGGCCCGCCGAGCAGCGTCTCAGCCAGACCCAGCTCCTGGCGCTGTGGCAGACGGTGGTTGAACGCGAGCAGGCGTCGCTGCTCTCGCCGCTGGCCTGCGCGCGCCTGGCGCTGGCCGCCGAGCGCCTGTGCGCGGCCTGGCGCATAGACCCGGAACAGGCGCCGGCCTACACCGATGAGCACCAGGCCTTCCGCCGCTGGCGGCGCAAGGTGCACGCCCGCATGCAGGCGCACGGCTGGGTGGCGGCGCACGATCTCCCCGCACGCCTGGCGCCGGAGGCTCTGGCCAGCGGCGCGACGGTGGAGCTGCGCGGCTTCGACCATCCGGTGACGCCGGCCGAGCAGGCCGTGCTGGATGCGCTCGCCGGCGCCGGGCGCCTGCACGCCGCGCCCGCCGTCGATCGCGCGCCGGGCCGGGTACAGGCCTGGACCCATGCCGACGCCGAGGCCCAGTTCCGCGGCATCGCCGCGCTGATCCGCACCCGTCTGGCCGCCGCCGGCGACGGCCCGCTGCCGCGCATCCTGCTCGCCGTCCCGGACCCCGAAGGCCGCCGCGTGCAGATCGAGGACGCGCTGGTGGATCTGGTGGCGCCCTGGCTGCGGCTGGGCGGCGAAACCACCGGCAGCCCCTGGCGCTGGGTGAGCGGCCCGGCGCTGGCGGCCCACCCCTGGGCAACGGCGCTGGCGGTAGCCGCGCAGCTCAGCGCCCAGCAGCTGTCCGCCGATACCGCCAGCGCCCTGCTGCTCTGTCCCGGCCTGTGGCGGGGCGAGCAGCGGCTGGCCGCCGCGGCCACCGATCTGCGCCTGCGCGAGACCGGCTGGCCGCACATGAATCTGGCCATGCTGCGCGGCCTGGCGGCGGCACCGCTGCAGGCGCCGCTGGAAAAACTCGCCGTCCAGCTCGGGCGCGAACCGGCGCGCGCCCTGCCCAGTGCCTGGAGCGGTCATTTCAGGGCACGGCTGGACGTGCTCGGCTGGCCCGGGGAGGAAGCCCTGCCCTCGGCGATCTACCAGACCGTGCGCACCCTGGAACAGGCCCTGGACCGGCTGGGCACGCTGGACGCGCTGCTGGGCCCGGTCCCCACCACGCGCGCCCGGCAGTGGCTGATGGAAACGCTGCGCCAGCCCTTCCAGCCGCGCGCCGACCACCCGCAGCCGCTGCTCATCGGCCGGCCCGAGGACTTCACCGGCCTGGACTGCGAGCTGCTGATCGTCTGCGACGCCAGCGCCGACAGCCTGCCCGGCCCGGCCGGCGCCAACCCCTTCATCGCCGTGCAGGCGCAGCGCGCCGCCGGCGTGCCCGAAGCGGCGCCGGATACCTGGCTGGCCTGGCGCAGCCAGCAACTGCAGGCCCTGGCCCGCCGCGCCGGCGAGGTGCTGTACACACTGGCTGTGCAGGACGAGCGTGGCGCGCAGGTCCGTCCCAGTCCGCTGCTCGGCGCCGACTGGCAGCCGGCGCCGCCACCCGCCGCGCGCAGCCACAGCGAGCGCAGCGCCGAAGCTCCGCAGCTGGTCTGGCGTGCGTCCGATCCGGTGCCGCCGCTGGGCCCCGCGGAAACCACCGTGCGCGGCGATGTGAGCCTGTTCAAACACTGGTTCGCCTCGCCGTTCGTGGCCTTCTGCAGCCACCGGCTGGGCGTGCGCAGCCTGCCGGCCCGCCGGCCCGGGCTGTCGGCGCTGGTGCAGGGGCAGCTGCTGCACGCCGCGCTGGCCGATTTCTGGGGCGCCGTGCAGACCCGCGAAGCCCTGCGCGCGCTGGACGCCGGATCCCTGGCGCGGCAGGCCGCCGCGGCGTTGGCCCCGCATCTGGCGCGGGCCCTGCCCGAGGCCGCCTACGGCCCGGCGCTGGTGCGCCTGGAAACGGCGCGCCTGAACGACCTGATGCACCAGTGGCTGCAGCACGAACTGCGCCGCGTGCATCCGTTCACCGTGATCGCGCGCGAGCAGGCACTGGAGACGCGGCTCGGCGCCCTGCCGGTGAGCCTGCGGCTGGACCGTGCCGACCGCGTGGATACCCCGGACGGGCCGCGCATCCTGCTGATCGACTACAAGACCGGCAGCGACGCCCCAGTGCGCGGCTGGGATGCCGACCGCCTCAGCGAGCCGCAACTGCCGCTGTACGCGCTGCTGGCGCCGGCGGCGCTGGACATCCCGGGCGTGGACGGCATCGCCTTCGCGCACCTGCTGGACGGACACCCCGCGCTCTCGGCCAGAACCCGCTGGGCGGCCCGGCTGATCGAGGACTCGCCGCTGGAGGGCGACGACTGGGACCGCGCGCTCGCCGAATGGACGGCCCGCCTCAACGAGGCCGCCAGCGGTTTCTGCGCCGGCTGGGCGGGGCTGGACCGCCGCCAGCTGCAGGGCCAGGCGCGCCTCTACCGGCCCTACCTCGATCTCGCCGGCAGCGCCGCCGAGGACGACGGCGAGAACGGCGACGAGGATGAACCCTCATGAATCCGCCCGATCAGTCGGCGCGCCTCGCGGCGCTGGACCTGAGCCGCCACATCCTCGCCGTGGCGCCGGCCGGCTCCGGCAAGACCGGGCTGCTGGTACAGCGCCTGCTCGCCGCGCTGGCAGACGCGGATACCCCGGAGCAGGTGGCCGCCATCACCTTCACCAACAAGGCGGCGGCCGAGATCCGCCTGCGGGTCATGGAAGCGCTGGCCGCCGCGCAGGCCCCCGCCCCCACCGAGCCGCATGCGCGCGGCCTTCACCAGCTGGCCCAGGCGGTGGTGGCTCGCTCGGCCGCGCGCGGCTGGAATCTGCAGACCCAGCCCGACCGCCTGTGCGCGCAGACCATCGACGGGTTCAACGCGCAGATCGCCGCCGAACTGCCGCTGCTCTCCGGTCTGGGCGGGCGCACGCAGATGACCGAGGACGCGCAGGCGCTGTTCGAGGAAGCCGTGCTGGCCCTGTTCGACGAGGCCCTGGCCGAGCCGCCGGAGCAGCCCCTCTATCAGGCCGCCGCCGCCTGGCTGCGCGCCGCGGGCAATCGCCTCGACCGTCTGATGCCCGCCCTCTGCGGCCTGCTGGCGCGGCGCGAGCAATGGGCCGGTGCGCTGCTGGGCGAGACGCTGAGTGCGGAGGACGACCGCCGCGTGCTCGAGCCGCTGCATCTGGCCGCCCAGCAGCGTCTGCAGGCACTGCTGGGCGATGACGCTGCCGAACTCGCCGCGCTGGCGCGCGTGGCCAGCGCCAGCAGCGAGCAGATGGCCTGGGCCAGCGGACTCCACGGCTGGCCCGAGCCGCAGGCCACGCAGACCCCGCTGTACCAGCAGCTGGCGCAGCTGCTGATCACCGACAAGGGCATTCTCCGCAAGCCCAATGGACTGAAATCCCAGCACGGCTTCGTTGCCAAGAGTGAAGCCAAGGCGCGCATGCAGGCCCTGCTGACTGCACGCGCGGGCGACACCGCCCTGGCCGCCGCCGCCGCCGACGTCTGCGCCCTGCCGGGCCTGGAACTGCCCGAGGCGCTGCGCGAGCTGCGTGACCAGCTGCGCGTGCTGCTGCACCGGCTGCTGGCGCATCTGCGGGTGGTGATGGGTGCACGCGGCCAGACCGATTTCACCGAGATCGCCCAGGCCGCACTCGGTGCACTGCGGCCCGACGGCGGCTACGGCGAAGCCCTGCTGCGCCGCGACGCCCAGCTGCGTCACCTGCTGGTGGACGAGATGCAGGACACTTCCGAGGCGCAGCTGCGCCTGCTCGAGCAGCTCACCGCCGGCTGGCAGCCGGGCGATGGCCGCTCGCTGTTCCTGGTCGGCGATCCGCAGCAGTCCATCTACGCCTTCCGCAAGGCCGATGTGCGCCTGTTCCAGCGGCTCTGGGACGAACAGCGGCTGGGCGAGCTGCCGCTGCACCGGGTGCAGCTCACCGCCAATTTCCGCAGCGATCCGGCGGTGGTCGAGTGGTTCAACACCAGCTTCCGCAGCGTCTTCCCCGCCCGGCCCGATCCGATTGCCGGCGAGGTGCCCTACACCCCGTGCAGCGCCCAGCGCGCCGCCGGCGGCGGCAGCGTGACCCCGCACCCCTTCCTGGACCTGGAAGCCGAGGCACAGGCCGCGGCAGAGGCGACCGAACAGGCGCTGCAGAAGGAAGGCAGCGTGGCGATCCTGGTGCGCGCGCGCCACCACGCCAGCGCCGTGCTGCGGGCGCTGCGGCGGCGCGGCATCGCCTACGCCTGCCAGGACGTGGACGCGCTCGGCGCACTGCCTGCGGTCCGTGACCTGCTGGCCTGCGCGCGCGCGCTGTGGCACGCCGAGGACCGGGTGGCCTGGACGCAGTGGCTGCGCGCGCCCTGGGTGGGCCTGAGCTGGGCCGATCTGCTGGCGCTGTCGGCCGGCTGCAGCCGGGCTCCCTGGCCCCAGCGTCTGGCGCAGGCCGGCCGGGCGGCGCTCAGCGACGAGGGCCGCGCCCGCGTAGAGCGCCTGCTGGCGGTACTGCTGCCGCTGCAGAATGACCCGCTGACCCGCGCCGACCTGCCGCTGAGCGTGGAGCGCCTGTGGACCAGTCTGGGCGGTGCCGCGTGCACCCGTGCGGATGAGCTGCCGGACCTGCGCCGCGCCCTGCGCCTGCTGCGCGAGCAGGCGCAGAACGGCGGCCTGCAGGACGAGGCCGGCTTTGCCCGCGCGGTGGAGCGGCTCTACGCCCAGCCGGCCGGCGCACGCGTACAGGTGATGACCATCCACAAGGCCAAGGGGCTGGAGTTTGACCAGGTCCTGCTGCTGGGCTGTGGCCGGGCGCCGCCCAACGATCGGGGCCAGCTGCTGGCCACGCTCGATACCCCGGCCGGGCTGCTGCTGGTGCCCCGCCCGCCCGCGCACTGGCCGCCGCAGGCCCTGCAGCCGGCGGAAGCGCTGTACCGCTATGTCAGCGCCCGCGCCACCGCGGCACGGCGTGCCGAATCACAGCGCCTGATCTACGTGGCCGCCACCCGGGCGCGGCGCCACCTGGACCTGTTCTACACCCTGCGGCAGCCGGCGCGCGGCGATCCGCTGCCCGAACGCTGGAGCTTTGCCGCGCTGCTTTGGCCGGTGCTCGAAGTCGCCGGCGAACCCGCTGCCGGGACGCCCGCCCAGGCCGTGGGTGAACCCGCCGACCTGCAGCAGGCACCGACCGCGCCGCGCCTGCCGCTGGACGCGAGCCTGCCGGCCGAGGAACCGCTGTACCGCCCGCGCGGGACGCGGACCTACAAGCCCAGCGAGGGCCTGCTGGCTGCGCTGGAGATCAAGCGCGAGGACCCGGATCTCTACGCTCAGCTGGTCGGCACCCTGCTGCACCAGGCGCTGGAAAAGATCGCACGCATCGGCATCGCCGCCTGGCAGGCGGTGGATCGCGAGCCGGCCCTGCGCGCCGGCCTGCGGCGGCTGGGCTTGCCGGAACCCGAGGTGGTGCCGGCCAGCCGGCGGATCCTGCAGCTGGTGGCGCGCACCCTGGAAAGCCCGGCAGGCCAGTTCGTGCTCGGCCCCCACCCCTGGGCGGCGGCGGAATACGCGCTGGCCGGCTACCGCGACGGCGACTGGGTGAGCGCGGTCATCGACCGCTGCTTCGAGACCCGGGACGGCCGGCTGTGGGTGGTGGACTACAAGAGCGCGGCGCGTCCGGTCGCCGCCGCGCAGCTGGACGACTACCGCCGCACGCTGTGCAGCCGCTACGCGGCGCAGATCACGCAATACGCCGAGCTGCTGCAGGCGCACCGCGGCGCAGGGCCCTGCACCGCCGCGCTCTACGTGGTGGAAACCGGAGAGTTGCTCGACGCCGGCGGGCAGCGCCTGGCGCCCGGCTGATGTCTACCGCCCGCAGCCCCTCCCGGCATGGATCCCCGTTTGCACGGGGATGACGGCGGGGAGGCAGGAGGAAATATCCAGGGTCGTCATTCCCGCGCAAGCGGGAATCCATCTCTCTGATCTGCCTTCACTCCCTCAGCAACACCCGCAGTCCCCCTCCGGCATGGATCCCCGCCGGACACAGGGTCCGGCGCACGGGGATGACGGGATGGGGGCAGGAGGAAACAACAGAGGTCGTCATTCCCGCGCACGCGGGAATCCATCTCTCCGATCCTGCCTTCACTCCCTCAGCACCACCCGCAGTTTCCTTCCGGCGTGGATCCCCGTTTGCACGGGGATGACGGCGGGGAGGCAGGAGGAAATATCCAGGGTCGTCATTCCCGCGCAAGCGGGAATCCATCGTGCAGTGCCTGCCTTCACTCCCTCAGCACCACCGCAGCCCCATTCCGGCATGGATCCCCGCCGGACACAGGGTCCGGCGCACGGGGATGACGGGCATGGGGACACGACAGTATTGCCTGGCCCGGCAAACTCCCGTTCGCGAAACTAGTTGGCAGGCGCCGGCGCGCCCTTGATCCGCGCCAGCAGCGCGGCAGCGGGCAGATAGCCGTTCACCACCTCGCCGTCGTCGAGCACGATCATCGGCGTGCCGCGCAGGCCCAGCTCCTGGCCAACCTCCCACTCGCGCAGGATGGGATTGGGGCAGGACGGCGCGCTGACGTTGGCGCCGCTCTTGGCGCGCGTGAGCGCCATCTTGCGGTCCTTGGAACACCACACCGCCTCGGCCTTGCGGAAGGAATCGGTGCCGGGCCCGGTGCGCGGGAAGAACACGTAGCGCACGGCGATCCCGCTGTCGTTGTAGGCCTGCATCTCGCGGTGCATCTTGCGGCAGTAGCCGCAGTCGATATCGGTGAACACGGTGACGGTGTGCTTGGGCTTGCGCGGCGCGAATTCGATCATGTTGTCCGCGCCCAGTCTGTCGAGCACCGCCACGCGCATGCGCTTGCGGCTGTTCTCGCTGATCGCCTCGCCGGTGGCGAGATCGAGCATGTCGCCGTAAACCACGTGACGGCCGTCGGGCGTGACGTAGGCAAAGTTGGTGCCCCAGCGCGCCTCCAGCATGTTGGCGGCGGGCGAGGGGCGGATCTCGTCCGGCGGCAGGCCGACCAGCTCTTCGAGCTGCCGGCGCAGCTCGGCGTGCTCGCCGCCCTGCGGCGCCGGGTCGGCCTGGGGCGTGGCTGCGGCGGTCTGCCCGGCCGGCAGCGGTTCGGCGCAGGCGGCGCTGGCGGTGAGCAGGGCGGCGCAGAGCGCCAGGCGGCAGAGGTGCGTCATGTTGTAAGGATCCGGCGGAGCGGGGGCAAAGTATGACAAATCCGCCGCCCGCAGGGTTCAGCGGCGCGGGTGGAACTGCGCGTGCAGCGCCTTGAGCCGGGCCTTGGCCACGTGGGTGTAGATCTGGGTGGTGGACAGATCGGCGTGTCCCAGCAGCGACTGCACGGCGCGCAGGTCGGCGCCGTGATCCAGCAGATGGGTGGCAAAGGCGTGGCGCAGGGTGTGCGGCGAGAGGGGGGTTTGGATGCCAGCCCGCCGCGCGTAGCGGCGGATGAAATGCCAGACGTTGTGACGTGTCATGGGCGCACCCAGGCGCGAGAGAAAGACCGGGTCACCCGTCGCGCCGCGTGCCAGTTCGGGGCGCGCCTCGCGCAGGTAGCGCAGCAGCCAGTCCTGGGCGATCTCGCCCATCGGCACCAGACGTTCCTTGCCACCCTTGCCGAGAATCTGCACCAGACCGCGCTGCAGATTCAGGCGCGGCAGGCTCAGGCCCACCAGCTCGCTCACGCGCAGGCCAGAGGCGTACATCAGTTCCAGCATGGCCCTGTCGCGCAGGCCCAGCGCGCTGGTGACATCCGGCGCCGCGAGCAGGCGCTCGACCGTCTCCTCGGCCAGCGTCCTGGGCAGGCGCGTGCCCTGGCGGGGCGGGTCGAGCAGTGCACTGGGATCGTCGCCGCGCACCCGCTCGCTGAGCTGGGCGCGGTAGAACTGCCGCAGCGCCGATACCAGGCGTGCCTGCGAGCGCGGCTTGAGCTGGCGCGCGGCGAGATAGTCGCGGATATCCGCCGCGCTGGCGGCGACCAGGCTGCGGCCACGGGTACGCTGCCAGCGCGCGAACAGGCTGAGATCCGAGCGGTAGGCCGCCTGGCTGTTGGGCGCCAGCCCGCGTTCCAGCCAGAGGCGGTCGAGCAGCCGCGCGATGGCGGCCTGGTCCTCGGCGGCGGGCGGGTCAGTGGGCGTCACACACCTATAATAGCCGCCCATGTCCGGCCCCCTGACCCGCATCCTCTACCCGCTCTACGCTGCTGCGGTCGCCGGTGTATTGATGTTCGGCCTGTTCTGCCCGCTCATCATCCTGATGCCGACGCTGCCCCTGCGCCGCGCGGTGGGACGCTTTGCGGTGCGCAGCTGCCTGCTGCTGATCGGCGTGCGCCTGCGGGTGCTGGGCACCGCGCAGCTGCCCGCGGGGGCCTGCATCGCGGTGGCCAACCACGCCAGCTACATCGACGGCCTGGTACTCACCGCCGCCCTGCCGGGACGCTTCACCTTCGTGGTGCAGGACGGCGCGCGGGACTGGCCCTACATCGGCCTGGTGATACGCCGCATGGGCGTGAGCTTCGTCAACCGCGTCTCGGCGCGCGAGGGGGCGATGCAGACCCGCGCCCTGGTCCGGCGCCTGGGCGAGGGCGAATCGCTGGCCATCTTTGCCGAGGGCACCTTCGAGTCGGCGCCCGGCCTGCTGGCGTTCAAGAACGGCGCCTTTCTCATGGCCGCCCGCGCCGGCGTGCCGGTGGTGCCGGTGGCGCTGCGCGGCACCCGGCGGCTGTTCGGTGGCGAGCCGCCGCGTCTGCGCTGGAGCCGCGTGGAGGTGGAGATCCTGCCGCCGGTGTCGCCCGCCGGCACGGAAAAGGAAGCCGCCGCCCGGCTGCGCGCTGAGGTGCGTGCCGCCATTCTCGCCCGCTGCGGTGAACCCGACGCCGCACCCGTTTGCTGAACCGCCGCAGCCGCGGTCACACCGCCTATGATGCCTCTCATGTCCCATCGCTCCCGCCGCCGCTGGCAGAACTGGTCGCACAGCGTCACCTGCGAACCCAACCACACGGCCTACCCGGCCACGCTGGAGGAGATCCAGTCCGAGGTGCTGCGCTGCGCCGAGGAGGGCGAGCGCCTGCGGGTGGTCGGCGCCGGCCACTCCTTCACCCCGCTGTGCGCCAGCGATGAAAACCAGATGTCGCTGGCGCATTTCACCGGCATTGAAACCACTGACCTCACCCAGCGCCGGGTCTGGGTGCGGGCCGGCACGCGGCTGCGGCGCCTGGGGCAGCTACTCGCCGAACGCGGCCTGGCCATGGAAAACCTCGGCGACGACGACCAGCAGACGCTGGCCGGCGCGGTGGCCACCGGCACCCACGGCAGCGGCGTCCGGTTCGGCAACCTCGCCACCCAGATCAGCGCGCTGCGGATCGTCAAGGCCGATGGCTCGGTGCAGACCGTGGACGCACAGACGCCGGAACTGCTCGACGCCGCCCGGCTCGCGCTCGGCGCGCTGGGCGTCATCACCCATCTGCAGCTGCAGTGCGTGGACCACTACCGGCTGCTGACCCGCAGCCGCAAAATGCCGCTGGACGAGGCGCTCGGGCAGCTCGACGACCTGCAGCGCCAGCACCGCAACCTGGAGCTGCACTGGTTTGCGCATACCGACACCGTGCTGCTCAAGACCCGGGATCTCAGCACCGAGCCGGCGCAACAGCCGCGCCTGCGCAGCCTATGGCGCGACTACGCGGTGGACAACGGCGCCCGCTGGGCAGTGGCCGAGCTGACCCGGCGAGTGCCGACCGCAGGCAGCCGTCTGGGACGCGTCGCCGCCTGGGTGGGCGAGGCCCCCGCCACCGTGCGCGAGGCCCAGCGCGCCTACGCCGTGCGCCACCTGATCCGCTACAACGAGATCGAGTACAGCCTGCCCGTCGCGCTGTTGCCGCAGCTGTTGCGGCAGATCCGGCGCCTCTGCCGAGCGCTGGATTATGGCTTCCACTTTCCGCTGGAAATACGCTTCGTCAGGGCCGATACGCTGTGGCTCTCCCCCGCCTGCCGGCGCGACAGCGTCTGCATTTCCCTGCGCTGCTACAAGTCCCTGCCGCACCCGGACTGTGTGGCGGCACTCACCGAGCTGTTCGACCGCCACGAAGGCCGGCCGCACTGGGGCAAACAGCACGACAAGACCGCCGCGGCCCTGGCAAGCCTGTATCCGCGCTTCGCCGATTTTCAGGCCCTGCGCGCGCAATGGGATCCGCGCGGCCTGTTTCTCAACCCCTATCTCGCCAGCCTGTTCGGCGTACAGAAAAGATGAGCGCCGGCCTGCCGCCCCGCGCACGCTACGAGCAGGACCTGCGCGGCGAGGGTTTTGTGCGGGACACGGCGCAGGCCCACGCGGTGGACGCCCTGCAGCGGGTCTATGACGAGCTGCTGGGCAGCGCCCCGCGTAAGCGCCTGCTGGGGCGCCAGCCGCGCTGGCCGCGGGTCAGCGGCCTGTATCTGTGGGGCGGCGTGGGGCGCGGCAAGACCTACCTGATGGACGTGTTCTACGAGGCTCTGCCGTTTGCCCGCAAGCAGCGCACGCACTTTCATCGATTCATGCTCGACGTGCATGAGCGGCGCCGGCGCTACCCCGGCGAGCAGGACCCGCTGGCACGCGTGGCGCGGGAGATCGCCGGCCAGGTACGGGTGCTGTGCTTCGACGAATTCTTCGTCTCCGACATCGCCGATGCCATGATCCTCGGCCGGCTGTTCGAGGTGCTGTTCGACAACGGCGTGACGCTGATCGCCACCAGCAACATTCCGCCCGACCAGCTGTATCTCAACGGACTGCAGCGCGGGCATTTCCTTCCCGCCATCGAGCGGCTGAAGAAGAACGTCACCGTCATCCAGGTGGACGGCGGGACCGACTACCGCCTGCGCACCCTGACCCAGGCCGAGGTGTACCACCACCCCTGCGACGCGGCAGCCGAGGCCAACCTCCAGCAGTGGTTCCTGGGGCTGGCGCCGGAAGCCGGGGCGGAGAACGTGGAGATGGTGATCCACGGCCGCGCCTTCACCGCGCGCCGTCTGGCGGACGGTGTGGCCTGGTTCGATTTTGCCCAGCTCTGCGAAGGCCCGCGCAGCGTGGCCGACTATATCGAGATCGCCCGCACCCACCACAGCGTGCTGCTGTCGCGGGTCCCGCGGCTGGGCCTGGACGGCGAGGACCCGGCGCGGCGCTTCGTGCACCTGGTGGACGAGTTCTACGACCGCGGCGTCAAGCTGCTGATCGCCGCCGCCGTGCCGGTCCAGGATCTCTACGCGGGCGCGAAGCTGGCGCTGGAATTCCAGCGTACCCGCTCGCGGCTGCTGGAGATGCAGTCGCAGGAATATCTGGCCCGCCCGCACCTGCCCTGATCCGTGAAGCCCTGCATGGTCGCGGCGGGGCCGCTGCGATAGACTGTGTGCACGACGGCCGGCGCGCCGTCGTCTTCCATTTCTGACTTCTTCCGGGCGGTAATGAAAAAATTCATCTCGTTGTTTGTGTTCCTGTTTCTGTCCAGCTCCCTGTACGCACAGAGCGCCCCCCAGCCACCGGCGCTGGACGTCAAGAGTTATGTACTGCTGGATTTCGAGAGCGGCACGGTACTGGCCAGCAAGGAGCCCCACCTGCGCGTGGAGCCCGCCAGTCTCACCAAGATCATGACCACCTATGTCGCCTTCGACGAGCTGCAGCACGGCCGCGTGAGCATGGACGACCAGGTTCTGATCAGCGAGAAGGCCTGGCGCAGCGAGGGCTCGCGTTCCTTCATCGAAGTGGGCAAGCGCGTGCGCTTCGAGGACCTGCTGCACGGCTCCATCATCCAGTCCGGCAACGATGCCAGCATCGCCATCGCCGAACACATCGCCGGAGACGAGAGCGTCTTCGTGCAGCTCATGAACAAGCACGCCAAGCGCCTGGGCATGGTGGATACCCAGTTCAGCAACGCCACCGGCCTGCCCTCGCCCGAGCTCTATACCTCGGCCTACGACATGGCGCTGCTGTCGCAGGCGCTGATCCGCGACTTCCCCGATCTCTATCCCTGGTTCAAGGACCAGGAATTCACCTACAACAACATCCGCCAGTACAACCGCAACCAGCTGCTGGACCTGGACCCGACCGCCGACGGCATCAAGACCGGCCACACCAGCGCCGCCGGCTATTGCCTGGCGGGCAGTGCCATCCGCGACGGACGGCGGCTGATCACGGTGATGATGAGCGCCAAGGGCTCGCGCGAGCGCGCGCAGATGACCAAGGGCCTGCTCGACTACGGCTTCCGCTTCTTTGAAACCGCCCGCCTGTTCGGCGTGCAGAAACCCGTGGCCACGGTGCGCGCCTGGAAGGGCGCGGTGACCGAACTGCCGGTGGGGGTGGCCGAGCCGGTGGCGCTGGCGCTGCCGCGCGGCTCCAGCGACAGGCTGCAGATCAACCACCAGATCGAGGGCCCGGTACTGGCCCCGATCCGCGCCGGGCAGGTGCTGGGCACCGTCACGGTCTCGCTCAACGGCGAGGTGCTGCGCACCCAGCCGCTGGTGAGCCTGCAATCGGTGGAAGCCGGCAGCCTGTGGCAGCGGGCCTCGGACACCGTGCGGATGTTCCTCCAGGACTGAACCGGAGTGGACGCCGCGCCGCAGATCCGCTGGCTGGGGCGCGTCGCCTACGCCGAGACCGTGGAGGCGATGCGCCGTTTCACCGACTCGCGCAGCGCACAGACGCCCGACGAACTCTGGCTGCTGGAGCACCCGCCGGTCTTCACCCAGGGGCAGGCCGGCAAGGCCGAGCACCTGCTGATGCCGGGCGATATTCCGGTGCTGCAGACCGACCGCGGCGGGCAGATCACCTACCACGGCCCCGGGCAGCTGGTGGTGTACGTGCTGGTGGACCTGCAGCGCCGCGGTTACGGGATCCGCAGCCTGGTCACGCGCCTGGAGAACGCGCTGATCAGCCTGCTCGCCGGCTACGGCATCAGCGCGGTCAGCCGCCGCGACGCGCCCGGGGTGTACGTGGACGGCGCCAAGATCGCCTCGCTGGGGCTGCGGGTACGCCAGGGGCGCAGCTATCACGGCCTGGCGCTGAACGTGGACATGGATCTCTCCCCCTTCACCCGCATCAATCCCTGCGGCTACGCCGGGCTGAGGATGACGCAGCTGCGCGAGCTGGGCGGCCCCTGCGAGCTGCGCCAGGTCGGCGAGGCGCTGACCGCCGAGCTGCTGCGCGAGCTGTGCGCCGTCCCGGCCGCCCCAGCGGCCTGACAGACCGGCGCGGCTCTCCTAGAATGCAGCGGCCGCCACCCTCCCGCCCATGAACAGCTCCCCCGACGAAACCCTGGTCCAGGTACGCGGCCTGCACTTTGCGCACGGCCCGCGCGTGATCTACGACGGCATCGACGTGCAGATTCCGCGGGGCAAGGTCACGGCGGTGATGGGGCCCTCGGGAACCGGCAAGACCACCCTGCTGCGCCTGATCGGCGGCCAGTGGCGGCCTGGCGCCGGCAGCGTGGAATTCAACGGCGTCAACGTGCACCAGCTGGGGCGCGGCCGGCTGTATGCCCTGCGCAGGCGCATGGGCATGCTGTTCCAGAACGGCGCGCTGCTGACCGATCTCAGCGTGTTCGAGAACGTGGCCTTTCCGCTGCGCGAGCATACCCGCCTGCCCGAGGCGATGATCCGCGACCTGGTGCTGATGAAGCTGGAGGCCGTGGGCCTGCGCGGCGCGCGCGATCTCTACCCCGAGCAGCTCTCCGGCGGCATGGCGCGGCGCGTGGCACTGGCGCGCGCCATCGCCCTGGACCCGGAGATGGTGATGTACGACGAACCCTTCACCGGGCAGGATCCGATCAGCATGGGCGTGCTGATGCGCCTGATCCGCTCGCTCAACGATGCGCTGGGCCTGACCAGCATCGTGGTCTCGCACGACGTGGACGAGGTGCTGTCCATCGCCGACTACGCCTACGTGATCCACGACGGCAAGGTACAGGCGCAGGGCACGCCGACCGCACTGCGCGGCAGTGATTCGGCCTGGGTCCAGCAGTTTCTCGAAGGCGCGCCCGATGGCCCGCTGCCCTTCCACTACCCGGCCCCGGACTACGCCGAGGATCTGCTCTTGAAACGCCCATGAAAGCACCGCTCAACGGCTCCCTGCAGATCGTCGGCAACCTGCTCGCCGGGCTGGGCCGCGCGCAGTTCTTCCTGCTCACGCTGCTCGCCTCGATCCCGGGCGCGCTGCTGCGCCCGCGGCTGATCGTGCAGCAGATGTACACGCTGGGCGTGCTGTCGCTGATCATCATCGTGATCTCCGGCAGCTTTGTGGGCATGGTGCTGGGCCTGCAGGGCTACCGCACCCTGGTGCGCTTCGGCGCGGAGGAATCACTCGGCGTATTCGTGGCTCTGGTGATCGTGCGCGAGCTGGGCCCGGTGGTCATCGCCCTGCTGTTTGCCGGACGCGCCGGCTCGGCGCTCGCCGCCGAGATCGGCCTGATGAAGGCCACCGACCAGCTCTCCGCGATGGAGATGATGGCGGTGGACCCGGTCCGGCGCATCCTCGCCCCGCGCTTTCTCGGCGGCCTGCTCGCCATGCCGCTGCTGGCGGCGATCTTCTGCGTCATGGCCATCGGCGTCTCCGGCGGCCATGCGGTTGGCGTGGAGCTGCTGGGCGTGGACGCGGGCAGCTACTGGAGCCAGATCCGCGCCAGCGTGGAGTTTCACGACGTACTCAACGGCATCGTCAAGAGCCTGGTGTTCGGCTTTGCCGTCAGCTGGATCGCCGTGTACCAGGGCTACCACGCGGCGCCCACCTCGGAAGGTGTGGCGCGGGCCACCACCGGCACGGTGGTGGTGTCCTCGCTCGCCATTCTGGCGCTGGATTTCATCCTCACCGCGTTCATGTTCCGTTAAGTCGCATAAAGGACACTCACATGCAATCAAGATCACTGGAGATTCTGGTCGGATTCTTTGTCTGCCTGGGCGTGGCCGCGGCCTTCATCCTCACCTTCCGCGTCGCCAGCCTCGATACGGTGGGGCGCAACGGTCAGACTTTCCAGGTCAGCGCCAGCTTCGAGAACATCGGCGGGCTCAAGCCCGGATCGGCGGTCACGCTCGCCGGCGTGCGCATCGGCCGGGTGCGCAGCATCAGCATTCATCCGGATTCGTTCGAGGCAGTGGTGCAGATGGAAATTGATGCACGATATGACATGATCCCGGACGATTCCGGGGCCAAGATCCTCACCGCCGGCCTGCTCGGCGAGCAATACGTCGGCGTGGAACCCGGCGGCTCGCTGGAGGCTCTCAAGGACGGCAGCCGCTTTAAACTGACGCAGAGTGCGCTGGTGCTTGAGAACCTGATCGGCCAGTTCCTCTCCGGCATGGCGTCCCGCAACTAAAGGAGTTTGTTCCCATGAAGAAGCTGATGCTGACCCTGCTCGCCGCGCTGAGTTTCAGCGTTCAGGCCCAGGCTGTGACGCCGCCCGACCAGGTGGTCAAGGGCACCACGGCCAAGCTGCAGCAGCTGATCCGCGAAAACCACGTGAAGTACAAGGCCGACCAGCCGATGTTCTACAAGGTGGTGGACGAAGTGGTCCTGCCCCACTTCGACGTGCGCTACATCGGCCAGCTGGTACTCGCGCGCCACTGGCGCGACGCCAGCGAGGAACAGCGCAGCCGCTTCCAGGAAGCGTTCAAGAACATGCTGATCCGCACCTACGCCAACGCCCTGCTCGAATACCATGATTCGGTGGAGGCCGAGTGGGCGCCGCTGCGCCTGGCCGATGACGCCACCGATGTCACCGTGAACTCCACCCTGCTGCGCAAGAACGGGCCGCCGATTCCGGTGGGCTTTGTCATGCGCAAGCTCGATTCGGGCTGGAAGATCTACGACATCACCATCGAGAACATCTCGCTGATCGCCAACTTCCGCGGCCAGTTCAACAGCGAGATCCGCAAGAGTGGCCTGGACGACGTGATCCAGCGCATGGAGAACGGCGCATTTGCCCCGGGTGCCCGTGGCTGAGACCCTGCAGGGAGCGCTGACGCTCGATACGCTGCCCGCACTGCTGGGCCGCAGTACGGCGCTGTGCGCCACCGGCACGCTGGATCTCTCCGGCGTGACGCGCGCCGACAGCGCGGGCCTGGCCTTCCTGCTGTGGCTGCAGCGCCAGGCCACGGCCGAGGGCCGGCCGCTGCGCTTTGCGGGCGCCCCCGCCCAGCTTCGGGGGCTGGCGGATTTTCTGGGCCTGCGCAGCCTGCTGTCGCTAGACACCACAGACGTCTGAGACATGCTCGATCCCCGCCCGGCGCTGTATCTGCTGCTGGCCGCCCTGCTGGGCGGCTGCGCGCACACCCCCACGGATGATCCCGCCGACCCACTCGAACCGCTCAACCGCGCGATCTACGGCTTCAACGAAAAAGCCGACCAGTACCTGCTGCGCCCGGTGGCCGTGGGATACACCCGCGCAGTTCCCTCCGAGTTCCAGCGCGGCCTGCACAATTTCTTCAACAACCTCACCTACCCCACGGTCATCGTCAACGACCTGCTGCAGGGCAAGTTTGCCCAGGCCGGGCGCGATACCGGACGCTTCCTGTTCAACACCACCGTGGGGCTGGGCGGTTTTCTCGACCCGGCGACCCGCATCGGTCTGACCCGCAACGAGGAAGACCTGGGGCAGACGCTCGGATACTGGGGCGTGGGACAGGGCTGGTACCTGATGCTGCCCTTCCTGGGGCCGAGCACCAACCGCGATCTCGTCGGCCGCGTCGGCGACAGCTTCAGCGATCCGACCTTCTACGCCGACAGCGAGATCTCGATCCCGGTCGGGGTGGCCGGCGCGGTGGATACGCGCGCCCAGTTCCTCGGCGCCGACCGGCTGCTGGCCCAGCAGTACGACCGCTACATCTTCATCCGCAGCCTCTACCTGCAAAGCCGGCAGAACGCCGTGTACGACGGCAACCCGCCGAAGGAAGAGTTCGACTTCGGCGAATAGGTCCGCTCAGCCGGCGTCCTGCGTGAAGCGCCGGGCGTTCTGGAACATGCGGAACCACGGCGTCCTGGCGTCCCAGCGCTGCGGCCACCAGGAGCCGGTCCCGGCCGCCACCGTGCGTTCCGGATGCGGCATCAGGATGGTGATGCGCCCGTCCGCATTGCACACGCTGGTCAGGCCCTGCGGCGAACCGTTGGGGTTGGCCGGATAGTGCTGCGCCGGCTGTCCGCCTGCGTCAACGAAGCGCATCGCCAGCTGTCCCTGTGCCTGCAGGCGTGACAGGTCGGCGTGCGCGGAGAATTCCGCCCGGCCCTCGCCGTGCGCCACGGCCACCGGCAGCCGCGAGCCCGCCATGCCGGCAAAGAACAGCGACTTTGATTCGGTGATCTCCACCTGCGACCAGCGCGCCTCGAACTGTTCGCTGCGATTACGGCGGAACATCGGCCAGTGCTCGGCGCCGGGGACGATCTCGCGCAGCGCGGCAAACATCTGGCAGCCGTTGCAGACGCCCAGCGCAAACTTGCGCGGATCGGCCAGAAAGCGCTGGAAGGCGTCGCGTGCCCGCGGGTTGAACAGGATGCTGCGCGCCCAGCCCTGGCCGGCACCGAGCACGTCGCCGTAGGAAAAACCGCCGCAGGCGGCAAGGCCGGCAAAACCGTCCAGCGTCACGCTGCCACCGAGCAGCTCGCTCATGTGCACGTCCACGCTGTCGAATCCGGCGGCGTGGAAGGCCCAGGCCATCTCGACGTGACCGTTGACACCCTGCTCGCGCAGGATCGCCACCCGCGGGCGCCGCGCCACGCGGGGCACGGGCAGCGGCCGCGGATCGAAGCCGAGCTGCACCTGCAGGCCGGGATCGCCCGCCGGGCCCGGGGCCTGGGCCTCGCGCACGCAGTCGGGGTTGTCGCGCAGCAGGGCGATCTGCTCGCTGGTCTGGTTCCACAGCGCCTGCAGACGTTCCCGGCTGTCGGCAAACACCTGGGCCCCGTCGAGGACGAAGCGGATCTGATCGTCGTCCGCCGGACGGCCGAGGAGCTGGATGGTCAGGCCCGCCGCGCTGCCGGCGGCGGCAAAGGCGTCCGCGTCCTCGGCGCGCAGCTGCACCACCATGCCCAGTTCCTCGCTGAACAGCGCGCCCAGCGCCTCGGCCTGCGGCAGGTCGATCTTCAGCCCGCAGTGAGCGGCAAATGCCATCTCGCAGAGCGTCACGAACAGCCCGCCGTCGGAGCGGTCGTGATAGGCCAGCAGACGGCCCGCCCGGTTCCAGTCCTGGATCAGCTCGAAGGCGGCGCGCAGTTCGGCGGGCGCGTCGAGATCCGGCGCCGTCTCGCCGAGCAGGCCATAGACCTGCGCCAGGGCCGAGCCGCCGAGCCGGTTGCGGCCGTGCCCCAGATCCACCAGCATCAGGCGGGTGCGGCTGTCGGCCTGCAGCTGCGGCGTGAGGGTACGCCAGGCATCCGTCACCGGCGCAAAGGCGGAGATGACCAGCGACAGCGGCGCGGTTTGCACCTGGCTGCTGCCGGCCTGCTGCCACTGCGATTTCATGGACAGCGAATCCTTGCCCACCGGTATGGCGATCCCCAGCTGCGGGCACAGTTCCATGCCCACCGCCTTGACCGCGTCGAACAGGCGCGCGTCTTCGTCGGCCTGGCCGCAGGCCGCCATCCAGTTGGCGGAGAGCCGCACGTCGGCGAGCCGCGCCACCGGGGCGGCGGCGATGTTGGTGAGCGCCTCGGCCACTGCCATGCGGGCAGAGGCCGGCGCGTCCAGCAGCGCCAGCAGCGGGCGCTCGCCCATGGCCATGGCTTCTCCGCTCCGCGCTTCGAAGCCGGTCAGCGTGACCGCGCAATCCGCCACCGGCACCTGCCAGGGGCCGACCATCTGGTCACGCACGGTGAGCCCGCCCACGGTGCGGTCGCCGATGGTGATGAGAAAAGACTTGGACGCCACGGACGGCAGGCGCAGCACGCGCTCGGCGGCCTCGCTCACGCTCGTCACCGGCAGGGGCGAGCCGCGCGATGCCTCGCGCCTGGTGCTGCGCTGCATGCGCGGCGGCTTGCCCAGCAGCACCGGCATGGGCATGTCTACCACGTGGCTGGAGTCCAGACTGTCTTCCACGACCAGCTGGCGTTCAACGGTGGCGGTGCCCACCACCGCCATCGGGCAGCGCTCGCGCGCGCACGCGGCTTCCAGCAGCGGCAGCGATTCGGGCGCCACCGCCAGCACATAGCGTTCCTGCGCTTCGTTGCACCAGATTTCCATGGGCGAGAGCGCCGGGTCGGCGCTGTGGATGTCGCGCAGCAGGAAATGCCCGCCGCGGTCGTCGGCGTGCACCAGCTCGGGCAGCGCGTTGGACAGGCCGCCGGCGCCGACATCGTGGATGGACAGGATGGGATTGCCCTCCCCCAGCGCCCAGCAGGCGTCGATCACCTCCTGGCAGCGGCGCTCCAGCTCCGGGTTGGCGCGCTGCACCGAGGCAAAGTCCAGCTCCGCACTGGATGTGCCGGTGGCCATGGACGAGGCCGCGCCGCCCCCCAGGCCGATGAGCATGGCGGGCCCGCCCAGCACCACCAGCCGGGCACCGGCGATCACCGGCAGTTTCTCCACGTGCGGCACACGGATGTTGCCGTAGCCGCCGGCGATCATGATCGGCTTGTGATAGCCGCGGTTGCGGCCGTCCGGCGTGATCATTTCCAGGGTGCGGAAATAGCCGTTGAGATTGGGCCGGCCGAATTCGTTGTTGTACGCGGCCGCGCCCAGCGGTCCGTCGATCATGATCTGCAGCGCGCTGGCCATGCGCGGCGGGCGGCCCAGCTCCGCCTCCCAGGGCTGGATGAAGCCGGGGATGCGCAGGTTGGCGGTATTGAAGCCGCACAGGCCGGCCTTGGGCCGCGCGCCGCGCCCGGTGGCGGCCTCGTCGCGGATCTCGCCACCGCTGCCAGTGGCGGCGCCGGGGTGGGGAGAAATCCCGGTCGGGTGGTTGTGCGTCTCCACCTTCATCAGGATCGCCACCGCTTCCTCGTGCTCGCGCCAGTGGTGATCGGCGTCCGGGAAGAAGCGCATCCCCTGCGGCCCGGCGATGACCGCCGAATTGTCCTTGTACGCGCTCAGCACCCCGTCGGGGCTTGCGGCGTGGCTCATGCGGATCATCTGGAACAGCGAGTGCGGCTGCACCTGAGCGTCCACGGTGAATTCCGCGTTGAAGATCTTGTGCCGGCAGTGCTCGGAGTTGACCTGGGCAAACATCATCAGCTCGGCGTCGGTCGGGTTGCGGCCGGACTGGCGCGCGTGCGCCGCGAGGTACTCCATCTCCTCGCCGGACAGCGCCAGCCCCCAGTCGCGGTTGGCCGCGTGCAGCGCCTGCGTGCCGCCCGCCAGCACGTCCACGCGGCGCAGCGGGCGGCGCGGCTGGGCGGCGAATACCTGGCCGAGCCGGGCGGGATCGGTGAGCACCGATTCCATCATCGGATCGTGGATCAGCGCCAGCGCCTCCGGCGGCAGCGCGGCGAGCCCGTCAAACGCGTAGACCCGGCCGTGCTCGATGCGCCGCACGCCGTCCAGGCCGCAGACACGGGCGATGTCGGTGGCCTTGCTCGACCAGGGTGACAGGGTGCCCATGCGCGGCACCACGAAGCACAGGCCCTCGGCCTGCGGAAAGTTCTCGGGGCCGTCGCCGAGCAGCTGGCGCAGTCGTGCCGGATCGGCCTCGCCGTCCACCAGGTAGAAATCCAGCACCTCCAGGCGCCGCAGGGCGGCGGGCAGCCGGGCGCGCAGGCGCTCCAGGCGGAAGGCGGAGAGCGCGGGTCGGCCAGGGAGAAGGTGCAGGGTCATGGGGAGCGGCGGCGGAGTCAGCCGCTATTTTCCCATGTTTGCCGTCCGAGCTGGGGCGCGGCGCTCAGGCGATCTCGCGCCAGTCCAGTCCCCGATCCTGACCGGCGCAGACCATCCAGGGCCCGGTGCGGCCCAGCGCCTGCGTCACGGCCGCCTCGGCCAGGGCTGGCGTGTTGTTGGTTTCCGACAGGTGGGTGAGCACCAGATGCTGCAGGGCCGTGCAGTCCAGGCTGGCGAGCAGGGCGCCGGCCTGCTGGTTGGACAGATGCCCCAGATCCCCGCCGACGCGGCGCTTCAGCGCCTGCGGATAGGGGCCGGCTTCCAGCAGGGCCGGGTCGTGGTTGCATTCCAGCAGCAGCGCGTCGCAGCGGTCGAGCACCGCGCGCATGTGCGGCGTGACGTGACCGGCGTCGGAGAGGATGCCGAGCCGCCGGCCGCCGGCGCTGAAAACGTACTGGCAGGGCTCGCGCGCATCGTGCGGCACCGGGTAGGGCGTGAGCTGCAGGCTGCCCATGCTCAGCTCGCCGTGAGGATGGAACGCGCGTATCTCCGGCACCTGTGGATCACGCCAGGCGGCGAGCGTGCCGTGGGTGAGCCAGACCGGGATCCGGTGGCGACGGGCCAGGCGCGCCACCCCGCCCAGATGGTCGCCGTGCTCGTGCGTCACCACGATGGCATCCAGCGCCGCCGCCTCCACCCCCAGGCGCAGCAGACGCGCCTCGGTCTCGCGCAGGTTGAAGCCGCAGTCCACCAGCACCCGGGTGCGTCCGCACTCCACCAGCGTGGCATTGCCCTTGCTGCCCGAACCGAGCATGGCAAAACGGATCAAGTCCGCGGCTCCTGGCCAAACTGGTAGAGCGGAGTGACCTTGCTGCCCTCGCCCGCAGCGTGGATGCGCGCCGGCCCTGCGCGGCGCACTTCGTCGATGCGGATCACCGCGTGCACCGGCACGTAGAAGCGCTCCACATCGGCGAACTCGGTCTTGAGTTTCTCCTCCGCCGGGTCGAGCACCAGCGCGGATTTCTCGCCAAAGCTGAGCTTGCCGATCTCCACAAAGCCCAGCATCGCGCCGTGGCTGACCTCACGGGCATAGATCTCGTAGACCTGGTCCTGGTTGCGGAAGCTGACGCGAAAGAGGCGGGATTTGGCGGCCATGAAGGGACAGGACTCTAATATTAGACATTTTATAACAGATGGCGGCACATACGCCCAATCGTCCCGTAACTTTTGACTTCACGTCGTTTCATGAACTAGATTCACGGCCCTGCCGTCCACCCTCCTCCGCCCATGGGCACCCGAGAACGCAAGGAACGTGATTTCGCCGCCCGGGAGCTGGTGTTCCTCGACGCGGCGCGTGCGCATATCCGCGAACACGGCCTGCTCAACCTGCAGATGGCCCGCATCGCCGAAGACTGCGACTACGCCACCGGCACGCTCTACCAGCATTTCGCCAGCAAGGAAGACCTGCTGGTCGCGCTGATGACCGACTCCATCCGCCTGCGCGTGGAGCTGTTCGAACGCGCAGGCCACTGGGCCAGCCGTCCGCGCGACCGCATGTTCGCGATCTTCATCGCCGACATGATCTTCGTCAGCCGCCACCCGGAGCACTTCCGCCTGGAACAGTTCGCCCACACCCAGGTGGTCTGGGGCGCGGCCTCGCGCGCGCGGCGCGAGGCGCACATTCTCTCGGCCTCACGGCTGGGTGAGATCGTGATCGGCATCGTCGAGCACGCCGTACAGAGTGGCGACCTGCAACTGCACGGCCAGTCGGTGCAGGAACTCACGACCGGCCTGTGGAGCCTGTGCGTGGGCATGCACAACCTGGTTCACGCGGAAGGCGTGCTGGAGCACCACCAGGTCCGCGACCCCTACCGGGTGCTGGCGCGCCACGCGCATTACCATCTCAATGGCCTGGCCTGGCAACCCCTGTTCAACCCTGCGGACGACCGCGCCCTGGACGCGCTCATCGCCCGCATCCGCAACGAGGTGTTTCATGGACTCTGTTCTGATGCCGCCGCGGCCTGAGCCTCGCTGCGGATCGCTCCCGCGCCTGCTGCTGGTGCTGGGCCTCACCCTGGGCGCGCCAGCTGCGCAGGCCATGAGCCTCAGCGAAGCGCTGCGCCTGTCGGTGGAGCGCGACCCGGTGGTGCCCGTCTCCCTGGCCCAGTACGACGCCGAACGCGAGGCCGGCGCCCAGGAGCGCGGCACCCTGCGTCCCAGCGTCGGCCTGCGCGGTGACGCGCAATACGTGGAAAGCGAGGTCACCAGCGCCTTCTTCAGCAGCTTCGAGGAGAGCTATTCCGGATACAGCGCCGCGCTGGAAGTCCGCCAGCCGCTGTTCCGGCTCGACTGGTTTGCGCGCCGCGACCGCGCCCGTGCCCGCGACGCGCTGGCCGATTCGCGCCTGGCCGACCGCACCCAGCAGCTGCTGCGGCGCGTGGCCGAGCGTTACTTCGCGGTGCTCACCGCGCAGGACGCCCTGGCCCAGGCCCAGGCCGAGGCCAAGGCCCTGCGCGAATCGCTGGACGACACCCAGAAACGCTACGACGTGGAACTGGTCGCCGGAACCGATCTCAAGGAAGCCCAGGCGCGCAGCGACCTCGCCCAGGCCCGGCTGCTCGGTGCCGAGAGCGCGCTGCAGAACGCGCAGGACGCCCTGGACGAAACCACCGGCCAGGGCCGCGCCGTGCTGCCACAACTGGGCGATGAAGTGCAGTTCCCCCCGCTGCAGCCCGACGACGTGGGGCAGTGGATCGCCACGGCACTGGAATCAAGCCCGCGCGTGCGCAGCGCCACCGAGCAGGTGGACGTGGCCCGCGCCAATCTCAAGAGCCGCCGCTCGGAGGGCCTGCCGACGCTCGACGCGGTGGCCTCCATCAGCCGCGTGGACAACCAGGAATCCCGCGTCGGCCAACTGGCCGACCGCGGCCTGGTGGGCGTGGAACTCAACATCCCGATCTACAGCGGCGGCATCAGTGCCAGCCGCGTGCGCGAGGCCGAAGCGCTGCTGCGCGGCGCCGAAACCGAGCTGACGCGCCTGCGCTCCGATACCGAGCGGGAGACCCGCCAGCTGTTCCGCCAGGTGCAGACCGCCTACGTGCAGGTGCAGGCGCTGTCACGCGCGCTGCGCTCGGCCGAGGCCGCCGAGCAGGCCACCCGCAACGGCTACGAGGCCGGCACGCGCACCATCAGCGATGTGCTCGACGCCCAGAGCCGCACGGTGCAGGCGCGGCGCGAGCGCAA
>JBKHXN010000129.1:0-16130 GCA_046565985.1 Gammaproteobacteria bacterium
CCCTGGGGCCTGCGCCTGCACAAGCGTCTGCCCATGACGCTCCCGGCCCTGCGCGACGGGCGCCTGGAACCACAGGACGAAGGCAGCCAGCTGCTCGCCCAGGTGGTGCGGGCGCGGCCGGGCGCGCGGGTGCTGGACGCCTGCGCCGGGGCGGGCGGCAAGACGCTCGCCCTAGCGGCGATGATGCAGGACCGCGGCGAACTGGTTGCGGAGGATCACGACCCCGCCCGGCTGAAGCGTCTGGGCCCTCGCGCCGAGCGCGCCGGACTGCGCTGCCTGCGCCGCGCCGGCGGCGGCCTGTTCGACGCCGTGCTGGTGGACGCCCCCTGTTCCGGCAGCGGCCGCCTGCGGCGCAACCCGGAGGCGCGCCTGCACAGGCCCGACCTGGAGGCACTGCATGCGCAGCAGCTCGCCATCCTCACCGCCGCCGCCGCACGCGTGAAACCCGGCGGGCAGCTGGTCTATGCCACCTGCAGTTTCTCCGCGCGCGAGAACCACGAGGTGGTGAACGCGTTCCTCGCCTCTGACCCCGCATTCACGCGCGAGGACCTGCGCCAGCGCGCCGGCTGGGCGGCGCTGGCGCTGGACGGGCCCGACCTGCAGCTATGGCCCCACCGCCACCAGACCGACGGCTTCTACGCCGCCAGCCTGCTACGCCAGGGCTGAGCAGGTAAAATCATCGGCCTTCAGGGGCACCGCCGCCCCACTGACCCCGGGATTCCACATGCTGCTGTCCTTTGCCGCCGTCATCGTCGGTCTGTCTCTGCTGGTCTGGTCGGCCGATCGCTTCATCTTCGGCAGTGCCGGCCTGGCGCGCGCGGCGGGCATCTCGCCGCTGGTGATCGGCATGACCATCGTCGGCTTCGGCACCTCCGCGCCGGAGCTGTTCGTCTCCACCCTGGCTTCGCTGCAGGACAATCCGGGCATCGCCATCGGCAATGTCATCGGCTCCAATCTTTGCAATACCGCGCTGATCGTCGGCCTGTGCGCGCTGATCCGCCCGATCGGCGTGCGCTCCAGCATCCTGCGGCGTGAACTGCCGATCTGCCTGGCCGCCACGCTCGGCGTGCTGGCCCTGTGCCTGGACGATCAGCTCACGCGCAGCGACGCCACCGTGCTCGCGCTGGGCTTCGGCGCCTTCATGATCTGGATGCTGCGCGCCGCGCTCAGCGGCAAGGCCGACGCGCTGGCGATCGAGCTGGATGCCGAACTGCCGCCCCCGCTTCCCACCGGGCGTGCGCTGCTGTGGATCGTCATCGGCCTGGTGCTGCTGGTGGCCAGCTCGCAGTTGCTGATCTGGGGCGCGGTGCAGATCGCCCGCACCCTGGGAGTGTCGGACCTGGTGATCGGGCTGACCATCGTCGCCATCGGCACCAGCCTGCCGGAGCTGGCCGCCAGCGTGGCCGGCCTGCTCAAGGGTGAGGACGACATCGCCATCGGCAACATCCTGGGCTCCAACCTGTTCAACCTGCTCGCCATCCTGCAGGCGCCGGCCTGGATCGCGCCCGGGGCGATCCCCGCCGGGGTGCTGCTGCGTGACCTGCCGGCCATGGTCGGGGTCACCCTGCTGCTGTATCTGTTTGCCTGGGGGTTCCGCGGGCGGCCGCCGCGCATCAACCGCTGGGAAGGTGCCACCCTGATGACGATCTACCTCGCCTACACGCTTATACTGATCCGGACTGCAAGCCCGGCCTGACATGAATTCCGACACCCTCCAGAAACTGGGCCGTCGCGCGCTGGAAATCGAGCGCGACGCCCTGACCGCCCTGATCGCCCGCGTGGACGATCACTTTGCGCGTGCCTGCGAGCTGCTGCTGGCCTGCCAGGGGCGTGTCATCGTCACCGGCATGGGCAAGAGCGGGCACGTGGGCGGCAAGATCGCCGCCACGCTGGCCAGCACCGGCACGCCCGCCTTCTTCGTGCATCCCGGGGAAGCCAGCCACGGTGACCTGGGCATGATCACGCGCGCTGATCTGGTCGTGGCCCTGTCCAACTCCGGGGAAACGGCCGAGGTGCTCACCCTGCTGCCGCTGCTCAAGCGCATGCAGGTCCCCCTGGTGGCCATGACCGGCAAGCCTGCCTCCACGCTGGCACGCACGGCGGACGTACATCTCGACGTATCAGTGGCCAAGGAAGCCTGCCCGCTGAACCTGGCCCCCACCGCCAGCACCACTGCCACCCTGGCGATGGGCGACGCGCTGGCCGTGGCACTGCTCGAAGCGCGCGGCTTCAAGCCCGAGGACTTCGCCCTCTCCCATCCCGGCGGCACGCTGGGCCGCCGGCTGCTGCTCAGGGTCGGGGATCTCATGCACACCGGCGACCGCCTGCCGCGCGTCGGTGCGCAGGCCAGCCTCAGCGAAGCCCTGCTGGAGATGTCGCGCAAGGGTCTGGGCATGACCGCCATCGTGGACGCACAGGACCGGGTGCTCGGCGTCTTCACCGACGGCGACCTGCGCCGGGTGCTCGACAGCGGCGTGGACGTGCGCAGCGTCGGCATCACCGAAGTCATGACCCGCGGCGGCAAGAGCCTGCACGCCGACCAGCTGGCCGCCGAGGCGGTGGCACAGATGGAGCAGCACCGGATCACCGCCCTGCTGGTGAAGAGCGCGGACGAGCGGCTGGCGGGCGTCATCCACATGCACGACCTGCTGCGCGCGGGGGTGGTCTGATGTCACCGGCCATCCCCTACGGCGAGGCGATCCTGGCCCGCGCCGCTCGCGTGCGCTGCCTGTTCCTGGACATAGACGGCGTGCTCACCGACGGCAAGCTCTACATCGGCCCCAACTCGGAAGAAACCAAGACCAACTACGTGCGCGACGGCTACGGGATCCGCCAGTGGCTGAAAGCCGGTTATCCGATCGCCGTGATCTCCGGCCGCCCCTCCGAAGCCATGCGCCGGCGGCTGGAATGGCTGGGCGTGCAGCACATCGTGCTGGACAACGAGGACAAGGAGCCGGCCTATCTGCGCATCCGTGACCAGCTCGGCCTGCAGGATGCCGAGTGCGCACACGTGGGCGACGACGTGCCCGACGTACCGCTGTTCAAGCGCGTGGGCCTGGCGTGCGTGCCGGCGGACGCGCATCCGGAAGCCAGCGCGCACGCGCACCTGGTCAGCCGCTACCCCGGCGGCTGCGGCGCGGTGCGTGAAGTCACCGACCTGCTGCTCGCCGCACGGAGCCCGCGCTGAATGCGCGGCTTCCTGATCCCGCTGGTCGCCGGCCTGCTGCTGCTGTGGTGGCTGCTGCGCGGCTTCGACGCCGCCGCGCCGATCCGGGAAGCAGACCGCGACCGCAGCCCGCGCTACCAGGTCCACGACGCCGAATGGCGCCGCTACAACGCCGACGGTGAACTGGAGATGCGCGTGCAGGCGACGAGCATCCGCTATTTCGACGACCAGTCCGCCGAGCTCGACGCCCTGCAGCTCGACCGCCTGGCGGGCGGTGACGTCTGGCAGCTCAGCGCCCCCGGCGGCGCCATGCCGGCCTACCAGCAGCGCCTGCGGCTGGACGCCCCCGTGCTCGGCAGCGCCACGCTCGCCAGCGACGAAACCCTGCAGCTGCAGGCCGGCCGGCTGTGGCTGGACCTGCCCGCGCGCACCCTGAGCAGCGACGACGCGCTGCGTCTGAACGGCCCCCTGCGCTCGGCCCAGGCCAACGGCCTGCTGGCGGACTGGGCCGGCCGGCGCATCCAGCTGTTCGGCAATGTCGAGGTGCAGCATGCTCCGCCGGGCTGAGGCATGGGCGGGGCTGTGCGCGCTCGCCCTCTGCGGGCTGGCGCAGGCGCAGGATGCGGTCGCGCCGCGCGCCGCATACAGCGGCCCGGTCACCATCACCGCCGACACCGCCGAATGGCAGGCGGACGGCGTGACCCAGTACCGCGGCAACGTCCGGCTGGTGACCGAGCAGTTCCAGTTCAGCGGCAGCCGCATGGAGCTGCGCCAGCTGGCCAACGGCCAGTTCGACGCCGTGGTGGAAGGCAACCCCGCCCTGCTCACCCACACCACACCGACAACGCAGGGCGAGGCACCAAGCAAGGCGCAGAACATCTCCGCGCGCGCCCAGCGGCTGTCCTACAACTCGGCGAGCGGTATCGCCGAACTGATCGGCAACGCCCGGCTGACGCGCGGCGCCGATGAAATTGCCGGCGAGAGCATCCGCTACAACGTCGCCGAGCGGCGCATCCAGGCGGCGGGCAGCAACGGCTCACAGGTCAAGATCATCATCCAGCCGCCGGAGCCCGCGCCCGAATGAGCACCACCACCCTCAGCGCCCAGCATCTGGTCAAGCGCTTCAAGAAGCGCACCGTGGCGCGCGACGTCTCCATCTCGGTGGGCGCCGGCGAGATCGTTGGCCTGCTCGGCCCCAACGGCGCGGGCAAGACCACCTCGTTCTACATGATGGTGGGCCTGATCCCGGCCGACGGTGGCCGCATCACCCTGGACGGCGAGGACATCACCCACGCGCCCATGCACCGGCGCGCGCACCTGGGCATCGGCTATCTGCCACAGGAAGCCAGCGTGTTCCGCAAGCTCACGGTGGCCGAGAACATCCTGGCCATCCTGGAAGTGCGGCCCGGCCTGGACAAGACCGCGCGGGATCTGGAGCTGGAGCGCCTGCTGGGCGAGCTGCACATCGGCCACATCCGCGACGCCGAAGGTCAGGCCCTCTCCGGCGGCGAGCGGCGCCGGGTGGAGATTGCCCGTGCGCTGGCCGCCAATCCGCGCTTCATCCTGCTCGACGAACCCTTTGCCGGCGTGGACCCGATCGCCGTCGGTGACATCCAGCAGATCATCCATCACCTGCGCGCACGCGGCATCGGCGTACTCATCACCGACCACAACGTGCGCGAGACCCTGGGCATCTGCGAACGCGCCTACATCCTCGCCGAAGGCCAGGTGATCGCCGAAGGAGAACCGCAGGCCCTGCTCAACAACGAGATGGTGCGCAGGGTGTATCTGGGCGAGCAGTTCAGACTGTAAGGAAGGGGCCTTCAGCGTTTTACGTATTACGTTTTAGGTTTTACGTATTGGGTTTTAGGGTTCAGAAGGGGATGTCGTCGTCTTCGAAGCTGGCGTCGGCGGGCGCCTGCTGGGCAGCGGGGGCGGCGGACTTGGCGGGGGCACGGCTGGGGCGGCTGCTGGCGGGGCTGCCCTCGTCCATGGGCGCGGCGCCACTGCCGCCGGGACGGCCGTCGAGCATCTGCATCTCGTTGGCGACGATCTCGGTGGTGTAGCGGTCCTGCCCTTCCTTGTCCTGCCACTTGCGCGTGCGCAGGCTGCCTTCCACGTACACCTTGGAGCCTTTCTTCAGGTACTGGCCGGCGATCTCGCCGAGCTTGTTGAAGAACACCACGTTGTGCCACTCGGTCTTTTCCTTCTTCTCGCCGGAGGTCTTGTCCTGCCAGCTTTCGGAAGTGGCCAGCGTGACATTGGTGACGGCCCCGCCGGAGGGGAGGTAGCGGGTCTCCGGGTCCTTGCCCAGATTGCCGATGAGGATGACTTTGTTGATTCCGCGTGCCATGGGCTACTCCCAGTTAATGTGTAGGTCGGTGCGCTGCCGCCGCTGGCGGGTTGAGCCGGATTGCGAAGCCGAGCCAGATTATGGGCAATAGTCCGGCCACCGCCAATGCCCCCCCGACGCCGAACAGGCCCAGGGCGATCCCGCCCAGCAGGCCGCCGGTGAATCCGCCCAGGAACTGGCCGGATGCGTACACCCCCAGCGCCGCGCCCTTGTGCTGGGGCGGGGCCTGGCGGGAGATCAGCGAGGGCAGCGCGCCCTCGAGATAATTGAAGGCCACGAAGTAGGCCAGCAGGGCCAGCACCAGGCCCGGCGCGTCGTCATGCAGCGCGCCGGCGGCCAGCAGGGCCACTGCCAGCAGGGCCACCGCCGCAACAAAGACCGGCTTGGCGTGTCCGCTGCGCTCGGCCCAGCGGATCAGCGGAAAGACCGGCAGTACCGAGAGCAGCAGCACCGGCAGGTAGATCTGCCAGTGGGCGGCGCTGTCCAGCGCCAGGGTTTCGGTCAGGGCAAAGGGCAGAGCCACGAACAGGGCCGTCATGCAGGCGTGCAGCAGAAAGATGCCGGCATCCAGCCGCAGCAGCTCCGGGCTGGCAAAGGCCAGCGCCATGCCGCCGGGCTGTGCCGGCTGCACGGGCGCGCGCGGCACCCACCACAGCACCAGCGGGATGCTCGACAGGGCCAGCACCGCGGTCATGAGGAAGATGCCGTCCACGCCGATCAGCCCGGCCACCACGGGGCCCAGCACCAGCGCCAGGATGAAGGCGCCACCCATGCCCACGCCCATGACCGCCATGGCGGTGGTGCGCACCTGCTCGCGGGTCACGTCCGCAAGCAGTGCGGAGACCGCCGAGGACACCGCGCCCAGGCCCTGGATGCAGCGTCCGAGCAGCACTCCCTCGATGCTCTCGCTCAGGCCCGCGATCAGGCTGCCGAGCGCAAACAGCAGCATGCCGGCCACGATCACCGGCTTGCGGCCGACGCGATCGGACAGCCAGCCCAGCGGCACCTGCAGCGCCGCCTGCGCCAGCCCGTAGAGGCCGATGGCCAGGCCGATCTGCAGCGCAGTGGCGCCACCGGGCAGACCCTGGGCGTACAGCGCCAGGACCGGCAGCACCATGAACATGCCCAGCATGCGCAGGGCATAGACAAACGCCAGGCTCGCCACCGCGCGGATCTCGCCGGCGTTCATCAGGAGCGCGCGCGCTGCAGGGCGCAAGGGAGGAAAAAGTTGGACATCAGGGCCAGTTGCCGCAAAAAGGGCGGCACACTTTGGAGTACGGGAAGGATCGGCCTATATTAGCCGGTTCTTTCCCCCCGGCCCTGATTTTTCATGGACAGCATCCGCATCCGCGGCGCACGCACGCACAATCTGCAGAACGTCTCGCTCGACCTGCCGCGCGACCGGCTCATCGTCATCACCGGGCTTTCGGGCTCGGGCAAATCCTCGCTGGCCTTCGATACGCTCTACGCCGAGGGCCAGCGGCGCTATGTGGAATCGCTCTCCGCCTACGCGCGCCAGTTCCTGAGCATGATGCAGAAGCCGGATGTGGACAGCATAGAAGGCCTGTCTCCGGCGATCTCCATCGAGCAGAAATCCACCAGCCACAACCCGCGCTCCACCGTGGGCACGGTAACGGAGATCCACGACTACCTGCGCCTGCTGTTTGCGCGCGTGGGCACCGCGCGCTGCCCGGATCACGGCGGGGTGCTGGAGGCGCAGTCAGTGGCGCAGATGGTGGACAGCGTGCTGGCACAGCCGGAGAACAGTGCGTGGATGCTGCTCTCGCCCGTGGTGCGGGGCCGCAAGGGCGAGCACGCGGAATGGTTTGAGCAGGCGCGCGCGCAGGGCTTCGTGCGCGTGCGGGTGGACGGCACGGTGTACGAGCTCGACGAGGCCCCCACCCTCAACCGCAAGCTCAAGCACGACATCGAAGTGGTGGTGGACCGCTTCAAGGTGCGTCCGGACATCCGTCAGCGGCTGACCGAGAGCTTCGAGACCGCACTGCGGCTGTCGGACGGGCTCGCCATCGTCGCGCCGCACGGCGGCACGGCGGACAGCCTGATGTTCTCGGCGCGCATGTCCTGCCCGCATTGCGGTTACTCGCTGGAGGAGCTCGAACCGCGTCTGTTCTCCTTCAACGCGCCGCATGGCGCCTGCCAGACCTGCGACGGCCTGGGCACCCTGCAGGTGTTCGACGTGGAACGCGTGGTGGCGCAGCCGGACCTCTCCCTGGCGGCCGGTGCGATCCGCTCCTGGGACAGGAAGAATCCCTACTACTGGCACTTCGTGCTCTCGCTGGCCAAACACTACGGCTTCGACCCGGAAAAACCCTTCAACCGCTTGCCGGAACAGGCCCGCCAGGTGCTGCTCTATGGCAGCGGCACCGACAAGATCGCCTTTGAATCACCCGACGAGCGCGGCCGGCTGCGGGTCTCCACGCACCGCTTCGAGGGCATCATCCCCAACCTGGAACGCCGCTACCGCGAGACCGAATCCGACGCGGTGCGCGAGGAGCTGGCCAAGTACCTCAGCCAGAAGCCCTGCCCCGACTGCGGCGGGGAACGCCTCAACCGCGCCGCGCGCCACGTCTTCGTGGCCGACCGCAACCTGCCGCAGCTCTCGGTGCTGTCGGTGCGCGAGGCCGAGGCGTTCTTCACTGCGCTCAAGCTGCCCGGCCACAAGGGCGAGATCGCCGACAAGATCCTCAAGGAAATCACCGCGCGCCTGGGATTCCTCAATAACGTGGGGCTGGAATACCTGACCCTGGCGCGCAGCGCCGAGACGCTTTCCGGCGGCGAGGCGCAGCGCATCCGCCTGGCCTCGCAGATCGGCGCCGGGCTGGTGGGCGTGATGTACGTGCTGGACGAGCCGAGCATCGGCCTGCACCAGCGCGACAACGAGCGTCTGCTCGCCACCCTCACCCGCCTGCGCGATCTGGGCAATACCGTGATCGTGGTCGAGCACGACGAGGAAGCCATCCGCGCTGCCGACCACGTGGTGGACATCGGCCCCGGCGCCGGCGTGCACGGCGGGCGGATCGTCGCCCAGGGGCGCCCGGAGGACGTGATGCGCGCGCCGGAGTCGGTGACCGGCCGCTATCTGTCCGGCGCGGAATCCATTGCCGTACCGCAGACCCGCCATCCGCCCGTCAAGGATCGCGCACTGCTGATCCGCCGGGCGCGCGGCAACAACCTGCGCGAGGTCACGGCCCGCATCCCGCTGGGGCTGATCACCTGCGTCACCGGGGTCAGCGGTTCCGGAAAATCCACGCTGATCAACGACACCCTCTACGGTTACGCCGCGCGCGTGCTCAATGGCGCGGCCAGCCACCATGCAGCCTGTGACGGGATCGAGGGCTTCGAGCACCTGGACAAGGTGATCGACATCGACCAGTCCCCCATCGGGCGCACGCCGCGCTCCAACCCGGCGACCTACACCGGCCTGTTCACGCCAATCCGCGAGCTGTTTGCCGGAGTGCCGGAGAGCCGCGCGCGCGGCTACGAGGCCGGGCGCTTCAGCTTCAACGTCAAGGGTGGCCGCTGCGAGACCTGCCAGGGCGATGGCGTGATCAAGGTGGAGATGCACTTCCTGCCGGACGTGTACGTGACCTGCGACGTCTGCAAGGCGCGCCGCTACAACCGCGAGACGCTGGAGATCAAGTACCGCGGCAAGACCATTGATGAAGTGCTCAACATGACCGTGGAGGACGGGCTGGAATTCTTCAAGGCCGTGCCCGCCCTGCGCCGCAAGCTGGAGACACTGATGGATGTGGGCCTGTCCTACATCACCCTGGGGCAGAACGCGACCACGCTCTCCGGCGGCGAGGCGCAGCGCATCAAGCTCGCCAAGGAGCTGTCACGCCGCGATACCGGGCAGACCCTGTACATCCTCGACGAGCCGACCACCGGCCTGCATTTTCACGACGTGGCACAGCTGATCCGCGTGCTGGAACGGCTGCGCGATCACGGCAATACCGTGGTGATCATCGAACACAACCTGGACGTGATCAAACGTGCCGACTGGATCCTGGACCTGGGCCCGGAAGGCGGCAGCGGCGGCGGCGAGATCGTCGCCGAGGGCACGCCCGAGGACATCGCGCGCAATCCGCGCTCGCACACCGGGCGCTTTCTCAAGCCGCTGCTCACGCCGCGGCCGGCGCAGCAGCCGGCACGCGGCGGAAAGCCTGCCCGCGTCAGAACTGGTACTTGACGAAGGCGCGCAGGGCGTCGCGGTCGCGGTTGAGGTTGGCCGGGCCGCCGCCGGTGAAGAAGCTGCCGCCCACGTTGAACGACAGGGCCGACTTGTAGCGGGTTTCCAGTAGCACGTCGGCCTGCTTGCGGCCCTCGATGAAGTTGGTGGCAAGCCCCGGCGCGGTGCCCTTGACGTCGTGCTTGAGGATGATGGTGGGCTGGAAGCTGATGCCCGGAAACACCGATTCGTAGCGGATCAGGGTGATGATCACGTAACCGTAGGAGAGCTTGTCGGGGAAATAGCGCCGATCCTGCTGGGTGGGGTTGAAGCGCAGACCGTCGGGGCCAAAGCTGCACGTGGGGTTGGACGAGCAGGCCTGGCGTGAGCGGTCGGCGCCCGTGCCGTCGGCGCCGGCGCTGGCGTGGGTGTAGGTGCCCGCCGCCTCGAACTGCAGCACGTCCAGGGACGGCAGGTCCGGCACCCAGGTGGCCCCGGTCTCGAACAGCATGATGACCTGGTCGGCACCGAAGGGGTTTTCCGTGGCGCCGAGCACCAGCGTGCCGCCCAGGTTGAACTGATAGGTATCCAGTTTCTCCCAGCCGCGGATATAGCTGTTGGCCGGGTTGAGGCCGATCTGGTCGTCGCCCATCCGGTAGGGGATGATGAAGCTCGGGAAGGAGCGCGCCGAGCCGGTCATGTGGCCCACGGCCAAGTCATAGGTGTCGTTGAACGCGCCCGGCGGCCAGCGGCGTCGATCACGTAATCGCTGGACGGATACACGCCGGTACTGCCGTCCGGGAAGGTCCCCACCCCGCCCACCAGCGCGCCGCCCGTGCCGGCGCAGCCCGGCGCCACGTGGCAGTTGGACAGGGTGGGCGCGAAGGCGGCAAAGGCCAGGTCTTCCAGGTCCACCTGCAGCGGCGCCCTGGGGCGGTAGGCCACCTCGCCCTGGATGGAGAAATCGCCCAGCGTGGTGTTGAAGCTGGCGCCGATGAGCTGGATGTTCTCCGGGTATTCCAGCAGCAGCCTGAGCGTGTCGAAGTGCACGGCGCTGTCGGTAGCGCCCTCCGGATCATTGCCCTGGTGAAGCGTGGGAATATCCGGGCAGCTGGCGAGGAATTCAGCCGTGGTGGTGGTGTTCTTGGCGCAGCTCTGCTCGGTGGAGAAGAAGCTGACGAAGGGCGAACGCGAGTGGTAGTTCATGTAGTACAGGCCCAGCTCGGTGCCGTTGTTCAGCCACTCGGCGTAGTAGCGCAGCGAGACGCCGAACTGGCCGGCGGCGTCGGGCTCGTTGTCGGGCAGGCGCAGGCCGGTGCTGGTGGTGTTGGTCAGGCCCGACAGCGGGTTGTCGAGCAGCCGCCCCAGCCGCTCCGGGTCTTCCGCCGCGCCACCGAAGCTGATGTTGAAATGGTTGATGGCGTTGTTGGTGCCGGCGTCCAGGAAGGAGAAGAACGAGCCCGGCGCCGGCGCTTCCAGCGGCATCCATTCGAGCTGGTAGAACCCTTCCAGCGTGGTGTTGGTGAAGGGCTCGGTGGAGAGGAACACCATGCCCACGGGCGTGAAGACCTCCTCCACCTGGAAGCCCACGCGGAAGAAGTTGTTGGCATTGATCGGGTTGGCCTGGTTGACCGAATCGAACACCAGCAGGGTGGACTCACCCCAGTTGACGCTCTGACGGCCGATCTTGAAGGTCAGCTCCTTCTCGAAGGGCAGCGGCAGCGTGCCGTAGAAATAGGCGTCGAGAATCTGCAGATCAGTACCGATCTGGCGCAGCACTTCCTTGTCGGTGCGCTCGGAGCGCACCAGCGCTCCCGCCCCATAGACGATGCCGCAGGGCCCGCCGCCGGGGTTGCGGTCCGCCGGGCAGGGCCGGGAATCGGTGCGTGGCGTGTCATCCGTGCTGGAGTTTGAAATGTTGCCGACCCGGTCGACATTCTCCGAGGTGATGCGGTTGGGATGCGTCTCGGTGAAATCGTTGTTGATGAAGTCGTAGAAGAACAGGGTCTTGGCAAAGAAGCCGAAATTGCCGAGCGTCAGCGTGAGGTCCTGGGTCAGCTTCACCGGCGCCTGGGTGATGTCGCCCTTGGCGTAGTTGAGGTTGCCGTCGTCGGCGTTGAGCGAGAACTGCCCCGGGGCGTCCACCAGACGCTGCGCCGGAAAGATCTGCGTGCGGAACAGGCCCTGGCAGGACTGGTAGAAGGGCCGGCCAGTGGCGCTGCGGCCGCAGAGATCCGGGTTGAGATTGGACTTGCCGATCAGATCGCTGCTGGGATTCTTCAGCCGCCACTGCGCGCCGGCGGTGATGGTGGTGTTGAGCACCCCTTCGATGGTTTCCTCGTCGCTCCACGGCAACGTGAAGGTGATGGCCTGTCCCGCGTTGCTGTACATACCGGCACACACCGCCACCAGCGCCGCGCTCAGCCGGCGCGGACGAACCTGCTTGCCTAGACGCATCGTCTCCCCCTTGTTGGCCTGGGCAGGGTGCACCCTGCCCGCTCTCACTGCGCACGGTCCGGGCTGTGCCCGGTTTTTATCTGCTTTGCGCCGGATTATGCGCCTGCGCCGGCGTTTGGCAATAGAAGATTCACACCAGCAGGTGGCAGGCCTGCACCACGCCCTGCTCGCGCGTGGGCAGCGGCCGATGGCTGTGGCACAGGGGGATGACCTGCGGGCAGCGGGGAGCAAACGGGCAGCCCGGCGGCAGATCCACCAGGTCGGGCGGCTGGCCAGGGATCGCGATCAATGGCTGGTCCAGAGGCTGATCCAGTCGCGGCCGCGACTGCAGCAGGCCGCGGGTATAGGGGTGGCGCGGGCTCTCCAGCAGGCGCCGTGTGGGGCCGTATTCCATGACCTGGCCGGCGTACATCACCAGGGTCTGCTCGCAGAGCTCGGCCACCACGCCCAGATCATGGGTAATCAGGATGATCGCCATGCCCATCTCGCGGCGCAGCTCGGCCAGCAGGTCCAGCACCTGGGCCTGCACGGTGACGTCGAGCGCGGTGGTGGGCTCGTCGCAGATCAGCAGGGGTGGACGGCACAGCAGGGTCATGGCCAGCATCACCCGCTGCCGCTGGCCGCCGGAGAGCTGGTGTGGATAGGCCTGCAGGCGGCGGGCGGCCTCCGGCAGGCGTACCGCATCGAGCAGGCGCAGGCACTCCGCGGCGGCGGCGGCCTCGCTCAGGCCCCGGTGGCGGATCAGCACCTCGGTCATCTGCCGGCGCAGCGTGAGGTAGGGGTTCAGGCAGGTCATCGGATCCTGGAACACCATGCCGATGCGCGCGCCACGCACGCGGCTGAGCGTTGCCGGGCGCGCCTGCAGCAGGTCGGCGCCCTCGAAGTGGATCCGGCCGCTGACCCGGGCATTGGCGGCGAGCAGTCCCGGGATCGCCAGCGCGGTCTGCGACTTGCCCGAGCCCGATTCGCCGACGATGCCCAGCGCCTGCCCCGGCTCCAGCGTGAAGCTCACGCCGTTGACGGCCTGCACCACTCCGTCCGGCGTGGCGAAGCGTACCTGCAGCTGATCCACCTCCAGCAGGCTCATGATTCAGCGGTCCTTCGGGTCCAGGGCATCGCGCAGCCGTCATTCATCTCGGAAAACTGGATCCCGGCTCGGGGGCCGGGATTCATCGGCAACGGGCTGCGAGGCATTTCAGCGGTCCTTCGGGTCTAGCGCATCACGCAGCCCGTCGCCGATGAAATTGAAGCAAAACAGGGTCAGGGCGAGGAATGCGGCGGGGAAGATCAGCGCCCAGGGGGTGGATTCCATTTCCCGTGCGCCGTCGTTGACCAGCGCGCCCCAGCTGGTGGCCGGTTCCTGCACGCCCAGGCCGAGGAAGCTGAGGAAGGATTCGACCAGGATCACCTGCGGGATGGTCAGGGTGACGTACACCGCCACCACTCCCAGCAGATTGGGCACGATGTGCCGACGGATGATCCCCAGCGGCCGCACGCCGGAGACGCGCGCCGCCTCGATGAACTCCTTCTGCCGCAGCGAGAGCGTCTGGCCGCGCACGATGCGCGCCATGTCCAGCCAGTTGATGGCGCCGATGGCGACAAAGATCAGCACCAGGTGACGGCCGAACAGCACCATGAGCAGGATCACGAAAAACATGAAGGGCAAGGCGTAGAGGATGTCCACGATACGCATCATGATCTGGTCCACCCGCCCGCCGAAGTAACCGGCCACCGCGCCCCAGCTGACGCCGATCAGTAGTGAAACCAGGGTAGCCACCACCCCCACCAGCAGTGAGATACGCCCGCCGTGCAGGGTACGGGTAAAGAGATCGCGGCCCAGGCTGTCGGTGCCAAACCAGTGTTCAGAAGTAAAAGGTGGCGCGCTCCAGTCGGCGTCGAAGTCGATCTCGTCGTAGCCAAAGGGCGAGAACAGCGGCCCGAGCAGCACCAGGCCCACGATCAGGATCAGCAGCAACAGGGCCACGACCGCCGCGCGGTTGCGCAGCAGGCGGCGGCGCGCGTCCTGCCACAGGCTGCGGCCCTGGGGCAGCGACGGGGCAAGGTCCGGGCTCATTGCAGCCGCACCCGCGGGTCCAGCACGCCGTAGAGCAGGTCCACCAGAAAATTGAACAGCACGATCAGCACGCCGTAGAAAATCACCACGCCCATCACCAGGGTGTAATCGCGGTTGAGCGCGCCCTGGACAAAATACCGGCCCAGACCCGGGATGCCGAAGATCTGCTCGATCACCACCGAGCCGGTGATGATGCCGGCCGCTGCCGGGCCCAGGTAGGACAATACCGGCAGCAGGGCCGGACGCAGCGCATGGCGCAGCAGCACCACCCGCTCGGGCAGGCCCTTGGCGCGCGCGGTGCGGATGAAGTTCTGGCGCAGTACCTCGATCATGGATCCGCGCGTGAGCCGTGCGATGTAGGCGATCTGCGGCAGCGCCAGCGCGATCACCGGCAGCACGCGGTTGGCCAGGCTGCCGGCCTCCCAGCCGCCGGCTGGCAGCCAGCCGAGCGTGATGGCAAACAGCAGGATCAGCAGCGGGGCCACCACATAGTTGGGGATGGAGATGCCGGTCATCGCCAGCGTCATCACCGTGTAGTCCGGCAGCCGGTTCTGGTGCAGGGCGGCGTAAATGCCCGCACTCACGCCAACCAGCAAGGCCAGCAGCATGGCCAGCAGGCCGAGCTGCAGGGAGACCGGAAACCCGGCCGCAATCAGCTCGTTCACGTTGAAGCCGGCGTACTGGAAGGATGGACCCAGATCACCCTGCAGCAGCGAGCCGAGATAACGCAGGTACTGCTGCGGCAGGGATTCATCCAGGTGGTACGCCGCTTCCAGCTGCTTCTGTACTTCCGGTGCCAGTACCCGCTCACTGTCGAAGGGCCCGCCGGGCGCGGCGCGCATCATGAAGAACGCTGCGGTCACCAACAGGAGCAGCGTCGGCACGGCCGTGAGCAGTCGCATGGCAGCAAAGCGCAGCATTCAGTGCGATTCCAGGTACAGGTACTGGCTACGGTGGTGATCCATGATATTGCCCTGCCAGCCCTTCACCCAAGGCTTGACCAGACGCTTGGTCACATAAAAATACACCGGGATCACTGGCAGCGCCTCCAGCAGCATCGCCTCAGCCTGCTGCAGCAGCGCGGCACGGCGCGCCGGGTCCAGTTCGGCTCCGGCGGCCGCCAGCAGGGCGTCGTAGCGCGGGTCGGCAAAGCCGACGTCATTGAGACCGTGCGCCGAGTGCATCAGATCCAGAAAGGTATTGGCATCGTTGTAGTCGCCGACCCAGGCCGCGCGGAATGCCTGGGTCTTGTCCTTCAGGCGGCGATTCTGCAGAAACACTTTCCATTCTTCATTGAGCAGGCGTACGTCAGCTCCCAGCCACTGCTTCCACATGGCGGCAATGGCCACGGCAATGCGGCGGTGATCCTCGTGAGTGTTGTAGCGGATCTCAACGCTCAGCGGTCGCTCGCGGGAGTAGCCAGCCTCGGCATACAGGCGGCGTGCTTCTTCGAGCCGCTGCTCGCGTGTCAGCGCCGCCCAATCCGGCAGCGCTGGGGTGTAGTTGTCCACGCCCGGCGGCACCCAGTTGTAGGCCGGGATCTCGCCCGAGGCCAGAACCTTGCGGGCGATCACCTCGCGGTCTATCGCCAGCGCCAGCGCCAGCCGCAGCTTGGGGTTCTCGGCAAACGGGGGACGGGTCAGATTGAGGCCGTAGTAGTACACACCCAGGTAGGGATGCACCGAGAACTCATCCGCCAGGTGAGCGCGGATCCAGTCGGCCTGGTTGGCCGGAATCTGCTCGGTCCAGTCCAGCTCGCCGGCACGGTAACGCTTGAACTCGGAGTTCAGGTCCTCGGTGGTGACGAACAGGACCCGGTCAATACGGGTTGCGGCGTCACCCCAGTAATGCGGGTTGCGCTCCAGCTCGATATGCGACTGGATCACCCAGT
>JBKHXN010000130.1:0-3828 GCA_046565985.1 Gammaproteobacteria bacterium
CAGGCATGGCCGATCCGGCCCGCGTGCTGGGCTTTCTGCGCCTGGGAAGCGGCTGGGATCCGACACTGGCCTGGGTCATGGCCGGCGCCCTGCTGGTCACGGTTCCGGGCTTTGCCTGGCTGCGCCACTCCGGGCGGGCGGCAGGCGGCGCCGGCCCAGCCCTCGGGAGGATCGACCGGCGCCTGCTCACCGGCGCCGCGCTGTTTGGCCTGGGCTGGGGCCTGGCCGGCTACTGCCCGGGCCCTGGCCTGGTCGCGGCCGGACAGCTGCAGCCGGGTGCCGCACTGTTCGTGCTCGCCATGCTGTGCGGCATGATGCTGACTACTCGCCCATGGCGCGGGGACTGACGACGGATTCCGGGTTTCCACTCAGGCTTTGACCGGCAGGGAGAATTAAACTGACGTTCAAGTCAGTCCGTCGTAGCCCTGCGGCGGCCGCCTCCCGGAGTCCAGCCATGTTGCGTCTCTCTCTTTGTCTGCTTGCCCTGTCCTGCGCTCTCGGCCTGAACCTTGCCGAGGCCACCGAACCCGCAAGCGCCACCCTCAGCCCGCAGAGCGGGACGCTGACCATCACGGGCGGTCCCTACCTGGTCTCCAACCCGAGCGCCACCGCCGGGGATGCGATATGCGACGGGGATGGATTGCTGTGCGACCAGCTCCAGTTGACGGTTGACATTTCTTCGGCCTACCGGTCGGCCAACCCCAACGCATTCGTCGAATTCGTGCTGACCTGGGAAGACCCGGCGGGCGCTGGCGCCGATGACCTGGATCTTTACATCCGCAACGCCAGCGATGATGCCCTGCTGGGTGCGGCAGCCAGCGCCAGTCCTTCGGAAATTGCCATCGTCAGTGTGAGCGCGCTACCTGCCGAGGTGCGCGTGGACATCGTGCCGTTCGCTGTCACGGGCAGCAGCGCCACACTGACCATCAGCCTGATGCCGGGCGCTGCAAGCGAAGGAGGAGGTGAGCCGGACCCCTGCCGGGCCAATGGCGCCTCGAACGAGGGTGAAGCGGCGCTGGACCCAGAAGTCCGCACAGCACTGGATCAGCTGCCGCAGGGCGCCAGCTTTGGCGCCTTAGTGCACTTCAACATGGGGACAATCAAGCAGCAGAACGCCCTGCTGGCGCAGCTGGGCCTGAGCCTGGGGCCGGATTTCCGCCGATATGCGCGCTCGGTCTATGTAACCGGTCCGATCGCCGCGTTCCGCACGCTGGTGCGGGAACCGTCCGTGGCCTACATCGAATACAACCGGCCACTGCACTACCTGGGCGACACCGGCCCCTGGGCCTCACGCGTGCGCGTGGCGCAGGAACCCGTATCCGGTGGCCCCTACTTTGACGCGCAGGGCAACCGCCTGACCGGGAAAGGCGTGACGCTGGGCATCATCGACAGCGGCCTGTTCGGCCCGCACCCGGATTTTGCCGGGCGCATCCTTCACAACTACAAGCTGGTGGATCTCTTCTCCTTCAGCGGCAGCCCCTATGTGGACCTGGGCGAGACTGGCGATACCGAAAGTCAGGTCGGCGGCCACGGCACCCACGTTACCGGCACGGTGGCTGGCGGCGGTCAGGCATCCGACGGCGGCTACCCGGATCCAACGGTCGCCCCGCTGGTGACGGGCACCTATGCCGGGGTTGCGCCGGAGGCAAACATCATTCACTGGGGCCATGGCGCGGGTCTGTTTGTACTGTCCGCACTGACCGCATACCAGCACATCATCGACCAGGTGAAGGCTGACGCCTTCGACCCGCCCCTGCGCGCGGTCAACAATTCTTACGGCGACGATCCCGGCACCCCCTACAACCCCAGCTCCACCACCGCCTGCCTGGTCAAGGAGATCATCCGGAATAACGTGGTCATGGTTTTTGCCGCCAGCAACGACGGCGGTGACGGCAGCACGGATATGACCTCTTCCACCTGCAAGGACCCGACACCCGGCGTCATCTGCGTCGCAAGCTACAACGACCTGGGAACCGGTGACCGTAATGCCCCGCTGTCGAGTTTCTCCAGCCGCGGCAGGAAAGGTGTGCCCGCCGAATATCCGGACATTGCTGCGCCCGGCGACCTGATCACCTCCACCTGCGCGCAGGGCCTGCCCAGCCAGGCGATCTGCACGGGCGGCGACGACAACGTGGCTGAAACCGACTGGCAGCCCTGGTACGGCACCATCTCCGGTACGTCCATGGCAACGCCACACGTGGTAGGCGCCATCGGCCTGATCGCGCAAGCGCGACCCGAGCTGACGCCCGCCCAGATCGAGGCGCTGATCCAGCGCACCGCACGCAAGGTGGGGGATGGCTACGAGCCCGATCCGCAGTTGCCAGGCAGCACCATTCACTTCGGTTACGGCGCCGGTCTGCTCGATCTGCCGTCGGCACTGGACGCGCTGATGGTGCCCAAGCAGGGCCTGCCTGTGCAGGGAACCGAATACACCGTGCTTGACGCCGACCTCGACAGCAGCATTGCCGGTGCGGCCGATGTAACTCGGCTCACCGTGCAGGAGATGAGCCTGAATGGCCAGCCCGGTTTGATGTATCGCCTGAGCCTGCGTGATGCAGCCGATTTTGGCGACGCCAGCGAGATTCTCTACCGGGTGGAGCGTAACGTCGCGGGCGTTGCAGTCACTACTGGGATCCAGGCGACGGCGCAGGGCGTGAGCATCCCCGAGGCGGGCAACGGCAACAACGCTGTGGCCATGAGCGCGTTCCGGGAGGGGAATGTGGTGGCGTTCTTCGTCCCCTCCTCCCAGACTGGATTCCCGACCACCGGCGAGCCGGTGCACAACGTCCGGGTGCAGGTCATGGACAATACCAGCGGCCTGGTCGATCTGGCACCAAGCCCCGCCGACAGTCAGATCGAACTGGCTGCGCTGCAGCCCATGTTTGGCCGCCCGTTCACGCTGCAGCTGGACCCGGGGGTCCCTCCCGAAAACACCGAACGGGCCTGCGAGCTACCGGGCTTGACGGCGCTGACCAGCCCGGCAGGCACCACCGGCCTGATCGCTCTGCCCGGCGCCCAGGATGATCTTCAACGTCTGTGGGTCGGAGAATCCGACGCCTTCTCCGACCAGCTGGTCTTCACGCTGAAGGTGGACAACCTCTCATCGGTGCCCCCCGCGCACCGCTGGTATGTCTATTTCAAGGTGGCGGGCGACGACAATGAATATTTCGTCGCCATGGACAGCACGGAAGGCCCCGTGCGCTACGTCTACGGCACGCGCAGCGTGCTGGAGATTCCCATGCTGCCGGTTGGCCGCTTCACTACGCTGGGGGAGATCAATGCGGCGAGCAATCACACCCCCGATGGCACCATTACACTGGTACTGGACAAGTCCACACTGGGCATCAAGACCGGAGATGTCATCAGCGGCATCGCGGCAAGCATTCGCCAGAGCACGCCGGGCACCACGGGCGCCAGTGGCCTGACCGTGGATTCCGCCGCTTCACTGATGGACTACACCGTGATCGGCAACGGACCCTGCCAGGCAGCTGCACTGCCGAGTACCGGGGCAGTCAATCCGGCACTGCTGATCGGCCTGCTGCTGGTGGGCCTGCTGGGCAGTGCATTGCGCCGCCGCACAGCTCGACGTCCATGAGCAGGCCATGATGAAACAGCCTGGCAGTTGCCGGGCTGTTTCATGGAGAGTACGCGGTCCAGACGCAGCGCTGCAGCAAAAACCCGCCTGCGGGATCGTCCGCAAGGCGAGTGACGCAGGGCCGGTGACTTCGGAGATCAGCGCTGGTCGCGCTTGGCGCCGGTGCGCAGGCGCAGGCCGTTGAGGCGGATGAAGCCCTCCGCATCCTTCTGGTTGTAGGCGCCGCGGTCGTC
>JBKHXN010000131.1:0-19117 GCA_046565985.1 Gammaproteobacteria bacterium
TCCGAGAGCACGCGGGCGGCTTCGCGGATGCTGGTTTCCACCGGCACCGATTCCACCGGACGGCTGGCCACGTCCTTGACCTTGGTGGTGGCCGGATTCTGGCCGCCGCGCACGATCTTGGTGACGATGTCGCGCCGCGTGAGGATGCCCCACTCGCCCTTGGCGTTGGGCTCCACCACCACGGAACTGACGTTGGCGCCGGTCATCAGGTGCATGGCCTGCTCGACGGTCTCGCCGTCGGTGACAGTGATCAGCGAGCGGGTCATGAGATCACCCACGGTGTGCGGCACGCGGCCGGTGTCCATCATCTCTTCCATGGGTTGCAGCAGGCGGCGGATCTCGCGCTGCTTGCGCTCCTTGGCGAGCTGCTCCTGCTGGGCGCGGCGCTTGGCTTCCAGGTCCACCCCGCCGCGGATGCGCTCGATCAGCGCGTCGGCGAACTGGCTGGTGCCGACTTCGGTGGCGCCGTCGATCTGGCGGGCAAAGTCGTAAGTGACGATGCCGTCGCTGACCACTTCCGGGTACACCAGGGTGATCAGGTCCGCGGCCTCCTTCCAGCCCATGTATTCGAGCATCATCACGCCGGAGAACAGCAACGAACCGGGGTTGACCTTGTTGAGGTTGGCGTACTTGGGTGCGGTGCCGTGGGTGGCCTCGAACACGGCGACGTGGTCGGCGATGTTGGCGCCGGGGGCGATGCCCATGCCACCCACTTCCGCCGCGATGGCGTCGGAGAGGTAGTCGCCGTTGAGGTTGGGCGTGGCCAGGACGTCGAACTCGTCGGGGCGCAGCAGCATCATCTGGAACATGATGTCGGCGATGCGATCCTTGATGACGATCTTGCCTTCCGGCTGCTTGCCCTTGTACTCGTTGTAGAGCTGCTCTTCGGTGATGGTGACGTTGCCGAACTCCTCGCGCGCCACCTCGTAGCCCCAGTTGCGGAAGGCGCCCTCGGTGAATTTCATGATGTTGCCCTTGTGCACCAGCGTCACGCTCTCACGGCCGTTGTCGATGGCGTACTGGATGGCCTTGCGCACCAGACGCTTGGAGCCGAAGGCGCTGATCGGCTTGATACCGATGCCGGCGCCCTCGAAGAACTTGGCCTTCATCTCCTCGCGCAGGAATTTGGCGACTTTCTCGTTCTCGGGCGTGCCGGTCTTGTACTCGATGCCGGCGTAAACGTCCTCGGTGTTCTCTCGGAAGATCACCACGTCCACCTTGCCCGGATTCTTCAGCGGGCTGGGCACGCCGGCGTAGTGGCGTACCGGACGCACGCAGGCGTAGAGGTCCAGATCCTGGCGCAGCGCCACGTTGAGGCTGCGGAAGCCGCCACCCACCGGCGTGGTCAGCGGGCCCTTGATGGATACCACCAGATCCTGCAGCACCTTGAGGGTCTCGTCCGGGCAGTAGTTGCCGTCGTACAGGCCCGCGGCCTTTTCACCCAGAAAGGTCTCGCACCAGTGGATCTTGCGCTTGCCGCCGTAGGCCTTCTCCACCGCAGCGTCCCAGATGCGCAGGCAGGCCTTGGTGATGTCGGGGCCGATGCCGTCGCCTTCCACATACCCCACGATCGGCTGATCCGGCACCTTGATCTTGCCGTTGACGACGGTGATCTTTTCGCCCTGGGCGGGAATCTTGATGTGGCGGTATTGCGGCATGGGACCACTCCTCTTTTTTCGCTGTCTTGGGGAACCGGCAAATTGTACCTGCGAGGGGTGACAAATGCTTTAGGGCGCGGCCCGGCCAGCCCGCGCCGCGCACGCGAAAATCTGCCAGAGTACCGCCAGACCCGCTCCGGAGACGCCCCATGTCCGTGCTGATGCCGATTGCCCACGGCAGCGAATCGCTGGAAACCGTGACCACCGTCAACATCCTGCGTCGGGGCGGGCTGGCCGTGACCGTCGCCAGCATCGAAAAAACCAAGGCCGTGCGCGGCACGCGCGAGATCACGCTCACGGCCGATACCCTCTTTTCGCGGATCAAGGCGCAGCCGTTCGATCTGATCGTGCTGCCCGGCGGCGAGCAGGGCGCCGCCGCGCTGGGCGCGCACGCCGGCCTGGCGGCGATGCTCAAGGCACAGCGCCTGGCGCACCGCTGGATCGCCGCCATCTGCGCCGCGCCGGCGCTGGTGCTGGCACCGCAGGGGCTGCTCGACGGCAAGCAGGCCACCGGCTACCCGGCGTTTCGTGATGCCCTGCTGCACTACGTCAACCAGCCGGTGGTGGTGGACGGGCACAGCATCACCAGCCAGGGGCCGGCCACCGCCCCGGCCTTTGCCCTCAAGCTGGTGGAAGTGCTGGCCGGCGAGGCCACCGCCCGCAAGGTGGCGGAGCAGATTCTCGTCGCCTGAATGCAAGATGCCCGCACAGGGCGGGCATCGTCTGCACAGCGGAATGGCTCAGCTGGCCTTGGCGCCCTGGGTGGCTTCGTCGAGCATCTTCTGCAGCTCGCCGGACTGGTAGAGATCCAGGGTGATGTCGCAGCCGCCGACCAGTTCGCCCTTGACATAGAGCTGCGGAAAGGTCGGCCAGTTGGCGAACTTGGGCAGCGCGCGGTAGATGGCCTCGTCCTCGTAGATGTTCACGAAGGCAAACGGCGCATTGCAGGCCTTGAGCGCCTGCACGGTGCGGGCGGAGAATCCGCACTGCGGAAAATCCGGCGTGCCCTTCATGTAGAGGATGACGGGGTTTTCCGTGACCTGTTGCTTGATTCTTTCCAGCGCGTCCATGGGGCCTCCGCGTGGGACTGGGGGTGAGCGGGCGCGGATTATACGCACCTTTATCGCGCACGCCAGCGACATGTTGAATTTCGCCGGGGGCTCGCCTATGTTGTGCGACGCATCAATGGCCACCAGCGCCTCCACCCTCCCAACCTAGGGAAACAAGACCATGCCCCTGACACTCCCCGAACTGCCTTACGCCCGTGAAGCCCTGGAACCGCACATGTCGCGGGAAACCCTGGACTACCACTACGGCAAGCATCACAAGGCTTACGTAGACAACGGCAACAAACTGATCGCCGGCACGGAATTCGAGTCCATGTCGCTCGACGACCTGGTGAAGAAATCCTCAGGCAAGATCTTCAACAACGCCGCGCAGGTCTGGAACCACACGTTCTTCTGGAACTGCCTGACGCCCAAGCAGGGCGCCCCCGGCAAGAAGCTCACCGACGCGCTGACCAAGACCTTCGGCGGCGTGGAGGACTTCAAGAAACAGTTCACCGAGGCCGCCATCGGCACCTTCGGTTCCGGCTGGGCCTGGCTGGTGAAGAACCCGGACGGCAGCCTGGCGATCACCACCACCCCCAACGCCGGCAACCCGCTGACCGAGGGCAAGAAGCCGCTGCTGACCTGCGACGTGTGGGAACATGCCTATTACATTGATTACCGCAACGCCCGCCCCACCTACCTGGAACACTACTGGTCGCTGGTCAACTGGGCATTTGTAGAGAAGAATCTGGGCTGAACCCGTCGCCTGAGCCAACCCTGGGGCCGCGCCCGCTGCGCGGCCCTTTGTTTTTGGAGCCGTACCATGCCGCGCCATCTGCTGAAACTGTCCGATCTCTCCGTAGCCGAGGCGCAGCACATCATCGCCCGCGCCATGGAGCTCAAGCGCAAGCCCGATCCGGCCTACCGGCCGTTCACCGGCAAGAGCCTGGCGATGATCTTCACCAAGAACTCCACGCGCACCAGGGTGAGCTTCGAGGCGGGCATGGCACGCTTTGGCGGCCATGCGCTGTTCCTGCACTCCGGCGCCACGCAGCTGGGGCGGGACGAGCCGATCGCGGACACCGCGCGGGTGCTGTCGCGCATGTGCGACGCCATCATGATCCGCAACGATTCCCAGGCCGACCAGATCGAGCTGGCGGCGCACTCGCGGGTGCCGGTGATCAACGGCCTGTCCGACCTGCACCACCCCTGCCAGCTGCTGGCCGATCTGCAGACCTGGATCGAGCACCGCGGCCCGCTGGCGGGCAAGACCGCCGCCTGGATCGGCGACGGCAACAACGTCTGCCATTCCTGGATCGAGGCGGCGCAGCTGTTCGGATTCCGCCTGCGCATCGCCACACCCAAGGGTTTCGAGCCCGCGCCTGAACTGGTCAAGGCCGCAGGCGAGGCGGTGGAGATCATGCGCGGCGCCACCTTTGCCGCCAACGGCGCCGACCTCATCATCACCGACACCTGGACCAGCATGGGCCAGGAAGCCGAAACGCAGAAACGCCTGCAGGCCTTCGCCGATTACCAGGTGGATGCGGCGCTGATGCAGCGCGCCCGGCCGGACGCCCTGTTCATGCACTGCCTGCCCGCCCACCGCGGGGAGGAAGTGGTAGATGCGGTCATCGACGGGCCCCAGTCCGTGGTCTGGGATGAGGCCGAGAATCGCCTCTGGGCGCAGATGGCGCTGCTGGAATGGCTGCTGGCATGAAACCGGACCCGGCCGCGATCGAGCGCAGCGTCGCCGCGGCGCTGGCCGAGGACGTGGGCAGCGGCGATCTCACCGCCGCGCTGGTGCCCGAACGCCAGGCGCAGGGGCGGGTCATCAGCCGCGAGGCGGCGGTGATCTGCGGCCGCCCCTGGGTGGACGCGGTATTCCGGCAGCTCGATGCCGGCATCACGCTGGACTGGCAGGTCGCCGAAGGCGCGCAGGTGGCGCCCGACACGGTGCTGTTCACGCTGGCCGGGCCGGCACGCGCCCTGCTCACCGCCGAGCGCACGGCGCTGAATTTCCTGCAGACGCTCTCCGGCACCGCGACCGCGGTGCGCGCCTACGTGGACGCGGTGGCCGGCACCGGCTGCCAGATCGTGGATACGCGCAAGACCCTGCCGGGGCTGCGCCAGGCGCAGAAATACGCGGTGGTCTGCGGCGGCGGCGCCAACCACCGTATCGGCCTGTACGACGGCATCCTCATCAAGGAAAACCATATCGCCGCCGCCGGTGGCATCGGCGCCGCCATAGCCCGTGCCCGTGCGCTGGGCGCAAAGGTACCGCTGATGACCGAGGCCGAAACCCTGGACGAAGCGCGCGCCGCCCTGGCCGCCGACGTGGACCTGCTGCTGCTCGACGACTTCAGTCTGGAACAGCTGCGGGAAGCAGTGGCGCTGGGCCGTGCCCACCGCGCGCGCGGCGGACGCACGCTGATCGAATATTCCGGCGGCGCTCGCCTCGACACCGTACGCGCCTACGCCGAGTGCGGGGTGGACCGCATCGCCATCGGCGCGCTGACCAAGCACCTGCGGGCGGTGGACCTCTCGATGCGCCTTTACGCCTGATTGCTCAGGTGGCCGGGAGAAACAGGCGCTCACGCAGGCGGGCGAACAGGGCCGGATCACCGCTGGTCTGCCAGGCCAGCTGGCCGGCGCCGGCGGGCGGGGCGAGCCGGCCCTCGCGCTCCAGCACCCGGCGGGTCTGGCGCGCCACCGCCGCGCCGGTATCCAGCACCTGCACGCCGGCGCCGGCCACGGCCTGGATCAGCGGCCGCAGGAAGGGGTAATGGGTGCAGCCCAGCACCAGTACGTCGGCACCCGCCGCCAGCAGCGGCTCCACCTCGCGCGCCACCGCCGCGCGGGTGGCGGCGCTGTCCAGATCACCCGCCTCCACGCGCTCCACCCAGCCCGGGCAGGGCCGGGTGATGACCCGCACGCCGCGGGCGTGGGCATCGAGCAGGCGGTGGAATTTTTCCCCGCCCAGGCTGCTGCCGGTGGCGAGCACACCCACCACGCCGCTGCGCGTCAGTGCGCTGGCCGGCTTGATCGCGGGCTCCATGCCGACGAAGGACACCGGGTAGGCCGCGCGCAGCGACTCCACGGCGGCGATGGTGGCGGTGTTACAGGCCACGACGATGAGCTTGGCGTTCTGCGCCAGCAGTGTTTCCGTCACCTGCGCGGCGCGCGCCAGGATCTCGGCGCGCGGTTTGGTGCCATAGGGGCAATGCGCACTGTCGGCGTAGTAGAGGAAGGATTCGGCGGGCAGTTCGCGCACCAGCTCCAGCAGCACCGAGAGGCCGCCCACCCCGGAATCGAATACGGCGACCGGGGCGGTGCTCATCTGCCGCGCAGAAACTTGATGACCACGGCGTTGAACGCCTCCGGCGCTTCCAGCGGCAGGCCGTGCCGGGTATGGCGGAAGGTGTGCAGCCGCCCACGGGGCAGCGCGTGGGCAAAGCGCAGGGTGTCGGCGCGGCTGAAGTAGTCGAATTCCGCCGCCGCCACCAGTACCGGCAGGCGCAGTTCCGCCAGACGGCCCACCACCGACCAGCGTGTCAGCGCACGCAGCGCCTTGAGATAGGACAGGCGCGTATTGCGCTGGCCGCGTTCCACCGTGCGTTCCCGCAGGTGTGCCTGCCCGGAGCCGGGAAACATGCGTACCGCCGCGATCTCGGAGAGCTTGCGCGGGCCCAGCGTGCACATGGCGAGCAGCCGGTACCAGACCTCGATGCGCTGCCCCAGCCGTTCCGGGCGGAAGCTGGGCACGCTGTTGGCGATCACCATGCGCTGCACCGCGCCCGGGTGGTCCAGCGCCAGCTGCAGGCACACCGCGCCGCCCATGGAGTGCCCGATCAGCGCACATTCCCGGATGCCCAGCTGCTGCAGCACCTCCCAGACGTCAGCGGCGAAACGGGCGATGGTGATCGGCCCGCTGCCGCGCGTGCTCTGGCCAAAGCCGCGCAGATCCAGCGTCACCACGCGAAAGTGCGCGGCAAACGTCGGGACCTGGTATTCCCAGTCCTCGAGACTGGCGCCCAGGCCGTGAACCAGCACCAGCGCCGGCCCGCTGCCTGTTTCCTGCACGCGCAAGCGCGCATCACCCACCTGCAGCCTGGCCATCAGCGCGGGCGGTCAGCCGCGGGGGTACAGAAACACAGGGCGTACATGCCGTGCGGGTCGTTGAAGGCGCGCAGCAGGCGCTCCACGTCCCGCTGCTGGAGCCAGTCGCGCGCCCATCCGGCGAGGACCGGCAGGCGCAGGCCGCCCAGGCTGCCGGAAAAGCGCGACAGCAGCCGTCCGACCAGGCTGCGCTCGGGCGCAAATTCTTCCAGCACCCATTCGCCCGGGCCCAGCTCGGCCAGCTGGGCGGCGGCGGCGGCGGCGGCGTCCAGCCCGCCGAGGCTGTCCACCAGACCGCGTTCCAGTGCGGCCTGGCCGCTCCACACCCGGCCGCGGGCGATGCGGTCCACCTCGGCCACGTCGAGCTCGCGGGCGGCGGCCACGCCGTTGATGAAATCGGCGTAGCCCTTGTTGATCATGGCCTGGATGATGGCCTTCATCTCCTCGCTCAGCGGCCGGTCCAGGCGCAGCGCGCCGGCCAGCGAGGTGGTTCCCACCCCGTCGCTGCGGATGCCCAGCTTGGCCAGCGATTCATCCAGCGTCGGTACCAGACCGAAGATGCCGATGGAGCCGGTGACCGTGGAGGGGTGGGCGAAGATCTGGTCGGCGTCCATGCTCACCCAGTAACCGCCGCTGGCGGCCACGCCGCCCATGCTGGCGACGACCGGCTTGCCCTCGTCGCGCAGGTGCTGGACCTGGCGGCGGATCTGCTCGGAAGCCCAGACGCTGCCGCCGGGCGAATTGACGCGCAGCACCACGGCGGCCACGTCCTCGTCACGGCGCGCGCGGTCGAGCAGCTCGGAGACCATGTCGCCGCCGGCGTAGCCCACGTCGCCGTAGCCGTCCACGATCTCGCCCTGCACCACCACCAGGGCGATGCGGGTCTTGTCGCGGCCAGCCTGGCGCAGCTTCTCGCGTTTGACGGTGCTCAGATAATCCAGATAGTGCACCTGGCGGAAGCTGCCGTGACTGTCATCGACGCCCACGTCGGCGGCCATGCGGGTACGGAACTCGCGCAGGGTTTCCACATGGGTGACGAGCTTGCGCTCCAGCGCCAGCGCGGCGGCATCACCGGCCTGCGCCTCCAGTCCGCTGCGGAAGGCGCCGACGTAATCGCTGGCCGCGGTTTCCGGCAGGCCACGGCCGGCGGCCACGGTCTGGCCGTAGTCCTGCCACAGGTCACCAAGCCAGTCGAGATTGGCCGCGCGGGCCTCGGCCGACATGTCGTTGCGCGTGAACGGCTCCACCGCGGATTTGAACTCGCCGACGCGGAACACGTTGATCTTCACGCCCAGCTTGTCCAGCGCGTCCTTGAAATAGCTGGTGTAGAAGGAAAAACCCTCGATCGCCACCACGCCATAGGGGTCCAGGACGATCTCGTCCGCCTGGCTGGCGGCAAAGTAATGGCTCTGGTCGTACCAGGCCCCGTAGGCGACGATCTTCTTGCCGGTTTCCTGGAAGGTCTTCATCGCCCCCGCCAGTTCACCGAGCTGCGGCAGGCTGGCGCCCTGCAGGCCGTCGAGCTTGAGCACGGCAAAGGCGATGCGGGTATCGCCGGCAGCATTCTCCAGCGCCTGGGTCATGTCGCGCACGGTGCTCTGCGAGGTGACTTCGCCCGCCACATCCTCAAAGAAGGCCTGGCTGGGGTCGCGGTCGATCTGGTCCACCAGCACGCCGGTGGGCGCCACCACCAGGGCGACGTTGTTCTCGATCTTCACGCCGGGCCCGTCGCGCAGGGCGAGCCACAGCAGCACGCCCGACAGCACCAGAAACAGGATGACAAACAGCTTGTAGATACCCACCACCAGGTTCCAGACAAAACGGAAGAGGCGGCCGGGCAGCGAAGTGGGTTGGCTCATGAAAGGACGAATCAGGAAGGGACCCCCGCAGTCTAAGGGAAGCGTCTGCAAACGTCCCGGCGGGTGGGGCCCGGCCGGCCAGTCAATAGCGGCCGTCTATTCTGTGAATTTAAATAAACGCTTTGACCTATCAGCGGCCGATGACTACCATGCGCGCCGTTTGAACAGCGGCTGCCGGCTCCAAATTGCCCGCACGCCGCTGCTCTGTTCCCACCCCGAAACATGCAAGAGGATTTATGAGCGTACTGGTCAACCGCAAGGCCCCGGACTTTACCGCTGCGGCGGTGCTGGGCGATGGCAGCATCGTCGAGAACTTCAAGCTGTCCGATTACCGCGGCCAGTACGTGGTGCTGTTCTTCTGGCCGCTGGACTTCACGTTTGTCTGCCCCTCGGAAATCATTGCGCACGAGAACCGCCGCAAGGCCTTCGAGGCGCTGGGCGTGCAGCTGGTGGGCGTGTCCATCGACTCGCAGTTCACCCACTTTGCCTGGCGCTCCACGCCGGTCAACAAGGGCGGCATCGGCGAAGTCGGCTTCCCGATGGTGGCCGATGTCAGCCACGAGATCGTGCGCGCCTACGGTGTGGAGCACGCCGACGGCGTGGCCTTCCGAGCCTCGTTCCTGATCGACAGGGACGGCGTGGTGCAGCATCAGGTGGTCAACAACCTGCCGCTGGGCCGCAACGTGGACGAGATGCTGCGCCTGGTCGAGGCGTTGCAGTACACCGAGAAGCATGGTGAGGTGTGCCCCGCCGGCTGGCAGAAAGGCCAGTCCGGCATGAAGCCCACCAGCGCCGGCGTGGCCGATTACCTGGCCCGGAACGCCACTGCGCTCTGAGAACCTGCCGGCTGCGGGTCGTGCGCCGCACGATCCGCAGCCGGATGATCGCCCGCCCCCATTCCGGATTCCCCCGCCATGACCCAGCATCATCGCCTCATCATTCTCGGCTCCGGCCCCGCGGGCTACACGGCCGCGGTATATGCCGCGCGCGCCAATCTCAAGCCCACCCTGATCACCGGACTCGAACAGGGCGGCCAGCTCATGACCACCACCGAGGTGGACAACTGGCCGGGTGACGTCGAGGGCCTGATGGGCCCTGACCTGATGACGCGCATGCAGAAGCACGCGGAGCGTTTCGACACGCAGTTCGTCTATGACCACGTCCACGAGGTGAACCTGCGCCAGCGCCCCTTCCTGCTCAAGGGCGATCAGGGCGAGTACAGCTGCGACGCGCTGATCATCGCCACCGGCGCCTCGGCCAAGTATCTGGGCATTCCCTCCGAACAGACCTTCCGCGGCAAGGGCGTCTCGGCCTGCGCCACCTGCGACGGCTTTTTCTACAAGGGTCAGGACGTGGCCGTGATCGGCGGCGGCAATACCGCGGTCGAGGAAGCGCTGTACCTGTCCAACATCGCCCGCAAGGTCACGGTGGTTCATCGCCGGGACAAGTTCAAGGGCGAGAAGATCCTGCACGACAAGCTCTTCAAGCGGGAGAAGGAAGGCAAGGTCGAGATCATCTGGAACTCCACCCTGGACGAAGTGCTGGGCGACGCCACCGGCGTGACCGGCATGCGCGTCAAGAACGTGCAGGACGGCGGCACGCGCGAGATCGCGCTCAAGGGCGTGTTCATCGCCATCGGCCACGAGCCGAACACGCAGATCTTCAAGGACCAGCTGGAGATGCAGGGCGGCTATCTCAAGGTCAAGAGCGGCACCGAGGGCGACGCCACCCAGACCAGCGTGCCCGGCGTCTTCGCCGCCGGCGACGTGATGGATCACGTCTATCGCCAGGCCATCACCAGCGCCGGCACCGGCTGCCAGGCGGCGCTGGACGCCGAGCGCTATCTGGACAAGCTGGCGGGGCAGTAAGCCCGCCATACCGGCTTGATCGCCGAGGGGCCGCGGAGCGTACACTCTCCGCGGCCTCTCTTTTTTTCCGGCATCCGGCACACCCGATGAAAATGAAACTCTACAGCAGCAAGACCTCCCCCTTTGCCCGCAAGGTGCGCGTGGTGGCCGAGGAGCTGGGCCTGGGCGAGCAGATCGAGGAAATCTTCGTGGACCCGTTTGCGGCAGCGCCGGAGCCGGGCTTCCTCGCCGCCAATCCGCTGTCGCGCATCCCCACCCTGGTCACCGACCGGGGCGAGGCGCTGCCGGATTCCCGGCTGATCGTGGAGTATCTGCAGACGCGCGGCCGCGGGCTGGCCGCCCTGCCGCGCGGCAGCAAGCGCTGGGCGGCACTGCGCCGGCACGAGATCGCCGACGGCATGATCGGCGCCGCGGTAGCCAGCGTGCTGGAAAAACGCCGCCCGGAGAGCATCATCTATACCGCCTTCCTTGACCGCCAGACCGCAGTGATCCAGCGCGCGCTGGAGTCCCTCACGCTGGAGGTCGATCACCTGTCCGTGGAAGCGCCCGGCGTGGTGGATATCACCGTCGCCGTGGCGCTGGGCTATCTCGACTTCCGCCTGCCCTACCTGGAATGGCGCAAGGGGCACGAGCCGCTGGCCGCCTGGTACACCGCCTTTGCCCAGCGGCCCGCCATGGTCAAGACCCAGCCTCCGGCGGGCTGAGCCATGCGGCGGCTGGGGCTGGCGGCGCTGCTGCTCGTGCTGGCGGGCGGCTGCATCCGCCTGGAGCCGGAGACCGCGCGCAATGAGATCCGCGACCAGATCGTTGTGGATGCGCTGGGGCAGATCGGCCGCCCCTACCGCTACGGTGGCAGCAGCCCGGCCGGTTTCGACTGCAGCGGACTGGTGCAGTACGTCTATGCCCAGTCCGGCCGCAAGACGCCCCGCACCGCGCGTGAGCAGCACCGCGCCGCGCGCGTCATCCCCCTGGCGGAGGCGCTGCCGGGCGACCTGCTGTTCTACCGCTTCGGCGATCGCGGCGTGGATCACGTGGCGATCTACCTCGGCGACGGACAGGCCGTGCACGCGCCGGCCAACGGCAAGGCGGTGATCGTGGCGGCGGTCGATCTCGCGTTCTGGCGGCGGCGCTTCGTCAGCGCCGGCCGCCTGCTGGAATAGCCCCGGGACGATCAGGCGGCATCCGCCTCGATGTGACGCTGGCCACAATGGAGGCCGGCCGCGGCGTACAAGCCGCTTCCCGTCCGCCCGCAGGTGGGCTATGTTGTGGCCGGGCCTCATGCCCGTTGGTGCACCCTGTATCAACTCACCCCATTGGGAGACTCATTCATGATGAAGAAACTCGTCGCCGTTGCGGTTCTGTCCGCCGTTCCCTTCACCGCCTTTGCTGACAACGATGCCGGTTGCGGCGTTGGCACGCAGATCTGGAAGGGCCAGAAAGGCCTGCTGCCCAAGGTGCTCGCTGCCACCACCAATGGCACGTTCTACAACACCATCTCCATGACCTTTGGCGTGCTGGGCTGCTCCAGTGACGGCGTGGTGACCGCCAGCGCGCGCATGCCGATGTACGCGGGCGCCAACCTCGACCAGCTGGCCGCCGAAATGGCCGCCGGTGAAGGCGAGACGCTGGCCAACCTGGCCTCGCTGTACGGCATTGAAGCCGAAGACCGCGCCGCGTTCTACGCGCTGACCCAGGCCCACTTCGCCAGCATCTTTGCCAGCGAAGACGTGACTGCCGGCGACGTGCTCCACAACGTCAGCCTGGTGCTGGCCGCGGACCAGCGTCTGGCCCGTTACCTTGCCTGAGCCTTGCGTGACCCGACGGCGGCCTGCATGGGCCGCCGTTTTTTTTGTGCTGCTGACGGGCTTGGCGCAGGCCGAGCCCGACTACCTGGCCGAGCTCCGGCAGCAGGCCCGCAGCCAGGCGCTGGCGGGCTCTGCCGGCTGGCAGGCCCTGCTGCACTACGCCGATGGCCACAGCACGGTGGACGACCCGGGGTTCTTCGTCGCGCCGGCCGGCAAGCGTGATGCCCAGGCCGAGCTGGACGCCACCCTCGCCCTGTTCTTCAGCGATGTACCGCGCGACGACGAGCCCCCGCAATGCCGTCTGCGGGCCCGCTACCTCTGGCTGCGCGAGCGGCTGGGCTTTGACCCGCAGCGGCTGCCGGAGCAGGGCTGCGAGCGCTACGACACCTGGCGTGCCGGGCTCAACGTGGAGCGTCTGGCCCTGGTATTCGCCTCCAGTGACCTGGGCTCGCCTTCCACCATGTTCGGCCACACCCTGCTGCGCCTGGACGCGCGCGGCCAGGACGCGGACAGCGCGCTGCTCGCCTACGCCGTCAACTACGCCGCCTATACCGGCCCGGACGCCGGCCTGCTCTACGCCGTGCGCGGACTCACCGGCAGCTATCAGGGCTATTTCGGACTGTTCCCCTATTACGAGAAGGTCAAGGAATACGTGCGGATCGAGCACCGTGACCTCTGGGAATACCCGCTGCACCTGAGCACGGATGAAACCGACCGTCTGCTCGCCCACCTGTGGGAACTGCGCGGCATCGGCTCGGACTACTATTTCTTCACCGAGAACTGCTCGCAGCAGCTGCTGATGGCGCTCGACGCCGTGCGCCCGGAACTGTCACTGGCCGCGCACTTTCGCGGGGTGCTGGGCCATACCATCCCGGTGGACAGCGTGCGCCTGCTGCAGCGCCGGGGCCTGCTGGGCGCACCGCAGTTCCGCCCCGCCTCGGCCAAGCAGCTGCAGACCCGCTTCCACACCCTGGACCGCGACGGACAGCGCTGGCTGCAGGCTTATGTACGCGGCCGTGCCGGGCTGGACGATCCCCGCCTGCAGGGCGCGCCGGCGCAGCAGCAGGCGCGCATGCTGGATCTGGCGCACGACCTGAGCTATTTCCGCTTCCAGACCGGCGCCGCCGGGCGCGACGAGGGCCTGAAACGGGCACGCGGCGCCCTGATCGCCCGCAGCCGCATCCCGACCTCCAGCGGCTTTCCCGAAGTCCCGCGCCCGGCCCATTCCCCCGACCAGGGGCACGCCAGCCATCGTTCCGGGCTGGGCGTGGCGCACGCCGATGACACCAGCGCCGGGCTCCTCAGCCTGCGCGCGGCCTACCACGACCGCCTGGACCCGGCCCCCGGCTACATTCCTGGGGCCGAACTGGAATTCCTCAACCTGCGTCTGCTGTACACCGACCGGCGGGTGGCACTGGATCACGCCACGCTGCTCAAGATCGAGGCACTGGCTCCGCGCGACCGCCTGTTCACGCCCTGGTCCTGGCGCCTGGACCTGGGCGCCCGGCGGCCCGGCCTGGCGGCGCTGGAAACTACCGGCGTCTCCAACCCCGGCGCCTATCTGGACCTGGGACTGGGCATGAGCTGGGCGCCAGCGGCCGGCACCCAGCTCTACTTCTTTGGCGGACTGGAAAGCGAGGTCCAGCGCGAGCTGGACAGGGGTCACGCGCTGAGCGGCAGCGCGCGACTGGGGGCCGCGCGGCAGTGGGCACGCATCAACGCCAGCCTGGAACTGGACGCGCTGGGCGGCCTGTCCGCCGCAGGTGAGGATGGCTACCGGGCCCGGGGCCAGCTGCACTGGCAGCCGCGCCCGGAGATCGGCCTGCGCCTGGGCCTGGAGTACGGTGCTCAGGCCGACGACGAGCGCACCCGCAGCAGCCTGACCGGGTATTACTACTTCTGAACCCTGCCGCAAACGAAAAAAGACCGGCAGGAAATCCTGCCGATCTTTCTTGCAGCGGGCACTGCACTCGTGGCCAGCCGCGCCACGAGAAGCGCGATCAGGCCAGCTTTTCCTTGATGCGCGCGGCCTTGCCGGCCAGGTCGCGCAGGTAGTACAGCTTGCCGCGCGCCACGTCGCCGCGACGCTTGACGCTGATCTCGGCCACCTGCGGGCTGTAGGTCTGGAACACGCGCTCAACGCCTTCGCCGTGGGCGATCTTGCGCACGGTGAACGCGGAGTTCATGCCGCGGTTGCGCTTGGCGATCACCACGCCCTCGAAGGCCTGGAGACGCTCGCGGTCGCCTTCCTTGACCTTGACCTTGACCTCGACCGTGTCACCGGCACGAAAGTCGGGAACCTGCTTGGACATCTGCTCCGCTTCGATCGCGGCAATGATCTTGTTGGCTTGCATCTCAATCACCTCGTTTCTGAATCTTCCTGCTGCGCGATGAATTCGCGCAGCAGCCTGGTTTGTTCCGGGTCCAGCTGCATCCCGTCCAGCAAATCCGGACGTTTCAACCACGTGGCCCCCAGCGCCTGCTGCAGGCGCCAGCGGCGGATGGCGGCATGGTCTCCGCTCATCAGCACCTCCGGCACCGGCACACCGCGCCAGGCTTCCGGCCGTGTGTAGTGCGGGTGATCCAGCCAGCCGGCGCTGAACGAATCCGCCGCCGCCGACCCCGCATCTCCCAGCACGCCCGGCAAGAGCCGCGCCACGCTGTCGATCACCGCCATCGCCGCCAGTTCGCCTCCCGACAGCACGAAATCGCCCAGCGACAGCTCGACATCCACCTCTGACCGCAACAGGCGTTCATCCACGCCCTCGTAGCGGCCACAGAGCAGAATCAGATTCTGCTCCTCACTCAATCTCTGCGCCCAGGCCTGGCTGAAGCGCTCGCCCTGGGGCGAGAGCATCAGCACCCGTGCCGGCGCGCCGATCTCGGCTCGGGCCTCGGCGATACAGCGCGCCAGCGGCTCGGCCTCCATCACCATCCCGGGCCCGCCGCCGTAGGGGCGATCGTCAACCCGCTGCCACTTGTTGCCGCTGTGCGCACGCGGGTTGCGTGTGCCCAGCCGCAGACGTCCCGTCTCCACGGCGATGCGCGGCATGCCGTGCAGCGCCACCTGCTCCACCAGCTCCGGAAACAGGGTGAGGACCTCGATCCTCATCCGTACTCCGCCAGCCAGTCGCAGACGATGGTGCGATTCTGCGCATCCACCCGCTGCACGATGGGCCCGGTGACGAAGGGGATCAGCCGCTCCACCTCCCCGTCACGGATCACCATCACATCCTGCGCGCCGTTGCTGGTCATGTTCTCGACCACCCCCAGCGCCGTGCCATCCAGGGCGAGCACCTTCATGCCGATCAGGTCTGCCCAGTACATCTGACCTTCCGGCGCCGGCGGCATCTGGCTGCGCCAGACCTGGATCTCGGCCCCGACCAGGGCGGCGGCCTGGTCGCGATCCGTGATCGCCGTACCGTCCCGGCCGCTGATCTGCGCGATCATCCCGCGTCCGTGCAGGCGGCCTTCGACCACCTGCGCTTCAAATCCTTCTCCCCTGTCGATCCACCACTGGCGGTACGAGAGGAGATTTTCCAGCGGGCGGGTGAAGGATACGACCTTGATCCATCCCCGCACGCCGTACACACCGGCGACGCGGCCCAGCGTCACCCGGCGCGCGTCCATGCTCAGGCCGCTTTGGGCGCGCTCTTGAGCAGGTAGGCGACGCGCTCGGAGACCTGCGCGCCGTGGCTCTGCCAGTGCTGCACGCGACCGGTGTCGATCACCAGCTTCTGCTCCTGGCCGCGGGCACTGGGGTTGTAGTGACCCAGGCGCTCGATGAAGCGGCCATCGCGGGCGCTGCTCTTTTCGGTGGCGACCACGTGATAGAACGGACGCTTCTTGGCGCCGGCGCGGGCGAGACGAATGATAACCATGCTTGAATACTTCCAATGGCGGCCGGACGGCCGTTAAAAGGGTGCGTATTCTAGCGATTTCTTTAGGAAATACCACTATTCGCGGGCCGGGCGGACGGCCCCGTCCCGGGCCTTACAGCCGGCGCATCACCACCGAACCGGCCGAATAGCCGGCGCCAAAGGCGCAGAGCACCGCGGCATCGCCGGCCTGCAGGTCGGCATGGTGCTTGTGGAAGGCGATGACCGAGCCGGCCGAGCTGGTATTGGCGTACTCGTCGAGGATCACCGGCGCTTCCTCGCGGCTGGGCTCGCGGCCGAGCACTCGCTTTGAGATCAGCTGGTTCATGGACAGGTTGGCCTGGTGCAGCCAGAAGCGCCTGACCCCGGCCGGGTCCAGCCCGAGATCCCGCAGGTGGCCGAGGATCAGTTCCGACACCAGCGGCACCACTTCCTTGAAGACCTTGCGGCCTTCCTGGTTGAACAGCACATCGCTCCAGCTGCGGGGCGGCTGTTCCGAGGGGTTCATGAACCCGAAATTGTTGCGGATGTTGTTGGAGAACTGGGTCTGCAGGCGGGTGCCCAGCACCTCGAAGCGGACCGGCCCGCGGGCCTGCTCCAGCGGCTCGACCAGCACCGCCGTGGCCGCGTCGCCAAAGATGAAATGGCAGTCGCGGTTGCGGAAATTCAGATGCCCGGTGCAGATCTCGGGGCTGACCACCAGGGCACAGCGCGCGCTGCCCTGGCGTACCGCGTCCACCGCCGCCTGGATGCCGAACGCCGCCGAGGCGCAGGCCACGTTGATGTCGTAGCCAAATCCGCCCGCGCCCAGGTACTGCTGCAGCTCCACGGCCATGGCCGGATACGGGCGCTGCATGTTGGAGCAGGCCACGAGCACGCAATCCACCTCGCGGGCCTCGCGGCCGGCGGTGGCCAGCGCCTGGCGGGCGGCGTCCAGGCCCATCTCCACCATCAGCGAGGGCTCATCGTTGCCGCGGGTGCGGATGCGGGGACGCATGAAGGCAGGGTCGAGCAGGCCTTCCTTGTCCACCACATGGCGGGACAGGATGCCCGAGGCCTTGTAGATGAATTCGCTCGACGAGGGCTGCAGCGGCTCGACGCTGCCGGCGGCGATGGCCTGCGCGTGCTCGGCGTTGTAGCGCTCCACGTAGGCATTGAAACAGGCAACGAGCTCGTCGTTGCTGATGGACTGCGCCGGGGTGTGCAACCCGGTCCCGGTGATGGCTACGCGCGTCATTGCGTCTGGTCCTGGCAAGGTGGAGCCGATTTTAGCGCGTTGCGCCGGCTCAGCGCGGCGGCCAGCCGGCGCGCAGCAGGGCTTCGTTGAGCGCCTCGCGGGTTTCTGGCTCGTTGCGCACCGACAGGTGCGAGCCCTGATACCAGCTGACCGGCACGTCCCAGTGGCGCGAGAGCATCAGGGGGTGCGAGGGCAGCACTACGCGGTCGGCCGCGGCGGCAAAGATCTGCAACCGCTCGCGCTCCACCAGCGGGGTGCCGGCCAGCGGCGAGACCACCCCCAGGATGCGCCGGTAGCGCTCCTCGTCCAGCCCGCGCGCGGCCACGTAGCGCAGGTGGGCGGGCGGCATGAAACGCCACAGGGCGGAAGCAAAGTCGGTGACCGGGATGCCGGCAATGACGAAATCCAGGCCCGCCTCGTAATTGGCCAGCAGGGCGGCGTTGTACCCGCCCAGCGAGAATCCGAGCACGCCGATGCGCGCCTCCTCGTCCTGGCTGCGGATCCAGGCCAGGGTGCGGCGCAGATCCCACAGGGCCTGGGATTCGGCATAGACCAGATCGAGCAGATCGCCGTCCAGGTAGTGGTCGCCGGTGCGCAGGCCGATCTTGCGCGGCCCGTGCAGCGGCAGCACCGGCTGCACCACGTTCAGGCCCAGCTTGTGGTGCAGCCAGTTGGGCGAGAACAGGCTGAAGTCCAGCAGCGGCGTGCCCATGCGGTAGCCGTGGATGCACAGCAGCCAGGGGCGCGGCTCGCCGGCGTGACGCAGCACCCGCACCGCGCACTGGTGGTTGCGCGTATGGCTGCGCCACAGCGCGGCGCCGGGCAGATTCGCATCGGGCGCAAAGCCGCTGTCGTAGCGCAGCAGCTCGTACGGATGGCTCTGGAAGCTGCGCTGCTCGATGCGGACATCCTCCGGCGGCGGCGGCGCGGGGTGCATGCCGGCAGGCTCATCCAGCCAGCCGCGCTCGGCCAGGGCCGCCTCCAGCCGCAGGGCCTCGTCGCACATGTATTCGGCCTTGGCGCCGCTGGGCACGCTGGCCGACATGACGAAATAACCCAGCAGCGCCTCGTCCAGGCCGGCCTTGAAATCCAGCCGGCTCGACAGTTCCGGCGGCTCCGCGCCCTCATAGCGGGGCTCGCGCACCACGCCGATGCGCCCGGCCACCTGGAAACTGGCGGCCGAACCCAGCAGGGCGAGGAAGGCCGTGCCGAAGTCGGCGACCACCCAGGCCGGGATCGTGAACAGCACGCCGAGCAGCGCGCCCAGGGCCATCATGGCGCAGATGCGCGGATCGCCCGGCGTGAGCAGCAGCGCCACACCGGCGGCGAGCAGCAGGCCGCCGGGCACCAGGGCCCAGAACCACCAGGCGAGGCCGCTGCCGGCGAGCAGCCAGTACAGACCGGCGACGATGGGGACGGCGCTGAGCGCCTCCCACTGCTTGGGTTGCGGGTATTCGAGTCTGATCATGTCCAATGTTCCACAACGTGCGCCACACGGGCGCCAATGGCCGCGGCCTGCTGACGGTCACGGGGATTCGTCAGCCGCCCTTCGGCGTCAAATGCCTGATCGGCGCCGCTGAGCGAAAACTGCTCCGGCAGCACCACGCACTGCAACTGGGTCAGCACCTCCCGCGCGTGGCGCAGGCC
>JBKHXN010000132.1:0-6018 GCA_046565985.1 Gammaproteobacteria bacterium
CGCTGCTCAGTTCGATCCCGTAGCCGTAGCCGGCCAGCGTGCCGGCGCACATGGCCAGCAGCGCCAGCGTCGGCAGGCGCCAGCCGAAGACGGGGAAGATCAGCCACCACACCACCAGGCCCACCGGCACGCTGTGCACCGCCACCGCCAGCGCCAGGCTGCCGTCGGCGTCGCCGGCGGGGGAGAGCGCCGCGCCATCCCCCAGCGCGTGCACCACCAGGCCGGCCACCGCCAGCGCCAGGGCCGCCAGATGGGCCTCGCGGCGGGCGCGGGTCAGCAGGTGTTCGAGCAGGGTGGGGCCCAGCAGGCCCAGCAGCAGAAAGCCCAGGCTGGCGTAACCGCCGCTGCCCAGTGCGTCCGGCACCACGTCGAGCAGTACCAGGCCGCAGATGCTCACCAGTACAAAGCCGTCCAGAAACGCCAGCAGCGGCGGCCGGCTGCGCGCCAGCACATAGAGCAGCGGGCCGCAGAGCAGCGCCAGCAGGGTGGCCATCAACAGCGGCGAGGGCATGGGGGTCAGCGTCTGGGATCAGGGCGGGCAAAAAACAAGGGCAGGGCATCCCGGCGCCCGTCGTCCGGGATGCCCTGTGCAGCTAGTGCGCGCGTACCGTCTCGCCGAGCGGGCCGCTGGCCGGGGGTGGGGCCTCCGGCAGGGCTTCGGGCAGGCGTTCCAGGGCAAACTTGAGCACATCCTCGATCCAGCGCACCGGCTGGATCTCCAGCTTGGTCTTCACCGTGTCCGGGATCTCGGCCAGGTCCTTGACGTTTTCCTGCGGGATCAGCACGGTCTGGATGCCGCCGCGCTGCGCCGCCAGGAGTTTTTCCTTGAGGCCGCCGATCGGCAGCACTTCCCCGCGCAGGGTGATCTCGCCGGTCATCGCCACCTCGGCGCGCACCGGGATGTGCGTGAGGGCCGAGACCAGCGCCGTGCACATGGCCACGCCGGCGGAGGGGCCGTCCTTGGGCGTGGCGCCTTCCGGAACGTGCACGTGCAGGTCCTGCTTGGCGTAGAACTCCGGATCTATGCCCAGCGCGCGGGCGCGTGAGCGCACCACGGTGAGCGCGGCCTGGATGGATTCCTGCATCACGTTGCCCAGCGAGCCGGTCTGCGTCAGCTTGCCCTTGCCTGGCGTCAGCGCGGCCTCGATGGTCAGCAGCTCGCCGCCCACCTCGGTCCAGGCCAGGCCGGTCACCTGGCCGACCTGGTTCTTTTCTTCCGCGCGGCCGAAGCGGTACTGCGGCACGCCCAGGAACTTGTCGAGGTTTTTCTCGCTCACGCGCACTTTCTGGTCGGTGGGCTTGAGCAGCAGCTGCTTCACCGTCTTGCGTGCGATCTTGCTGATGTGCTGTTCCAGCTTGCGCACGCCGGCCTCGCGCGTGTAGTGGCGGATGATGCCGCGCAGCGCGTTGTCGCTGATCTCCAGCTCGCCCGCCTTGAGGCCGTTGTGGCGGATCTGTTTGGCCAGCAGGTACTGCCGGGCGATGTTGAGCTTCTCGTCCTCGGTATAGCCGGGGATGCGGATGATCTCCATGCGGTCCAGCAGCGGGCCGGGGATGTTCAGGGTGTTGGCGGTGGCTATGAACATGACATCGGACAGGTCCACGTCCACTTCCAGATAGTGATCCTGGAAGCTGCTGTTCTGTTCCGGGTCCAGCACCTCCAGCAGCGCGGAGGAGGGGTCGCCGCGGAAGTCCATGCTCATCTTGTCGATCTCGTCGAGCAGGAACAGCGGGTTCTTCACCCCGACCTTGGTCAGGTTCTGCACGATCTTGCCCGGCATGGAGCCGATATAGGTACGGCGATGGCCGCGGATCTCGGCCTCGTCGCGCACGCCGCCCAGGCTCATGCGGGTGAACTTGCGGTTGACCGCCTCGGCAATCGAGCGGCCCAGCGAGGTCTTGCCCACGCCCGGCGGGCCCACCAGACAGAGGATCGGCCCCTTGACCTTCTTGATGCGGCTCTGCACGGCCAGGTATTCGACGATGCGTTCCTTGACCTTCTCCAGCCCGTAGTGGTCCTCGTCCAGTTTCTTCTGGCAGGCGTCCAGATCAATCACGCTCTTGCTGCGCTTCTTCCACGGCACGTTGGTGAGCACGTCCAGGTAATTGCGCACCACGGTGGCTTCTGCCGACATGGGCGGCATCATCTTCAGCTTGTTCAGCTCGGCGCGCGCCTTGGCTTTGGCCTCCTTGGGCATGCCGGATTTCTCGATGCGCGCGGTCAGCTCTTCCAGCTCGTTGGGCGCGTCCTCGCCTTCGCCCAGCTCCTTCTGGATCGCCTTCATCTGCTCGTTGAGGTAGTACTCGCGCTGGTTCTTCTCCATCTGCTACTTCACGCGGCCGCGGATCTTCTTTTCGATATGCAGCACGTCAATCTCGCCTTCCAGCTGGGCAAAGACGTGTTCCAGGCGCTTGCGGGCGTCGATGATCTCCAGCACCTGCTGCTTGTCTTCCAGCTTGAGCGACAGGTGCGCGGCGATGGTATCGGCCAGGCGCCCGGGGGAGTCCATGCTCGCCAGCGAGGGCAGCAGTTCGGCGGGCACCTTCTTGTTGAGCTTGGCGTACTGCTCGAACTGGGCCAGCGTGGAGCGGGTGAGAGCGTCGATCTCCTTGTTGTCGGTCACGCCGCTGGCGTCGTCCGGCAGGGGCTGGCATTCGGCAGTCATGTAGCCCGGGCCGCTTTCCAGCTGCGTGATGCGGGCGCGCTTGACGCCCTCCACCAGCACTTTCACCGTGCCGTCGGGCAGCTTCAGCATCTGCAGGATGCTCGCCAGCGTGCCCACGTCGTAGAGATCGTGGGCCTGCGGGTCGTCGGTGTCGGCGGTCTTCTGCGCCACCAGCAGGATGCGCTTGTCGTCCTGCATGGCCGCGGCCAGCGCCTTGATGGACCGTTCCCGGCCCACGAACAGCGGGATGGCCATGTGCGGGAACACCACCACGTCGCGCAGCGGCAGGACAGGGGCGGTTCGGTCGGTGCTGGAATCCACGGCGGTTCCTCGGGTTGGAGCCTGCATTATGCCTAAGCTCCTTACGCTTGAGGCCAGATGCCCGGTTTCAAGCCCGCCGTACAAAGAAAAACCCCGCCGGATCAAGACCCGGCGGGGTTTGGGGTACAGCCGTCCGCCTAGAACTCGGCGAAGTAGCGCACGTAGGGGACGATGTCCGGCAGCTCGTGCAGCGTCGGGTCAAAGCTGTTGGCAAAAGCCGCAACACTGAACGGCGCTGCCTTGCCGAAGACGTTGCGTGCACCAAACACTACCTTGCCCAGGCCGTTGTCCAGCTGGTAGCCCAGCTGCACGTCGTGGTAGGTCACGCTGCCGATCTTGCGGAACAGGGTGTTTTCCGCACCAGGGATGCCGGCGAAATTGGTGCGGCCGTTGCATAGGCCTTGGGCTTCAAAGGTCTGCACCGGGTCATTGGGCGGGGCGAACAGGTTGAAGGTGTTGAGCGCCGCGGCCAGGCCGTCCTCACAGATCTCGTTGATATGGTGGATGTAGCGCATGTTCCAGGTCACGTCGAGATTGTCCAGCGTCCAGATCAGGCGCGACTGGCCCTTCCAGCGCGGGATGGCGCCGCCGCCGGTGCCGATGCCGACCAGGCCGATGGTCAGGTCGCTGCCGTCCGCGGTGGGCGAGCTGGAATCACGCTGGTCGGTGTAGGCACCGTTGAGCTGCAGCTTGAAGCTGCCCAGCTCGCGGTCCGGCACCAGATTGAAGCGGTCCAGCACGCCGCGTACCGGCAGCAGGTAGCTGATGCCGATGTCCACGCCCGAGACTTCCAGCTTGTTCAGGTTGGCCGGGGTGGCTTCCAGGCGGTTGATGGCACCGGAGGCGACGCGCTCCACGCGCTCGCAGAGGCTGCGCTGGGAGGGATCGGCGCGGTAGCAGAGGTTGAGCACCTGGCCGGGGGAGACGAAGGTGATCACTTCCTCGATGCGGATGCGGTAGAAGTCCACGTCAATGCTGAAGTCCGGCAGCCAGTTGGGGTTGTAGATGAACCCGGCGGTGAGGCTGGTGGCCGTCTCCGGGTCCAGCTCCATATTGCCGCCAAACTGGGTGAGGATCTGCGAGCTGGACTGGGTGTAGGAAGACGGTACACCATCCGCAGCGCAGTTGGTGCGCACGTTCTCGATGCCGGCCTCCCCGTTGCGCAGCGCCGAGTTGTAGCCGGAGCAGACGTCGGTGACGCTGGGGAAGGAGGCGATGGTGCCCAGAAACAGATCGGTGACCGCCGGGGCGCGGAAGGCCGTGGAGTAGGTGCTGCGCAGCAGCAGGTCGTCCAGCGGCTTGTAGCGGATGCCCAGCTTGCCGGTGGTCTCCGGGCTGAAGGTGTCGTACTTGGAGTAGCGGCCGGCGAGGCTCAGCTCCAGGTCCTGCACCGGCAGCCAGCCGTTGAGGCCCACCCAGTTCTTCAGCAGCGGTACGGCAAACTCGGCATAGGCCTCGCGCACGCTGATGGCACCGATGGTGGGTGTCTGCGCGTTGTTGGTGCTGCGGCCGGCGGCGACCAGCGGGTCCGGGTTGGCGGCAAAGTCGGACTTGCGGTATTCCGCGCCCAGCGCCAGGCCCAGGGGTCCGTAGGGCAGGTCCATCAGCTCGGTGCTGATGCCGGCGGAATAGCCCATCAGGCGGTTGCGCTGCGAGCTGATGCCGGTGTAGGCAAAGTAATCAATCATTTCCTGGGTGATGGTGCCCGGGCCGTCGAACACGTTCAGCGGCACGCAGCCGTCGCGTGCGCCCACGCAGTTGTCCACCGGGCCGGTGGCCTTGATCACGCGGTCGTAATTCTGCAGGCCTTCTTCCACGTTGCGGTTGGTGCTCTCGGTAAAGTGGTAGCCCACGTCCCAGTTGAACAGGCGGCCGCCGCGGTCAAAGCTGCCTTCCAGCACGCTGCCCAGACGGAAGGTGTCCACGTTCTGCTGGAACACGCGCGGGCCCTGCTCGTTGAGGCGCCGGAAGTAGGCACCCAGACCGATCAGGGGGTTGCCCGCATCGCCCTGGCCCACGTTCTGGCCAAAGGGGTTGAAGGGGTTGGTGACGTCAATGCCGCCTTCGCGGAACAGCCCACCCAGCAGTGCGCCGCCCTGCAGCGGGAAGGCCGCCAGCTCCTGCTCCGAGCGGCGGATGTTGTAGAGCAGCTCCAGGTTCAGCGCCATGTTGTTGTCGAACTGGCGGTTGAGCTGGCCGAAGATGTTGACGCGCTCCTGCGGGGTGAGCAGGTAGTTGTCCGGCGCAAAGTTGTAGGAATGGACGTTCTGGCTGTAGCGGACGAAGGTGTCCGGCGAGTTGGTGGTGGGCTGGCCGATCTGCGCCGGGTCGCGCGTCAGCGCGCACAGGCGCAGGCCGGCGGGGGCGTCAATGCCGGTTTCCACACCGGGAACGATGGGCAGCGGGCCGCCCGGCATGCCGGCTTCCGCATTCGGGTCAGTTGGTTGCGCGGGGTCGGCCAGCGGGATCACGATGCCGCAGCCGTCGTTGGGGCCGGTGCCGTGGATGGCCTCGTTGGCGCCGTTGGGTACGAACAGGAAGAAGCCGTGGTCGGTGCCGGGGCTGCCGCGCGTGGTGCCGGTGCCGAATTGCGGCACGGCGCTGATGGCGCGGTCACCGGCGCGGATCTCGCGCTGGTTGACGTAGCCCACGCTGAAGAACATGGAGGTGGCGCCGCTCACCGTGCCGGTGGAGAAGCTGTGCGCCTGGGTGAGGCCGTCGCCCTTGTTGGTGAGCTGGACTTCCGAGCTGATGTCGGAGCCGGTGACGTTGCGGCGGGTGATGACGTTGATCACACCGGCGATGGCGTCAGAGCCGTAGATGGCCGAGGCGCCGTCCTTGAGGATCTCGATCCGCTCGATGATGGAGATGGGGATGGTGTTCAGGTCGGTGGCGCCGGTGGAGAGCGGCGAGACGCCGCCCACCCAGCGCTTGCCGTTGACCAGCACCAGGGTGCGGGAAGAGCCGAGCGAGCGCAGATCGACGTTGGTAGAGCCGTTGCCGCCGTTGTTGAACAGGGTGTTGAGCGCCG
>JBKHXN010000133.1:0-2575 GCA_046565985.1 Gammaproteobacteria bacterium
CGCTCCAGATCGCGTCCCAGGCGCTTGAGGTCGTCCATCTCGTCGCGGTGCGAGACCCGTGCGGTGTCCTGCTCGATGATCGGGCCCTGATCCAGCTCGGCGGTGACGTAGTGCGCGGTGGCGCCGATCAGCTTCACGCCCTTGTCGTAGGCCTGCTGGTAGGGGTCGGCGCCGGCAAAGGCGGGCAGAAAGGAGTGGTGGATGTTGATGATCCGCTGCGCATAACACGCCACGAAGTCTGCCGACAGCACGCGCATGTAGCGCGCCAGCACGATGAAATCCACCTTGCCATCCAGCAGCGCGTGCATCTGCGACTCTGCGGCTGCCTGCGTCTCGCGGCTGAAGGGCACGTGTGCAAACGGCACGCCAAAACTTTCAACCGCTGCGCGCAGCGTGCCGTGGTTGGAGATCACCAGCGGGATCCGCACCCGCAGCTCCTGCCGCGCGTAGCGCCAGAGCAGCTCCATCAGTGCGTGATCGTGGGCGGATACGAGGATCGCCATGCGCGGCGTGTCAGACGCCCAGGCGATGCGCCAGTCCATCTCGAAGGGCGCGGCGACCTGCTCGGCGAAGGCGCGGGTCAGGGCCTCGCGTGAGACGTCGAGCGTGGGCGTCTGGAACTCCAGACGCAGGAAGAACTTGCCGCCCACCGGATCGGTGGAATGCTGGTCCAGCTCGTTGATATTGACCCCGTGCCGGAACAGGAAGGTGGTGACCGCCGAGACGATGCCCGGACGATCCGGGCAGGTGATCAGCAGGCGGGCGGTGGTTTCGGGCTGCGTGGTCATGAGGCGGGGCGGCGCAAGGGTGCGCCATTGCATCCGGACGCGCGGAAGAACGCAAGCGGCTGACGCTGCCCCCGGCTTGTGGCTATAGTTCAGGCGCCGCAACACGGCACGCTCTTGCCACCCCATCCTCACAGGACGCCCCATGGCCACACGCAAGCCCGCAGCTCCCAAGACCGCCAGCCGCAAGAAGCCGGTAACCGCATCCTCCCGAACCGGCGCCGCGCAGAAACCGCCGCGCGTGCCGCCCTATACCGATCCGAAGCGCAACCACGGCTTTCTCACCCTGGAGCACAACCCGCTTACCGAAGCGCAGATGGGGGAGCTGGAGAAGCTGGTCTCCGACACCCTGCACCGCATGATCGGACACGGGGGCAACAAGAAGGGCAAGAAAGGGCCGGTCACCTTTCATCCCTGGATCCGGGTCATCCCTTAACAAATCCTGCAGAACGGCTGCGCGTGCGCCCTGATCTCGCGGCGCCGGGGCCGCGCCCGTGAACCTCGTCCTCAAGCTCAGCAAGCTGTGCAACCTGCGTTGCACCTACTGCTACGAGTACGAGCACCTGGCCGATCCGGCGCGCATGCCGCTGGACGGCCTGGCGTATTTCCTCGACGGGCTGGGTGAGTATCTTGCCCACCTGCCGGCGCCGCCCGCGCTGGAATTTGCCCTGCACGGGGGCGAGCCGCTGCTGCTGCCGGCGGACTACCTGCGTGCGGTGGTCAACCTCCAGCGCGAGCATCTGGGCCGTCACGGCATCGCTTTTCGCAACAGCGTGCAGACCAATCTCTACCGGGTGCCGGACGAGCGTCTGGAGCTGCTGGCCGAGCTGGAGATGGGCCTGGGCGTGTCGCTGGACGTGAACGGCGGCGCGCGGGTGGACGCCCAGGGCCGCGACGCCGAGGCGCGCGTGCAGACGCAGCTGCGGACGCTGCTCGCCAGCCCGCTGGGCCGGCGCCTGCGGGTGGGCGGCATCAGCGTGCTGCACGCCGGCAACTGGGAACGGGCGGCAGAAACCTATACCTTCTTCGCCGGACTGGAACTGGATTACCGCATCCTGCCGATCTTCAGCATGCACGAGCCTCCGCCCCGCCTGCGGCCGCTGATGCTGCAGCCGACGCAGGTGGTGCTGGCCCTGCAGGCGGTGCAGCAGGCGCAGCTGGGCTGGCGTGGTGCACGGCAGATCCGCGTATACCCGCTGGACGACTTTCTGCAGGCCGCGCTCGCGCAGCTGGCCGGGCGTGCGCCGCCGCCACCGGCGTCTGCCGATCTGGAATGGGCCCTGATCATCAATACCGACGGCCGGGTCTACACCCACGCCGAGGCCTACGTGGAGGGCCAGGCGCTGGGGCAGGCCTTCAGCCAGCCGGTGGCGAGCTGGCTGCACGGCCCGGTGCGCACGCGGCTGCAGCAGGAGCGTGCCGCGCGTGCGGCGGTCTGCAGGGCCTGCGAAGCCGGCGATCACTGCTCACGGCTGCCGATGACCGAAGCCCTGCCCAGCGAGCGCACGCGGGATGCCCAGGGGCAGCTCGTGTGCGCCGTGGCGCGGCCGATGATCGCCGGGCTGCGCGCCCTGGTGGCGCAGACCCCGGCGGCGCACCGCCAGATCCAGGCGCTGCGCGGCTGAGCCGCCACAGCACGGCTTCAGGCTTTCCGCGGTCAGTCCGGGGTCTGGATCAGCCCAGCTTCTTGTGGCGGTTGCGGCGGTTCACGCCGGGCTCGCTGCCGGTGCGGCGGCGGAAGTCGTCCTCGTACTCGCGGTAGTTGCCTTCGTGATAGACGATCTCGCCGG
>JBKHXN010000134.1:0-6520 GCA_046565985.1 Gammaproteobacteria bacterium
GGGCGAGAGCGTGCCGTAGTGCAGGTCGGCCGAGAGGCCGGAGGTGCCGCGCACGCCGGGCCGGTCGCGCTGCGTCTTGTACTGCTGGACCCGCTCGTCGAGGAATGCCTGCAGGCGCTGCTGCGCGTGGGTCTCGCCGGGCTGGCCGTGATCGGCAATGGCCGCCGCCCAGTCCAGGCGTGGCAGCAGCCCCAACGCCGCCAGTGGCAGGCCGCTGAGCCCGTCCGGCAGGGCAGGCAGCGCGGTGGGCGCGGGCAGCGGGGGCGGCAATGTGCCCAGCCGCGCAGCCGCGTTGCGCCAGAACGGCGAGAACACACGGTAGGGGCCGCCGTCGCCGGTCTGCAGCGCCCAGGGCTCGAACAGCAGCGCGGCGTTGAAGCTTTTCACCTCCAGCCCGTCGGCGCGCAGCGCGTCCTTGACGTGGCGGTCGCGCGCCATGGCGGCGGGTTCGTAGAGCCGGGTCCAGTACACCGCGTCGGCCCCGGTCTGCCGGACCAGCTGGCGCAGGCCGTCGAGCGAGGGCCCCCGGCGCAGGATCAGCCCCGAACCCAGGCCGCGGAGCTGCTGGTCCAGGTCTACCAGCGCATGGTGCAGCCACCAGCGGCTGGCGGCGCCCGGAGCCCAGGGCGATTCCTCTTCCGGGGCGTACAGATAGATCGGGATCACCCGCTCGTGCCGGGCCAGTGCCTGCTGGAGGGCCGGCTGGTCGCTCAGGCGCAGGTCGCGGCGAAACCAGACGAGGGCGGTGCGGGGCATGGTCGGCGCTGTGGTCGAGGCGGGGGCGGAATATAATGCGCGCTTATGCCGCCCGCCATTCGCATCTCCGATGTCCGCAAACGCTATGGCGCGCTGGAAGCGCTCAAGGGCGTGACTTTCGACATCCAGCCCGGGGAGTTCTTCGGCCTGCTCGGCCCCAACGGCGCGGGCAAGTCCACGCTGATCAACACCATCGCCGGCCTGGTACGCGCCGACGCCGGGCACATCGAGGTACTGGGACACGATACCGTGCGCGAATTCCGCGCCGCGCGGCGCAAGCTCGGCGTGGTTCCGCAGGAACTGGTGTTCGATCCCTTCTTCAAGGTCGAGGAGATGCTGCGCATCCAGGCCGGCTATTACGGCTGCGGGCGCGAGGTCTGGCCGTGGATCGACGAAATGCTGGTGCGCCTCGACCTGGCGGACAAGCGCAAGGCCTCCATGCGCGCGCTGTCTGGCGGCATGAAGCGTCGCGTGCTGATCGCCCAGGCGCTGGTGCACCGTCCGCCGGTGGTGATCCTCGACGAGCCCACCGCCGGCGTGGACGTGGAGCTGCGCCGCACGCTGTGGGCCTTCATGCGGGATCTGCACCGCCAGGGCACCACCGTGGTGCTCACCACGCACTACCTGGAAGAGGCGCAGGAGATGTGCAGCCGTATCGCGATCCTCGACGAGGGCGAGATCAAGGCGCTGGAGACCACCACGCAGCTGCTGGCGCGGCACCCGTTCCATTTCCTGCGCCTGAAGCTGGCCGACGGCGCCCACCTCCCTGATGCCCTGCAGCCCATGGTGGCCGGCACCGTCAATGGCCACGTCGAACTCAAGCTCGAAACCGCCAGGCACAGTTTTGGCTCGGTCTTTGCCGCCCTGCGCGCGGCGGGCATCGGCATCGAGGACGTGCAGACGCGCGAGCCGGATCTGGAAGACATCTTTGTGGAGCTGACCCAGTGAGCCCTGACCGGATCGGCTTCAGCACGCTGCTGAAAAAGGAAATCATGCGTTTCTGGGCCGTGCTCGCCCAGACCGTGACGGTGCCGGTGATCACCGCCCTGCTGTATCTGCTGGTCTTTGCGCAGGCGCTCAAGGACCGCGCCTCGTCCTACGAGGGCGTGAGCTACACCGAATTCCTGGTGCCTGGCCTGGTGATGATGACGGTGATCCAGAACGCCTTTGCCAACACCAGCTCCTCGCTGATCCAGTCCAAGGTCATGGGCAATCTGGTGTTCCTGCAGATGGCGCCGCTGGGTCCGCTGGACTGGTTTGGCGCCTACGTGCTCGCGGCCGTGATCCGCTGCGTGCTCGTCACGGCGGCCATGCTGGCGGTGACCTGGTGGTTCGTGCCGCTGCCTGTGGCGGCGCCCTGGGCGCTGCTGCTGATCTTCCTGCTGTCCAGCGCCAGTCTGGCGGCGCTCGGCATCATCGCCGGCCTGGTGGCGCAGAAATTCGACCACATCGCCGCCTTCACCAACTTTTTCATCACGCCGCTGTCTTTCCTCTCCGGCGTGTTCTACTCCGTGCACGCACTGCCGGCGTTCTGGTATCACGCTTCGCACCTGAATCCTTTCTTCTACATGATCGACGGCTTTCGCTATGGCTTCTTCGGCCACGCCGATGTGGCCATCTGGCAGAGCCTGGCCTGGACCGCCGGGTTCCTGGTGCTGGTCTCCACCGTCTGCCTGTGGATGCTGGTGACCGGCTACAAGATGAGACGCTGAGATGATGACCAAAGAGATCATCCGTGACCTGATCCAGACCGGTCTGCCCGGCGCGCAGGTCACGGTCCGCGGCGACGACGGCCAGCATTTCGAGGCCGATGTGGTCTATGCCGGATTCACTGGCCTGGGCCTGGTGGCCCAGCACCGCATGGTCTACGCGCTGCTGGGCGAGCGCATGGGCCGCGAGATTCACGCGCTGCAACTACGCACACGGGCGGCCTGAGGACCATGGACAAATTCATCATCGAAGGCAACGGCCCGCTGCACGGGGAGATCACCGCCAGCGGCGCCAAGAACGCGGCACTGCCGATCCTCTGCGCCAGTCTGCTCAGCGACGAACCGCTGCTGGTCACGCGCGTGCCGCGGCTCTGGGACATCAACACCACCCGCAAGCTGCTGCTGCAGATGGGGGTGGAAGTCAGCGAGCCGGCGCCGCAGCAGATGCTCATCAACGCCGCGCCGATCAGCACCTGCGTAGCGCCCTACGAGCTGGTGCGCACCATGCGCGCCAGCATCCTGGTGCTGGGCCCCCTGGTGGCGCGCCGCGGCGAGGCGCACGTCAGCCTGCCGGGCGGCTGTGCGATCGGCAGCCGTCCGGTCAACCTGCATCTGATGGGCCTGGAGGCCATGGGCGCCGAGATCCGGCTCGAGGGCGGCTTCGTTCATGCCCGCGCCAACAAGCTGCGCGGCGCGCGCATCGTCTTCGATACCGTCACCGTCACTGGTACCGAGAACCTGATGATGGCGGCCACGCTCGCCAGCGGCGAGACCGTGCTGGAAAACGCCGCGCGCGAACCGGAAGTGGTGGATCTGGCCCGCTGCCTGCGCGCCATGGGTGCCCGGATCGAGGGCGAAGGCACCACCACCCTGCACATCCAGGGTGTGGAGCGCCTGCACCAGGCCACGCACCCGGTGATGCCCGATCGCATCGAGACCGGCACCTACCTGGCCGCCGCCGCCGCCACGCGCGGCAAGGTCTGCGTGCGCGGTACCGATCCGGCCCTGCTCGATGCGGTGCTGGTCAAACTGCAGCAGGCCGGCGCGCTGATCCGCACCGGCAGTGATTTCATCGAGCTCGACATGCGCGGCCAGCGCCCGCGCGCGGTCAACATCCACACCATGCCGCACCCGGGGTTCCCCACCGACATGCAGGCGCAGTTCATGGCCGTGAACTGCGTGGCCGAGGGTGTGGGCACCATCCGCGAGACGATCTTCGAGAACCGCTTCATGCACGCGCAGGAGCTGCAGCGCCTGGGCGCGGAGATCCAGATCGAAGGCAACACCGCCGTCATCACCGGCCGTGAAACGCTTGCCGGGGCGCCGATCATGGCGACCGACCTGCGCGCCTCGGCCTCCCTGGTGATCGCCGCGCTGGCCGCGCAGGGCGAAACCCTGATCGATCGCATTTATCATATGGACCGCGGTTACGAGGACATCGAGGGCAAGTTCAGGAGCCTGGGTGCCCATATCAAGCGCGTTTCCAAACTCATCTGATGGCCTGCCCATGCTGACGCTCGCCCTGTCCAAGGGCCGAATACTGGAAGACAGCCTGCCGCTGCTCGCCCGCATGGGCGTGGAGCCGGCGGGCGATATCGGCCGCCTGCTGCGCGTGCCCACCAATGTGCCGGGCCTGTCCCTGCTCATCATTCGCCCGGCGGATGTGCCGACCTACGTCGAACACGGCGCGGCCGATCTGGGCATCACCGGCAAGGACGTGCTGATGGAGCACGGCGGCGCGGCGCTCTACGAGCCGCTGGATCTCGGCATCGGCGCCTGCCGTCTGTCGGTGGCGCGCCAGCAGGATGCGCCGGATGTCCCGCCCGCGCGCCGTCTGCGCGTGGCCACCAAGTACCCGGCCATCACCCGCGCCCACTTTGCGCGCAAGGGCCAGCAGGTGGAGATCATCAAGCTCTACGGCTCCATGGAGCTGGCGCCGCTGGTCGGTCTGGCCGACCTGATCGTGGATCTGGTGGATACCGGGCGCACGCTCAAGGCCAACGGCCTGATCGAGACCGAGATCATCACCCAGATCACCGCGCGCATCGTCGTCAACAAGGCGGCGATGAAGATGAAGCACGGGTTGATCGAGAACTGGCTGGAAAAATTCCGTCAGGCCGGAGCGGCGGCATGATCGAGATCCAGCGACTGGACACGCGCCAGCCGGATTTCTCTGCGCGGTTTGCCGCATTGCTGGATCGCGCACCGGAATCCAGCCGCGAGGTCGCTGCGGCGGTGGAGGCCATCGTCGCCGACGTGCGTGTGCGCGGCGACGAAGCACTGCTCGAGTACACGCGACGTTTCGATCGCCGCGAGGCCCGCTCGGTGGCCGAGCTGGAGATCGGCCCGGCGCAGTGCGCGGCGGCCTGGCAGTCACTGCCCGCCGATCTGCGCACCGCGCTGGAAACCGCCGCGCAGCGCATCCGCGCCTATGCCGAGCACCAGCGCATCGCGCCGTTTGAATTTGCCGATGCCCACGGCAACCGTCTGGGCCAGGTGGTGACGCCGCTCGACCGCGCCGGCCTCTATGTGCCGGGCGGCAAGGCGGCCTATCCGTCCTCGGTGCTGATGAACGCCATCCCGGCCAAGGTGGCCGGCGTGGCGGAGGTCATCATGGTGGTGCCTGCGCCCGGAGGTGAAGTCAGCCCCGCCGTGCTGGGTGCTGCGCACCTGGCCGGTGTGGACCGCGTGTTCACGGTCGGCGGCGCGCAGGCGGTGGCGGCTCTCGCCTACGGCACGGCCACGCTGCCGGCGGTGGACAAGATCGTTGGGCCCGGCAACGCCTACGTCGCGGCAGCCAAGCGGCTGGTGTTCGGCCGTGTGGGCATCGATTCCATCGCCGGGCCCTCGGAGATCGTCGTGATCTGCGACGGCCAGACCGATCCGCGCTGGGTGGCGATGGATCTGTTCAGTCAGGCCGAGCACGACGAAGTCGCCCAGTCCATTCTCATCTCGCCGGACGCCGCCTATCTGGAGCGCGTGCTTGCCGCGATGGATGAGCGCCTGCCGGAACTGCCGCGCAGCAAGATCGTGCGTGCCGCGCTGGCGCACCGCGGTGCCCTGATCCAGGTGCGTGATCTCGACGAGGCCGCCGCCCTGTCCAACCAGATTGCACCGGAGCATCTGGAGCTCTCGGTGGCGGATCCGCGCGCGCTGCTCAGGCAGATCCGCCACGCCGGCGCGGTGTTCCTGGGGCGGCACGCGCCGGAGGCCTTCGGCGATTACTGCGCGGGGCCCAATCATGTGCTGCCCACCTCGCGCGCCGCACGCTTTTCCAATCCGCTCGGCGTGTACGAGTTTCAGAAGCGCACCAGCCTGATCGAATGCACGCCCGAGGGTGCCCGCGTGCTGGCGCCCGTGGCCGGACGCATTGCCGATGCCGAGGGCCTGCACGCCCACGCCGCGAGCAGCCGCGACCGCGGCTAGTCGCAGTCGCCGATCAGTTCGCGCAGACGGCGGTACCCTTCCACCAGTCGCGGGCCGGGCCGTCCCAGGTAGGCTTCGCTGATCGCGTGGATGCGGCCGGCGCGCACTGCCTCCACCTCCATCCAGCCGGGCCGGCGGCGCACCAGTTGCGGGCGATAGTGGCGCTCCTGCACCCCGCACCAGCTCATGATCACCAGCTCCGGCTGGCGCTCGAGCACGTCCCCGGTCTCCAGCGTGATGCTCGGGCCCGGCGCGTCCTCCCAGGGGTTCACCGCGCCTGCCAGCTCCAGCAGTCCATTGACCCAGGACTGCCGTGCCGGCGCGATCACCGGCTTGGGCCACCATTCCACCAGCACCCGGCGACGCGGGCCGGGTACCGTAACCGGCGGCATCGCGGCACACATCTGCGCCACCAGTCGTTCGCCACGCTCGGCGAGCCCGAGCGCCGCGGCGATTTCGCGGATGCTGGCATAGACATCCGGCAGACTCAGTGGATTGAGAACCAGTGTCGGCAGGCCGGCTGCCGACAGCGCCGCCACCACGCGCTCGTGGCCCGGCACCGTCAGCGAGCTCAGCACCAGGTCCGGCCGCAGTGCGAGCACCTGCTCGATGTCCAGATCCAGATCCCG
>JBKHXN010000135.1:0-14684 GCA_046565985.1 Gammaproteobacteria bacterium
GCTTGCGCCCCGGCGCCGGCGCTAGAGTGATTGGTGCACAAACCTGTGAAGCTACTTTTAGTTGTCCTGAAATCAGCTTGTTTTCATTGAATATTCAATATAGGATCAAGCCACAATCCGGATCGAGGCCGCGCGCCCGGCGCGGCAGGTGGGAGTGCCATGCGTAAACAGAATGTCCTCGGGGTGCTGGCCATGGTCTGCATGGCCCTGCTGCTCGCCGGCTGCACGGGCGAGGGTTCGTTCGTCGAGACCTCGGGCACCGGCGGCGGCACGGGTGGGGGCGGCACCACCGACCCGGGTACCACCACCACACCGGTGGTACGTCTCGGTACGCTGGAAAACGGCACCTTTAATCCGGGCGCCATCCGCGTTGGCGTGAGTACCCTGTCGGCGGGCGGCAGCACCGGCCTGCGGGTGGACATCGTGGATACCGCCAACAACAACACCCTGGTCACCGAGGAAGTGGTGGTGACCTTTTCCTCCCCTTGCACGGGCGCCGGATCGGCCCAGATCGACTCCCCCATCACGACCAGCACCGGCACGGCCAACAGCACCTACCGTGCGCAGGGCTGCAGCGGCACCGATACCATCACCGCCATGGCCACCGTCAACGGCACCTCGCTCAGCGCCACCGGCACGGTCACGGTGCAGCCGGCCGAGCTGGGCTCTATCGAATTCGTCAGCGCCAACCCCACCAATATCGCCCTCAAGGGCAGCGGCGGGGTGGAGAACTCCACGCTGGTCTTCCGCATCAAGGACGCCACCGGTGGCGTGGTGGCCAACCAGCTGGTGACCTTTGCCCTCAACACCGAGGTGGGCGGCATCGTCCTGAGTCCGCTGGAAGGCACCACCGACAACAGTGGCCTGGTGCAGACCACCGTCACCGCCGGCACGGTGGCCACCACGGTGCGCGTCACCGCCACCGCAACCCGCTCCAGCGGCACCCAGATCAGCACGCAGTCCAGCGCCTTGACCATCACCACCGGCATTCCCGACCAGGACAGCTTCTCGCTCGCCGCCAGCTGCTTCAACGTGGAAGGCTTTGACGTGGACGGTTCCACCCTGGAGCTCACGGTGCGCATGGCCGACCGCTTCAACAACCCGGTATTCAACGACACCCCGGTGCAGTTCAGCACCGAGGGCGGCTCGATCCAGGGCAGCTGCCTCACCGTGGATGGCGCCTGCAAGGTGACCTGGACCAGCCAGGACCCGCGCCCGGCCGATGGCCGCGTGACCATCCTCGCCACTTCCATCGGCGAAGAAAGTTTTTCCGACGGCAACGGCAACGGGCTTTATGACAGTGGCGAGTCCTTCACCGACCTGCCCGAAGCCTTCCGGGACAACAACGAGAATGGCGTTTTCGATGTGGGCGAGTTCCCGGCGGATTTCAACAACAATGGTGTCTATGACGCCACGCCCAGCGGCAATTTCACCGGGGCGCTCTGCAACTCGGGTTGCGATACCGCCACCTCCCTGAACGTGCGGGGCAGCGTGGTGCTGGTGATGTCCGGCAGCACACCGCTGATTGAAAATGGCGACCTCAACGTGCGCGGCACCGGTGTGGTGGCCTATGACCCGGTCAACCGGGTGGCGGACGTGAATGAGAACACCACCTATACCGTCGACGTGGTGGTGCGCGATGCGCGCGATCAGCCCTTGCCCAGCGGCACGGTGATTTCCGTGGCGGTTTCCGACGCCGGCGAGACCCAGGGGACCACTGAGTTCACCGTGCCGTGCACGACCTTGAACGATGCGCTGAGCAATCTCTACAGCTTCCGCATCCGCGCACAGGACGTGACCGCTAGTACGGAAGGCCTGGTCGAGATCCTGATCAAGCTGCCGCCGTCTCTGGCCCAGCCCAACCCGCAGCCCATTGTGGTGCCGATCACGGTCAACGTGCTCTTCGTCAGCTGAGCAGTGGGTGCTGGCCCGGCCTTGCGGACGCTGCCGGGCCTGCGGATAGCCCTAATGGTGCCCCGGGCAGGAATCGAACCTGCGACCCTCTTCTTAGGAGGAAGATGCTCTATCCACTGAGCTACCGAGGCGCGGGCGAAGCATAGCGGGTGTGACGGTGGGCGGGCCAGCGGCCATGATGGGCTTGGCTTGATGAGATGCGCCCTGACCACGTCCAATTGCAGCGAGCCATGTCGAAGAGCACGGCCATCGCGCAATCTGTCGTCGAGCTCCAAGCGGAGACACTCACCGTGCTTCGGCGTTTGCGAAGAGCTGTCCGGCCAACGTCAGTCGGAGAAGCGCGAAGCGTTGTAGCGTGCAGAAGCACTCCCGAAGCTCTTGATCTGGCTCAAGGGTTCTCTTTGCGTGAGGCCCGTTTTGCCAGTGCGGCTCCACTTCTGACAAATGCGAAGAGTGCAGCGTAGTTCTTTCCATCTGCCATGCGCAGCGCTTCAAGGTAGCGCGCACGGGTGGCGCCTTCCGCCACCAAGTCGTCCGCGCCCCAGGGGAACGGCTCCGCCCCCAGTTTGATCAGCAACAGGTCGGTCATCAGACGGGAGTGACGGCCGTTTCCGTTCGGAAACGGGTGGATGGCGACCAGGCGGTGATGGAAGCGTGCCGCGATCTCGTCCAGGGGCCAGGAGCGGTACTCGATCTGGGTCTTCGTATCGTCGCAAAGATCACGAAGGCGGACGGCGATCTGCTCCGGTGCTACGCCGATATTCTTTTCCGTCTTGCGGAAGGTGCCCGCCCATTTCCAGGTCCGACCAAACATCCGTTTATGCAGCTTTTGCATGAAGTCTGCGGTCAGCAGTTCCGCACGCGCGAGGCGCCGCGGACTCAAGGCCCATCGCTGCCCTTCGAGGAAGTTCGCCAGTTCCCATTCGTTGAGCTGCTCTTGCGTGGTGATATGGGACGGAATCAGTGCCGCAGCTTCGTCGGGGTCCAGCGGTGTTGCGCCTGCCGGGTACTCGAGGGTTATTCCCATAGCTTCCTCGGGTTGCCCGAAAGCAGCTTGTTGACCAGCCGTTCGAGCGCCCGCTGATGCTGTTGCGAAGTGACACCCTGATCCTCAAGTTTCATCGAGTGGGAGGCCGACGCCAGTAGATTGTTCGCGACGCGCAGTGCCTGCTCGCGACGGATTTCGTCGAGTGGCTTTGTGGGCACGATGGCGTAGACGAGCCGGCAGTCCAGGGCCTTCGCGAGTTCCCGGAGCGTGTTCAACTTGATCGTTCCGGCAGCCTCGGAGGCCAGTATGTCCTCGACTGTCTGCGATGCCTTGCGGTTCAAGCGCCGGGCAAGCGCGACGTTGGAGATTCCGAGAGCCGCGCGCACGGCGTCCACCCATCCCTTCTTGGGGACAGGGGTGTCCATTACCTTGCGGAAGGGGGCAAGGGTGGACTCAAGTTGCTCAATGCGAAGAATATCTATTTCTTTCAATTGATTATCTCCTGTAAATCAGGTCATGGCCTGGATATGACCTAATTTAATCCAGGGCATGGCCTGGATATATTACATAAAAATTAAGGCAAAAGCCTGGTTAATTAAAAAAGATTCCAGGCTACGGCCTGGATTAATGATGACGGATCATGTCGGAACCTGGGCATACGGAGTCGTTTGCGCCACTCACCTGCCCGGGGGTCTTGTCGCGGGCCTGACCGCGATGAAGTAGCCGAGAGCCTTCTTTAGTAGGAGGAAGATGCTCTATCCACTGAGCTACCGAGGCGCGGGCGAAGCATAGCGGGTGTGGCGGTGGACGGGCCAGTGCGCGCTGGCGCACGGACAGACCCGGGACGGACATGGATGCTAGGCCGGCGGATTCCTCTGGGATCCGCCGGATGCAAGCTATTCACGCCCGACAGGAGGGCATGCAATGAAAAAATATCTGGTGGCAGGTTCCCTGCTGGCGCTGTTCACGGGCCCCGTACTGGCCGCGGAGGTAGGGGTGTCGATCCGCGTGGGCGACCCAGACTTTTACGGAGAGATCCACATCGGCGACTATCCGCAGCCGCAGCTGATCTACGCCGAGCCGGTCATCATCCAGCGCGCCGTGGTGGGGGGTCCGCTGTACCTGCGCGTGCCGCCCGGCCATGCGAAGAACTGGGGCAAGCACTGTGCGCAGTACAACGCCTGCGGGCGCCCCACCTACTTCGTGCGCGATGAGTGGTACCAGGGCGTGTACGTGCCCGCGCACCGCGCCAAGCACAAGGGTGGCAAGGGCAAGGGACCGGGCGGCGGTCCGGGCAAGGGTAACGGCAAGTAGCCTGCGGTCCTGCGGCGCGCACGGCACGCCGCCCGGCGTGTCAGGGCGCGCTGCCGTTGCAGAGTTCCGCCATCTGCTGGTAGCAGCCACAGGAGGCGGCTTCCAGCCCCTTGCGGTCAATGATGGTGATGCTGCCGCGGCTGTAGTGGATCAGCTGCCGGCGTGCCAGCACCCCGGCTGCGGTGGTGACGCCACTGCGGCGCACGCCGAGGATATCGGCCAGCATGGCGTGGGTGAGATAAAAACGGTCGGCGTGGGCACGGTCGTGGGTGAGCAGCAGCCACTGGGCCAGCCGTGCTTCCAGCACATGGAAGCAGGTACAGGCCGCGGTCTGCGCCAGCTGGGAGATGAGCCGGTGCACGTAGCCGTTGAGCCGCTGACGCAGGGCGGGATGCTGGGCCAGCACGCGGCGAAAATGCGCGCCCTGCATGCGCCAGGCACCGCCGGAACCCTGTACCTGGGCGCGCAGCGGGGACGTGACTGCGCCCAGCACCAGCGGCAGGCCGAACATGCCTTCATTGCCGATCAGCGCCACCTCGAGCGTGGCGCCGCCGGCGACGGTCGCCACCAGGGAGATGAAACTGCTGGTGGGAAAATACACGTCGTGGATGCGGTCGCCGGGTTCGGCGAGAACTTCGCCAAAGCTCAGTTCACGCAGCTCGCATTCATGGTAGATGCTCAGCCGTGTTCTGGCTGGTAGTCCGTCGAGCAAATGATTCACGACCGGCACAGGCGCGACGATGGACATGTCAACTCCAGCAGCGTTGAAGATTCAGGCGGGTCGGCATGCAAACGACGCCGATAGGTGCTGCCACTGAAGAATGACGGTGCGCTGCCGGTTTATCTGTACGCTGGAACACGCAAGGCCGGATTGCTGCCCGGCAGGTCTGCGCTGGCCAGGGTATCCGGCAGCAGCCGGTCAAATTCACGCTTGACCACGGCGTAGCACTCGCAGCAGCTGGCTTCGAGCCCCGGCCGGTCGAGCACGGTGATGTGCCCGCGCTGGTACTGGATCAGCCCTTGCTCCTGGAGCCGGCCGGCGGCCTCGGTCACGCCTTCGCGGCGCACGCCGAGCATGTTGGCGATCAGTTCCTGGGTCATTGACAGCTTGTTGGAGGACAGCCGGTCCAGGCTCAGCAGCAGCCAGCGGCAGAGTTGCTGGTGCAGGGAGTGGTGGCGGTTGCAGACCGCGGTCTGGGCCATCTGCGTGAGCAGGGCCTGGGTGTAGCGCAGCAGCAGGTGGTGCAGCGCGCCGGAGCGGTTGAACTCTTCCTTCAACAGCGCGCCCTTGAGCCGGTAGGCGTGGCCGGCGCTCTGCACGATGGCGCGGTTGGGTGTGGTCTCACCCCCCATGAACAAAGCTACCCCCACCATGCCCTCGTGGCCGACGACGGCGATCTCCGCCGACGCGCCGTCTTCCATCACATAGAGCAGCGAGACGATGGAATCGGTGGGGAAGTACACATGCCCCATGTGGCTGCCGGATTCGTAGAGCACATAGCCCAGCGGCATCTCGATCGGCTCCAGATGCGGAAAGATGCGCTCGCGCGCGTCTGCGGGCAGGGCCCGGAACAGGTGATTCTGCTGGGGTTCGTGGAAAGCGGTCATGGCAGCCTCGGTGGTCCTCTGCCGCCTGCCTGCGGAGAGGACTCGTAGTATCGGATCTTCAGTCATACGCCTTCTGTTCGATAACGTACAGAGCCGCTCTCGATCCGGGGCGGCCAGGCGTGCCGCTGTGCCGGTGCCGGGCGAGTCCGGTATCTGTCTGCGTGCCGAAGTCGCCTGCGGAGGAAGCCGACAGGACGCAAGCGGATTGTGCCCGCAATGCGCGCCGGGCGCAGGGCCGGAGCGCGGGCGAGGGTCACTACCGTACATAAAGCGGCCACTAAGTGCGCCGGCGTACAGACCCGGCCGGGCCATCGGCGGAAGCTGCCTGCATGAGCAACACGCGACACCTCGTCCGCCAGCGGACTACTACTCAGCAGGTACTTATCATGAACAGATCCCAACCCTATTCCAGATGGCAGCTCTGGTGTGCGGCCTTGCTCCTGCCCGCGATGATCGCCGCCTGTGGTCACTGGGATCGCGGCACGGTGGCAGATGCCACGGCGCCCACGGTCACGCTGACCAACCCCGCGGATGGCGCCACGGACGTGGCACTCAACAGCCAGGTCACCGCCACCTTCAGCGAGGCAATGGACCCCGCGACCCTCAACACCACCACCTTCACCCTCACCGGGCCGGGCACCACGCCGGTTGCGGGCACGGTGAACTATGTGCCGGGCGCCCTCACGGCCACCTTTGCTCCGGACGCCGATCTGGCGGCCAGCACCACCTTCACCGCCACCGTCACCAGCGGCGCGCAGGATCCGGCGGGCAATGCCCTGATCGCCGGGCCGGTTCCCAATCCCTGGACCTTCACCACGGGCGTTGCGCCGGACACGACCGCACCCACGATCACCTCCACCAGCCCACCTGACCTGGCGACGGGCGTCTGCATCCAGAAGACCGTCAACGCCACCTTCAGCGAGGCGATGGACCCGCTGACCCTCACCACCAGCACCTTCACGCTCAGCTCGCCGGGCCCGACGCCGATCAGCGGCGTGGTCACCTACGACACGGCCAACGACATCGCCACCTTCACCGCGGACAGCAATCTGGCTGGCAATACGGTCTTCACCGCGACGGTCACCACCGGCGCCGAGGATCTGGCCGGCAACGCGCTCGCCAGCGGTCTGGTCCCCAATCCCTGGACCTTCGAGACCGGCACGCAGGCCTGTTCGCCCGCTTCGCCGATCGCACTCGGCGCGGCTGAGCCCTTCGGCATCATCGGCGGCAATTCCGGCATGACCAACCAGGGCACGCTGACGACGATCAACGGCGATATCGGCACCACCGGCGCCTCCACCACGGTCACGGGCTTCCACGACAACCTGGTGGCCTATACCCCGCCGCCCACGGCTGCCGGCTGCACGTATACGGAAACCACGCTGAATATCGGTACGGTAAATGGGCTCATCTACACCGCGCCGCCGCCGCCCACCGTGGAGTGCCCGGACGAGGGCACGGCACAGACCTTCGATATTGCCACCGCCGGTCTCGCGGCTGCGCAGGATCTCTGGTCCAACGTGCTGTCTCCGGCCGCGCTGCCGGGCGGCATTGATCCGGGTGCCGGCCAGCTGGGCGGCCTGACCCTGGCGCCGGGCGTGTACATGTCGGCCAGCGGCTCCTTCCTCATCACCGGCACGGATCTGACCCTGGACGGGCAGGGCGATACCAACTCGGTCTGGGTCTTCCAGTCCAACAGCTCGCTCACCGTCGGCGCCCCCGGCGCCCCGCGCAGCGTCATCCTGATCAACGGCGCCAGCAGCAAGAACGTGTTCTGGCGGGTGGGCAGTGCGGCCACCATCAATGAAGCGGGTGGCGGCACGATGGAAGGCACCATCGTCGCGGATGCGGGGGTCAGTTTCTCGACCGCCGGCAACGTGGACATCGTCACGCTCAACGGCAGAGCGCTGGGGCTCAACGCCTCGGTCACCGTGGTCAACACCGTCATCAACGTGCCCGCCCCGTAATGCCTACCCAGACGATCGTCAGGAGACCTGCCATGAAACCGATACTATCCCCAAGTCCCACCGCAGCCGCCACGGCGCTCACGCTCTGTACGCTGCTGCTCCTAACACCGCAGATGGCCCGGGCTGAAACCCGGGAGGGCGCCTTCGAGTTCAGCCCCTTCATCGGCTACAACTGGTTCCAGAGCCGCCAGAACCTCAAGGACCGCCTGATCTACGGCGGCCGCCTGGGCTACAACCTCACCGAGCACTTCGCGCTGGAAGGCGCCATGGAGTTCGTCAACAGCCGGGTGGATGACACCAGCCTGATCGGCAGCCGCGAAGGCCAGTTCCGGAGCCCGATCGAGCGGGTGGACCTGAGCTTCTATCACGTGGACGCGGTTTACCACTTCGCTCCGCAGGAGCGCCTCAACCCCTTCGTGGCGCTCGGCTACGGTGGCGCCAAGTACAGACCGGACATTGCCACCAAGGACATGGGCGTGCTTTCCGCCGGGGTGGGCGCCAAGTACTGGATGGCGCCGGACCTGGCGCTGCGGTTTGACCTGCGCGATCACATGGTCGGCGAGCTCTTCCAGGAGACCTACCACAACGTCAGCGCCAGCATCGGCCTGGTATTCGCCTTCGGTGGACGGCGCCAGCCGGCCGCCGCGCCGGTGGAAAAGGTCGTGGTGCTGGCCACCGAGCCCAAGGTGGAGGAGAAGGTCCGGGTCCTCGCCGCACAGCCCAAGGTGGTGATCCTCGCGTTCGAGGACGTGCACTTCGACTACGACAAGTCCACGCTCAACCCGGAGGCCAAACGCATCCTGCGCCGCAGCGTGCAGGTGCTCAAGGACAACCCCAAGGCCAGGATCCGCATCGCAGGGTACACCTCGGCCGCGGGCACGGAGGATTACAACCAGAGCCTCAGCGAGCGGCGGGCACGTGCGGTAGAGGACTTCCTGGTGGCCGAAGGTGTGGTCTCACCCGGCCGGCTCTCCACCATCGGCTACGGCCAGAACCGTCCGGCCGAGCACGAAGCCGCGCCGCAGGATCTCTACTCGCCGGCGGCCAAGGCCAACATGCGGGTGCTGTTCGAGATCATCGTGAAGTAAGCCGCAGACGGTGACAGCAAAAAACGGGCGCAGCGATGCGCCCGTTCTGCGTGCGACTCTGGGCATGGGTGATCGGTTGCGGGAGCTGCCGCAGGCTTGACAACATCGGGCACGGGGCGCATTTTTCAGGCAACTGTTCGGTACCGTACAGACACTTGCGGTCGCCCGTTTCATCCTCACCCGATGAAATCCGTGCCACCCCCGCCGACGAGAGTGTCTGCCCGCCTGTCACCCGGGCCTGTGTCACCACAGGGAGCGAGCCGATGCAATCCACCCCCCCCGCGCCTCTTGAAGCACGTCCTCGGCTATCTGGGCCACCTGGGGTTCTGGGTGTCGGCGGTGGTGATCCTGGTCATGGGGCTGATGTTGTTCCGCGCCTCGGTGGCGATGAAACTTTCATCGCAGCAGGTCTCCCACACCGAGCAGGTGCTGTACACCACCAATGAGATCAGCGAGCACCTGAGCCGGGCCGAGTCCGATCTGCGCGGCTATCTGCTGGCTGGGGATGTCCGCTACATGGCGGGCTCCGACGCCCTGTTCCAGGATCTGGCCGACAGCGTCCAGTCCCTGCGTGCGCTCACCCTGGATAACCCCGAGCAGCAGGCACGGGCGCTGCTGCTCGAGCAGATTCTGGCCGAACGTATTGCCCTCATGCAGAAGACTCTGGCGCTGTACCGCGCGGGGCAGGTGAGGGCCGCGCGTGATTTCGCCACTTCAGGCGCAGGACGTGCGGTCACCGAGAAGATCCGAGCGCTGACCGGGGAGATGCGCGAGCTGGAGCAGACCCTGCTGGCCGAGCGTCAGCGCACCGAGCAATTGCGGTACCAGCAAACGCTCAGGATGCTGATCCTGACCGTGCTGGTCAGCCTGATGGTACTGGTGCCGGGCTACATCGGCCTGATCCTGCAGACGCGCGCGCGCCGGCGTATCGCGGAGCAGCGCGAAAATTTCTTCACGCTCGCGCTGGACATGCTGTGCATCGCCACCCAGGACGGCTATTTCAAGCGCCTCAACCCGGCTTTCACCCAGACCCTGGGCTGGAGCGAGGAAGAGCTGCTGGCACAGCCGTTCATCAATTTCGTGCACAGCGAAGATCAGGCCGCCACCCTGCAGGTGATGAAGCAGCAGCGGCTGACCGGTGAGCCGATCCTGGCATTCAAGAACCGCTACCGGCACAAGGATGGATCGTGGCGGGTCCTGTCGTGGCGGGCCACTCAGGACTCGGGTGGTCACATATATGGCTCTGCGCGCGACGTGACGGGGCAGCAGCAGGCGGAAGCGGATATCCACCGGCTCAACATGCAGCTCATACAGACAGCCGAAGAGGCCGAAGCGGCCAACCGCGCCAAGAGTATTTTTCTGGCTGCCATGAGTCACGAGATCCGTACCCCGATGAATGGGGTGCTCGGCATGGTGGAGCTGCTCGGACTGAGCAATCTTGATGGCGAGCAGCGCACCATACTTGAGGTTGTACGCAACTCAAGCACATCCCTGCTGCGCATCATTGACGACATTCTGGACTTCTCCAAGATCGAGGCCGGCAAGCTCGATATCCGCCCGGAGCCGGCCAGCATCGCACGCGTTCTGGAGGATGTGTTCAATCTCTATAGCGGGCATGCCAGCAGCAAGAACCTGCTGCTGACCTACAGCGTGGACACCGCCATCAGCCCGGCGCTGCGCTTCGATGCACTGCGCCTGCGCCAGATCCTGCGCAATTTCGTCAGCAATGCCATCAAGTTCACCGACAAGGGCAATGTCGCCATCCGCGCCGAGCTGGTCGAGCGCCACGCCAGTACCGAAAGGGTCCGCATCATGGTGATGGATACCGGGATCGGCATTTCGGCAGAAAATCAGCAGCGGCTGTTCCAGCCCTTCATGCAGGCGGAATCCAGCACCACGCGCCGCTTCGGCGGTACGGGCCTGGGCCTGGCGATCAGCCGGCGGCTGGCCGAGCTGATGGGCGGCACGGTGACGATGCGCAGCGAGCCAGGCCAGGGGACCACCATGATTCTGAACCTCAGCCTGGAGATTGCCAGCCCGGAGGAACTGCCGCAGGACGCCCCCAGGCGTCAGCAGGAGAGTCTCCGGGCTGCGGTTGACGGGCGTCGTGCGGCGCCGGACACTGCGCAGGCCGAAGCCGACGGCACGTTGGTACTGCTGGTGGATGACCACCGCACCAACCGCGCCCTACTGGTGCGCCAGCTGAACATCCTGGGCTATGCCACCGAGACGGCCGAGGACGGCATGGACGCCCTCGAAAAATGGCGCTCCGGACGTTTTGCCCTGCTTCTCACCGACTGCAACATGCCGCGGATGGATGGCTACGAACTGGCACGACGCATCCGCGAAGCGGAATCCGCGCAGGGCCTGCACCGCATTCCCATCATCGCCTGCACCGCCAATGCGCTGGGCAGCGATGCGGATCTCTGCTTTGCCGCCGGCATGGACGACTACCTGGCCAAGCCGGTGGACCTGACACAGCTGCTGGCCAAGCTCGACCAATGGCTGCCTCTGCCACAGACCGCCGCGCCCAGCGAAGCGCATGAATCGGCGCCGCCGTCCACAGCCGATGCCCCGGTGGATCACGCGGTGCTGGCCGGCATCCTGGGCGGGGATGTGTCTGCCCTGCGCTCGCTGCTGCTGGATTTTCGCAGCAGCAACGAAGAGGACGCCGCCGTGCTGCAGAAAGCCCTGCACGAGCGTGACCTCGCGCAGATCACCCGCGCTGCGCACCGCATGAAGGGCGCTGGTCGCTACATCGGCGCCGCCGCGTTTGCCAGTGTCTGCGAGCGGATCGAGCAGGCCGGGCGCAACGGTGACCTGCAGACGGTGACCGAGACGCTGCACCTGTTCGAGCACGAGCGGCAGCGCCTCAGCACCTATTGCGAGGCACTGTAGCCACACACCCCGGCCCCGGCCGGGAAAGTGAGGGTTGTCATGTCAATGGCGGATATCTGCTTTCTGGTAGTGGAAGACCACGCTTTCCAGCGCCGCACCCTGATCCAGGTACTCAGCAACCTGGGCGCCCGCCAACTGCTGGAGGCGACCGACGGCCGCTCCGCCATGGACATCCTGGCGCGTGCGGAGCCACCCGTGGACGTCGTCATCAGCGACCTGGAAATGGACGGCATGGACGGCATGGAGTTCATCCGCCACCTGGGCGGGATCAGCATGGCCCCGTCGCTGATCATCCTCAGTTCACTGGATCGTTCATTGCTGGCCTCGGTGCAGATGATGGCCAGTGCGTATGGAGTGAAGCTGCTGGCTGTGCTGGAAAAACCGGCTACACCCGACAAGCTGGAGCCGGCCATCCGTCAGCACCAACGTCCTTCTACGCGGCCGCAGCCGCGGCAGTCGGCCGTGCCGGCTTTCAGCCTGGAAGATATCCTGCAGGGCCTGCACAAGGATGAGTTCGAGCCGTTCTTCCAGCCCAAGATCGAGCTGTCGAGCGGGCGGCTCAAGGGCGCCGAGGCGCTGGCCCGCTGGCGCCACCCGGAGCACGGCATCGTCGCGCCCCATGCCTTCATCAAGCCGCTGGAGGACGCGGGGCAGATCGATGAGCTGATGTGGGCCATGCTGCGCAAGGCGGCGGATGCCTGCGTGGAATGGCAGCTGTCCGGCATCGGTGGCACGGTCTCGGTCAACCTGTCACCGACTTCGCTGCGCGATGTGATGCTCGCCGACCAGATCACCGAGGTGGCGCGCAACCGCGGCCTGGACCCTGCTCTGATGGTGCTGGAAGTCACTGAATCCGCCACTGCGAGCGACGTCGGCACGACCCTGGAGATTCTCTCTCGCCTGCGCATGCGCGGTTTTGGCCTGTCCATAGACGATTACGGAACCGGCTACTCCTCCATGCAGCAGCTCACCCGCATCCCCTTCACCGAGCTCAAGATCGACCAGTCCTTCGTCTCTCAGGCGGGAAAGCAGAAGTCGAGCCGGATCATGCTTGAATCGAGCCTGGAGATGGCGAGGCAGCTCAGGATCACGGCGGTGGCCGAGGGGGTGGAGACCCAGGCGGACTGGGATCTGCTGTGTGCGCTCGACTGCGATATGGCGCAGGGCTATTTCATCGCGCGGCCGATGCACGCCGTGGCCTACCAGTCCTGGGCGGCCAGCTGGCCGTCGGTGCGCTGAAGCCGGCCCCCTCTCAGGCACGCGCCAGCTGCCCTTCGGCTTCCAGCTTGCGCAGGTGGCTGTCGATGTTCATCCGTGCCAGCGGCCACAGCGCGGGGTTCACGCCGGCATAGACGGTGGGCAGCATTTCCTCGGGCTGCTTGCCGGCGCGGTGCAGGGCCAGGATCTGCTGCTCGCGCAGCTGCCGGTGGCGCAGGGTTTCCTGCAGCCGGAACACCGTGCCCAGCGCCCCGCCGTGCGAGGGATAGATGACACGCGGGTTGAGCGCGATGATTTTTTCCAGCGACTGGAAGTAGGCACGCATGTCGCCTTCCGGCGCGGCAATGACCACGGTGCCGATACCCTGGATGAGATCGCCCACCAGACACCAGGCGCGGCTGTCGGGCATCAGCGCCAGCTGGCCGGCGTCGTGCCCGGGCACGGCGAGGATGCGCACCGGCTCGCCCAGCCAGCGGCACAGGACATCGCCCTCCTCATAGAGGTGGTACGACACGCCATCGAAGAAGCCCGGATTTTTCTGGTAGATGCGGTTCTGGGTGTCCGCGCTCATGCCCATGGGGACCTGGAAACGGCGCGCGATGGCGTCTGCGCGCTCGTGGTGGTCGGGGTGGTGATGGGTGAGGAAGATCTCGTGAAAGCCGGTGCGTTCCAGGAACGCGCAGAGCCGGTCCAGTTCGGCCTCTGAGGACGGCGAGGGGTCCACCAGCACGCGGTGGGCGGGAAAGTCGCCGAGCAGGAAGGCGTTGGTGTGCTGGGCCGGCGGCAGGGTGTGGGAGCGCACCCAGATCTGCCGCACGCCGCGCAGGCTTTCCACCATCGGCAGCTCGGCCTGTTCACGGTATTCAAAACTCAGATCGGGCACGCTGCAGCTGCCCAGGTTGGCCGCCAGCGCCCGCAGGGTGGCGAGCGTGGGCGGGGCGCACAGCAGCCTGCCGGCTTCGTAGTCGGCCAGCCACTGGGTGGGCGTGCCCCAGTCGGCCTCGGCGGTTTCACGCGCGTCGGGGACCAGCTCCGGCCGCTCGTGCAGGTCTATGCGGTAAAAGTGGGTATTGAAACGCCGTGCGGAGAAGGGCGGGGTCAGTGCCGTGCCCAGGGGTTGCAGGGCAGCGACCGCGCCGCGCGTCACCAGGTCCAGCAGGTCCAGGCCCAGTTCTTCCTGCAGCTCGCGCGCCAGGGCACGGAGCAGGCGCGGGGGCTCCTGCGTCCAGGCGGGCAGTGGCGGGCCGTCCTCGTCTTCGGCGTCCACCTTGCCGCCGGGGAAGGCGTGATAGCCGGGGAACGCGGGCAGGCCGGGGTGGCGGCGGGTGAGCAGCAGCTCGCCCTCAAAGAGGATGGCGGCGGTGACGGCGTCCACGATCCCGGCGCCGGATGTTGGGCTGGCAGTGCGCATGGGCTGGCAGCTTAGCCCAGATCCGGCCCGTCCCGGTGGGGCCGGCTTTGTGTTCGGCAGGTGATTGGGTACCATCGCGCCCCTTTGCCGGATGCCCGCCATGTGGTTCAAGCACCTCAGCTTCTATCGTCTGCCCCAGCCCTGGACACTCAACGCCGCCGCGCTGGAGCAGCGCCTGGCCCAGCGGCCGCTGACGCCATGCCCGGCCGCCAGCCTGGCGAGCACCGGCTGGGTGCCGCCGGCGCAGGATGCGGCGCTGGTCCAGGGCCAGGAAGGGC
>JBKHXN010000136.1:0-1531 GCA_046565985.1 Gammaproteobacteria bacterium
CTCCCAGTCGGAGCGGGACCCCATGATGATGCCAACCAGCGGCGCAGTTTTTTTGGCCACTTTCACAGCCTTTGACGGGCGGGAAAGTGGGCGATTATCTCATTCGCCGCGCAAACAAGCACGCCCGCCCGGCAGGAGCTCAGCGCGCACCGCGGGAAGCCGGCAGCAGATCAAAATCCGCCTGCACCGCCGCCTGGTACACCAGCTCGCCGGTCTGCAGGCCCATGGCCACGTTGCCGCTGTCGGCCAGAGCCTCGCTGCGCATGGCCGTCTTGAAGGCGATGGGCGGCGCAGCCTGATCCTGCACCACAAGCCGCTGCACGGGGCCCAGCCGCATCCCCAGGGTCTGGGCCAGCAGGGCCGCCTTGTCGCGCGCGTCCTCGGTGGCGCGCACCAGGGCCTGTTTCTGCAGCGCCCCGGCCTGGCTGCTGTACAGCTCCGGCGGCGCCACGTGGTTGAGGCCGGCCGCCGTCGCGGCGAGGATCCGGTCGCCCAGCTGCGCCAGGTCCTGGACCTCCAGCACCAGGTCCCGCCGCACCCGGTAGCCGTTGAGTACTTGCCGCCGGTTCTTGTCGTCCCAGCTGTATTCGGGCTGGATCTGCACGGCGCTGCTGCGCAGGTGACGGTCTTCCACGCCCGCCGCGCGCAGCTGTTCCAGATAGCGGCGCACGATGCGGTTGACCTCGGCCTGCGTCCCTTCCACCGCCGGGCCTTGCAGCTCCACCGCCAGCGTCAGGCGCGCCCGGTCCGGAAGTGTGCGGACCTCGCCCTGCCCGCCGACGCTGACGCTGCGTCGCGCCGCATCCGCCGGCTGCGCCAGGACGGGGCTCTGGTACAGGGCCGCCAGCAGGGCGGCGGCAATCCATGCAGATTTCATGCGTGATCCTCGAGTCAGGGGGGTACAGGGCGGCGGTTGCAGGTGCACACTCTACCCGCGGGCACTAACATAGGCGCCCCGAGCTGAATTGGCCATGAATACCTCCCCTGAAACCGTCACCCTCACCCGCGGTGTGATCGGGGTCCTCATCCCCCAGGGCACCCGCGTGGAGCTGCCCGAGGGCGCGAGCGCCAGCATCACCCAGGCGCTGGGCGGCAGCTTCACCGTGCAGGTGGAGGGACACCTGTTCCGCATCGACGGCAAGGACGCCGACAGCCTGGGCAAGGATCCTCCGGAGCAGCTGCAGATCCCCGACAACGCCACCGACAAGGAGATCGAGGACGCCATCTGGGCCCAGCTGCGCACGGTGTACGACCCGGAAATCCCCATCAACGTCGTCGAGCTCGGTCTGGTCTATCGCTGCGAGGTGGAGGCCCGGCCCGATGGCTCGCGCACGGCGCACGTGCAGATGACGCTCACCGCGCCGGGCTGCGGCATGGGCGATGTGCTGGTCAACGACGTCAAGGCCAAGATCGCGCAACTGCCCACCATCACCGAGACCGACGTGCAGCTGGTCTTCGACCCGCCCTGGACCCAGGACATGATGAGCGAAGCCGCGCGCCTGCAGACCGGCATGTTCGGATGAGCGAGACC
>JBKHXN010000137.1:0-9958 GCA_046565985.1 Gammaproteobacteria bacterium
TGAGTGTCGTCACCCACAGGGAGTATTCACATGCCATCAGCAAAACCGCGGTATCAGAAGAAAAAGTACCTGTCGATTGTCCTGGTTCCCTTCCTGCTGTCTGCTTTGCCGGCGGCCTATGCCCAAGAGGGCGGGGCGGCCGATGAGGCCAGTTCCGAAGAAGCGGTCCGGCTTGATTCAGTTGAAGTCACCGGCACCCGCATTCGCCGCGTAGATACGTCCACCAACAGCCCGACGGCTTCGGTAGAGGCCCAGGAATTGACACTGACCGGCTCTGTCAACGTGGAGGATGTCCTGCGTGACCTGCCGCAGACGCTGCCGGGTGTGACCTCGGCCGTGAACAATGGCAACCCGGGCGTGGCTACCGTCAACCTGCGTGGCCTGGGTGAGGCCCGCACCCTGATATTGATCGACGGCAAGCGTTTCGTTGGTTACGACAGCGGCGGCGTGGTCGACCTCAACAATATCCCCTCGCCGCTCATAGAACGGATTGACGTCGTGACAGGTGGCGCCTCAGCCGTGTACGGATCTGACGCCATGGCGGGCGTGGTCAACTTCGTGCTCAAGCGCAACTTCTCCGGCGTGGAGCTCAACAGTACCTACGGGGTGACGGACGAGGCCGACGGCAGAAGCCGTGACTTTGGCGTGACCTTTGGCGGCAACTTCGACAGCGGCCGCGGCAATGCGGTGGTGCACTTCGGGTTCACCAATCGTGACGAGGTGCTACAGGGTGACCGTCCCTTCTCGGAGTTCTCCATTGCAACCGCAACTGGCAGGCGCAGTGGCTCGCTGACCGATACCAACGGCAATCTATTTATTGGCGATCAGACCACCCCGGGTGGGCCGTTCTACAGCTTCACGCCCACAGGAGATCTGGTGCCAACCGGCGCGCGGCGCTTCAACTTCAATCCTTTTAATCTCTACCAGGTGCCGCAGGAGCGCACACAGGCCACGGCCCTGCTGCGCTTCGATGTGGACGAGTCCAGCGAGCTGTACTCGCGCTTCTCGTTTGCCAATTCCAACGTCAAGGCCGTGCTGGCCCCCTCCGGCACTTTCTTTGACGAATTCGATATCCCGATCGCCAATCCATTTCTCTCCGAGCAGGCAAGAAACTTTCTCTGCGATCGGGATAATAACGGCACGCCAGAGTCTTGCGACGCCGATAACAACGGCATCCGGGATGCGGATGCGGTTGTGACCCTGCCATTCGGACGGCGCACCATCGAGGTGGGCACCCGCGACCAGTTCAATGACGCCGTGGCCTATCAAGGAGTGCTTGGGCTTCGCGGCCTCTTCTCCAACGGCTGGGGCTACGATGTCTCTGCCCAGCACTCACGCACCGAGCTGTCTCGCATATTCCGCAATGACATCAGTGCGGCGCGCGTCAACCAGTCCCTGGACGCCATTGATGCTGGCGGCGGCAATATCGTGTGCCGCGATCCTTCCGGCGGTTGTGTGGCCGGCAACTTCTTTGGCGACGGCAATCTGAGCCCGGAAGCGGCCGCTTTCATCTCGCTGCAGCTGAACGAAGAGATCTATACCGAGCAGAACATCCTCTCGGGTAGCCTCAACGGCGATCTGTTCTTCGATTTCCTGCGCGCGGGGCCCATGTCCGTTGCAGTCGGTGCGGAATATCGTGACGAGCAGAGTGCGTCCTTCCCCGACCAGAACTACCAGACGCCGGGCGCCAGCCCGGGATTTGGGTCTACGGTGTCGGTGCAGAACAATTATGACGTGAGCGAGGTCTTCGGAGAGTTCTACCTGCCGCTCGTTTCCGACATGCCATTCGTCCACAAGCTGTCGCTGGAAGGCGGTCTGCGCCTGTCCGATTACTCCACGGCAGGTAATGTCACCACATACAAGTTTGGTGGCGAGTGGGCCCCGGTGGAAGACATGCGCTTCCGCACCCTGTACCAGCGTGCGGTCAGGGCGCCCAACATCTTCGAGTTTGGCTCGCCGATCCAGCCGGGTATCGGCAATGCAGACGCAGACCCCTGTGCTGGCAACGTGGCGGATCCGGATCTGGACGCACTCTGCGTTGCGACGGGGGTGCCGCAGAACGTCGCAGACAACAATGGCGTCCCTGACGTGATTGCGGGCCAGCTGAATATTTTTGTTGGCGGCAATCCGAATCTGGAAGTGGAGAAATCCAACACCTACACGCTGGGCTGGGTGTATGAGCCGAGCTGGAGTCCAGACTTCACCGTGCAGCTGGACTACTACAACATCGAGATCGATGACGCCATCGCCTCGCTGGCTGAAAACGACATCCTGGCCGGCTGCTACAGCGCCGAGTTGAACCCCGGCCGCGATCCCGGCAACGAGTTCTGCCAGTTGGTGAAACGCAATACCGTCACGGGCGGCCTGATCGGCAATCCGGCCTTCGGTCTGGTGCTGACGGCGCAGAATATTGCGTTCATCGAGACCTCGGGCATTGATCTCCAGCTCAATTACCGGAGCACCCTAGCGGGCCTCGGGCGTATTGACGCCGCCTTCCTGGGCACCTACGTCATGAAAAACGACGACAAGCCCTCTGCAATCGCGCCCACCAATGAATGCGCAGGCAAGTACGGCACCACCTGTGGCGCGCCGGATCCCAAGGTGCGCTTCAACCAGCGCACGACCTGGACCGTGGACAACTACAGCCTGTCCTATCGCTGGCGTTATCTGGCGGGGGTGGAGGCGGATGATCCGTCTACCTACCTGCCGGCTTTCGCCAAGATCGGCGGCATCAACTACTTCGATCTTGCGGCCGAATGGAAAGCCAATGACCGGGTCAAGATGACCTTTGGCATCGAGAACCTGCTTGACCGCACGCCCCCCATCGTCGGCAGTGAGGCGGGCCCCACTGACCAGAACAGCGGCAACACCTTCCCGGGTGTCTACGATGCTCTGGGCCGCGCCTACTTCGTCGGATTCAATATGAAGCTGTAAGGTTGCCGGACGCTAACCAAGCCGCGGGTGGTTTCCACCCGCGGCTTTTTTATTGGACGCAGCGCACACTTGCCCGCCCGGCAAGCCGGTTTTGCGCACTGCCTACGGGGGTATTCCCCCATATGCCCCCCGTTTTCTTGGTGCTACCATTCACGGCCCCTGGTGCTGTCGCATGGGTTCGACGCATCTGATTTTCTGGTTCCAGCTCAAAGCTCAATTTCAAGGATCACCCACTATGTCAATACGTCTCGACCGATGTGGCGCGGGCGTTCGTCTGGCGGCGGCAGCCGTCGCGGCCCTGTGCGCCTCTTCCGCCCTGGCGCAATCCGGCACGGTCAACAGCGCCATCCGGGAGCAGGTTGCGACCGAGTCCGCGGCCCGTGCCACCCAGCAGCGCGTCAACCAGATTGACGATCAGACCCGCACCGCGGTGGGCGAGTACCGCGCCGCTCTGCAGGAGACCGACAGCCTGCGGCGCTACAACGCGCAGCTGAGCGAGCAGATCAAGTCGCAGGAAGAGGAGATGGTCTCCATCGCGAGGCAGATCGAGCAGATCGAGATCACGGCGCGTGAAGTGGTGCCGATGATGCAGCGCATGCTCGCCACGCTGGAGCAGTTCGTGGCGCTGGACATCCCCTTCCTGCCCGCCGAACGCCGCACGCGCGTGGAAACCCTCAAGGAAATGATGGGCCGCGCCGACGTCTCCATTGCCGAGAAGTACCGCCGCATCACCGAGGCCTACCAGGTGGAAATGGAATACGGCCGCACGCTGGAGGCCTACCAGGCCTCGCTGACCGGCCCCGGGGCCACCGGCGACAAGACCGTGGACTTCCTGCGTGTGGGCCGCCTGGCGCTGCTCTACCAAACCCTGGACGGCAAGCAGACCGGGTACTGGGACGCCCAGGCCAAGCAGTGGGTGGAAGATGATGATTACGACGACGCCGTGCGTCTGGGCCTGAAGATTGCCAAGAAGCAGACCGCGCCCAATCTGCTCACCGTGCCCGTGCTTGCACCGAAGGGGAACAACTAATGTCCGCGCATCACTACATCGTTCCCGCCGTTGCGGCGGCCCTGCTGTCCTTTGCGGCAGCGGCCCAGCAGGCTCCTGCGCCGGCTTCCCCCGCGGCCAACACGCTGGATCAGCTGCTCGAGCAGACCCGCAACGCCCGCGCCCGTGAGGCGCAGGCCAACCAGGAGCGGGTGGCCCGCTTCCAGCAGAATCTGGCCCAGCAGCAGGCGCTGCTCAACCAGGCCCGCGCCGAGCGCGCCGAGCAGGAGCGCCGTGCCAACGCGCTCTCTGCCGCGTTTGACGCCAACGAGCGCAAGCTCACCGAACTGCAGGCCGCGCTGGATGCCAAGGCCGGCAATCTGGGCGAAATGTTCGGCGTGGTGCGCCAGGTGGCGGGCGACATGAATTCCGTCGCCCAAGGCTCCACCGTGACCCTGCAATACCCCGACCGCATGAACCTGCTCAGCCAGCTGGTGGGCACCAAGGCGCTGCCGTCCATCGATCTGCTGGAAGGCCTGTGGTTCGAGATGCAGCGCGAGATGACCGAGACCGGCAACGTGGCGCGCTTCAAGGCCAAGGTGGTCTCGCCCGACGGCGCGGAAACCGAGCGCGAGGTGGTGCGCGTGGGTCCCTACACCGTGGTGCACGAAAACAACTTCCTGAGCTACCTCCCGGGCGAGCGCAAGCTCACCGAGCTGCCGGCCCAGCCGGAATCGCGCTACCGCAAGCTGGCCGAGAATGTGTACGAGGGCGAGGGTTATGTGGCCACCGCCATCGACCCCACGCGCGGCTCGCTGCTGGCAGTGCTGGTGCAAAAGCCCAGCCTCGGCGAGCAGATCCAGGCCGGTGGCCTGGTGGGGTACGTGATCCTGGCGCTCGGCCTCTTCGGCCTGGCGATTGCGGGCGAGCGCTTCATGGCGCTGAGCGCACTGCACGCCAAGGTCAACGCCCAGCGTGCCAATCTTTCCCATCCTTCGGACGACAATCCCCTGGGCCGCGTGCTCAACGTGTATCACAAGGATCCCAACGTGGATCACGACACGCTGGAGCTGCGCCTGGATGAGGCGGTGCTGCGCGAGATCCCGGCCCTGGAGGCGCGTCTGCCCTGGCTGAAGATCCTCGCCGCCGTGGCGCCGCTGATGGGCCTGCTGGGTACGGTGACGGGCATGATCCTCACCTTCCAGCAGATCACCCTGTTCGGCACGGGTGATCCCAAGCTCATGGCCGGCGGTATCTCCCAGGCGCTGGTGACCACGGTGCAGGGTCTGGTGGTGGCCATCCCGATGGTGCTGCTGCACAGCTGGCTGTCCGGCAAGAGCAAGGGCATGGTGCAGACGCTGGAAGAGGAAAGCGCCGGCCTGATCGCCGAGAACGCGGAGCAGCGCCGTGCTTAATCCGCTGTCACTGTTCACCGACGTGCGGGACTTCCTCGAAGCCGGCGGCTTCGTGGTGGAAGTCCTGCTCGTGGTGGCGGTGGTGCTGTGGACCATGATCATCGAGCGCATGATCTACTTCCGCAAGGTCATGCCGCTGGAGCTGCAGCGCGTGCAGGCCATCTGGGACGCGCGCAAGGATCACTCTTCCTGGGAGGCGCGGCAGATCAAGAAGAAGCTCATGTCCGAGGCCACCAAGCAGATCCGCGGCACGCTGCCGCTGATCAAGGTGCTGGTGGCACTGTGCCCCATGATCGGGCTGCTCGGCACCGTGACCGGCATGATCGAGGTCTTCACCGTCATGGCCTCGCTGGGTACGGGCAACGCCCGCGCCATGGCCTCCGGCGTTTCCGCCGCCACCCTGCCCACCATGGCGGGCATGGTGGTGGCCATCTCCGGCCTGTATTCAATCTCCCGCTTCGAGCAGATGCTGGAACACCAGACGCATCGGCTCAGCGACCACATGATCACCCATTGAGGTAGCCCATGGCCCGTAAACGCCTGCGCACGGAAGACGAAGCCGCCATCGACCTGACGCCGATGCTCGACGTCGTGTTCATCATGCTCATCTTCTTCATCGTCACCACCTCCTTCGTCAAGGAAGCGGGCATCGATGTCAACCGCCCCAGCGCCAAGACCGCCGAGCGCAAGGAAAAGGGCAACATCCTCATCGCCATCCGCGAGAACGGCGATGTCTGGATCGACAAGCGCGTGGTGGACCTGCGCGCGGTGCGTGCCAACGTGGAACGCCTGCACGCGGAAAACCCCGAGGGCGCGGTGGTCATCATCTCTGACAAGGCTGCCCAGACCGGCGTGCTGGTAGAGGTGATGGACCAGGTACGTCTGGGCGGGGTGGAAAACGTCTCCATTGCCGCGCAAGACGGGCAGGGCGGCTAAATGCTGCAGATGCCGCAACTGCCGCAGGCGCGCAACATGACGGCCGTGGGGCTGGCGGTGCTCGTCGCCCTGGGCCTGTTCTGGATCATGCACTACCTGGTGCTCAATTCCAGCCAGGAGATCCGCAAGACCGACAGCTTTTCCGGCATCGACTTCGTGCGCCTGAAGCGCGACAGCGATCTGGAAACCCGTACCCGCCAGAAGCCGCCCAAGCCGCCACCGCCCAAGACCCCGCCGCCGCCGCAGCTCAAGGTGGCCAGCACGCCCAAGCCGGACCAGAATCCGACGCCGTTCAACATGCCCAATCTGAACCTGTCCGCCAACATCTCCGGCGGGCCGTTTCTGGGCAACTTTGCCGCCGCCAACATGACCGGTGACGGTGAGCTGATCCCCATCCTGCGCATCCAGCCCCAGTACCCGCGTGAAGCGGCGCGCGAGGGCCTGAGCGGAGAAGTGGTGGTGGAAGCCGTCGTGGCACCGGACGGCACGGTGCGGACCGCCCGCGTCATCCGCGCCAATCCGCGCGGGTACTTCGAGCAGGCGGCGCTGGCCTCCGTGCGCAAGAGCAAGTTCCGCCCCAAGATCGTGGACGGCAAGGCGGTCGAGCAGACCGGCGTGTATTCGATCATCTTCAACCTGGAGGGCGGGCAGTGATGGCCAGACTTTTCTCCCGCCTGGGCCTGGTGGCCCTGAGCCTGGGCTGCGCCGTGGCGCTGGCGCCCGCCTACGCGCAGAAAGCCACGCCCACGCCGCCCAAGAAGGAACGCAAGGCCACCGGCTCACTGTCCGAGAGCACCTACCGTCAACTGGAGCGCATCCAGACCCTGATGGCGGAGAACAAGAACGCCGAGGCCGAGGCCAAGATCGTCGAGATGCTGGCGCGTGTCTCCAGCGATTACGAAAAAGCGCTGCTCTACCAGACCCAGGGCTTCCTCTACGCCGCGCAGGGCAACTACAAGAAGGCCATCCCGCCGTTCGAGCTGGCGGTGAAGCTGGATGCCCTGCCTCAGCAGCCCTACGAGCAGATGCTGCTGGCGCTGGGCCAGCTGCTCTATTCCGATGGGCAGATGGACAAGGCCATCGCGCGGCTCGAGCAGTACGTGGCGGAATCCATCAACCCCACCAGCGCCGACGCCCACATCATGCTGGCCAGCGCCTACGTGGAGAGGAAGCGCTTCCGCGACGCCCTGCCGCAGGTGGATACCGCGCTGGGCAAGGTCAAGACGCCCAAGGAGTCCTGGCTGCAGCTCAAGCTCGCCATTCATTACGAGCTCAAGCAATACCCGCAGTGCGCGGAAGTGCTGGTCAGCCTGATCGCCGTGGCGCCGGTGAAGGAGGACTACTGGAAGCAGCTGTCCAGCATCCTGTTCGAGATCAAGCGCGACCAGGAATCGCTCGCCGTACTGGCCCTGGCCGAGCGCCGCGGCTTCATTGACGACGACCGCGAGATCCGCAACCTGGCCAACGTGTACCTGCTGCTGGATATCCCGCTCAAGGCCGCCCAGCTGCTGGAGAAGGGGCTGGAATCCAAGGCGGTGAAGGAAGACGAGAAGATCCTCAATACCCTGAGCGATGCCTGGATCCTCGCGCGCGAGTTGGACAAGGCCGAGAAAGCGCTGCTACGCGCCGCGCAGGTCTCTGACCGCGGCGACAACTACTACCGCCTGGGCCAGATCTACGTCGAGGACGAGAAATGGAAGCAGGCGCTCGATGCGCTGGACAAGGCCCAGAAGAAGGGCCTGACCAAGGTCTCTGAAGCCGCTTTCCTGACTGGCGTGGCCGCTTTCAACGCCGGCCAGAACGATCGTGCCAAGGCCTCGCTGCGCAAGGCGCTCAACGACGACGACACGCGCAAGATGGCCTCGCAGTGGCTGGCCCATATCGAGCAGCTCGAAGCCGAGGCCGCCGCCATCGAGGCCTACCGCCTGGCCCGCGAGGCCGCTGCCGCCGAGGCCGCGGCCGAAGCCGCCCAGCGCACGGGCGCGCAAAAGCCTTAAGCTGCACGGGTCCTGTCGCCACCACAGCCGTTCGTCAGCGCGAACGGCTTTTTTGTCCATGATCGCGCTCTCCCGCACCACCCAGCTCTGGCTCGCCTTCGGCACCGTGTACCTGGTGTGGGGTTCGACGTACCTCGCCATCCGCGTCGGGGTGCAGGATCTGCCGGCGATCCTCTTTGCCGGGGTACGCTTCGACCTCGCCGGCATCCTGATGCTGATCTACGCCCGCTGGCGCGGCCTGGCCCTGCCACGCAGCGCGCGGGACTGGGGCACCATCGTGCTCACCGCGCTGCTGATGCTGGTGGGCGCCAACGGCCTGGTGACCTGGGCCGAGCAGTGGGTGGAATCCAACCAGGCGGCCCTGATCGTGGCCACCTCCGCCCTGTGGATGGCCGGCTTCGGCGCCCTGGGCCTGCACGGCGAATCGCCGGGACGTACCGCGCTGGTGGGGCTGCTCCTGGGCTTTCTGGGCGTGGCCCTGCTGGTGGGCAGCGGCATGCAGCTGCGTTCGGCGCCCAGTTTTGCCTACCTGGCGCTGCTGGTCTCTCCGGTGCTGTGGGCCGCGGGCTCCATCTATTCGCGCCGCCATCCCACCACCTGCGCGCCGCTGATGGCGGCGGCCCTGCAGATGTGCGTGACCGGCGTGGTACAGACCACGCTGGGCCTGTCGCTGGGCGAGGCAGCGCGCTGGAACTGGGCGCCGGACGCGCTGTGGGCGCTGGCCTATCTGGTGGTGTTCGGCTCCTGCATCGCCTACGGCGCCTACTTCTGGCTGGTGTACCAGGTCACGCCCGCCAGTCTGGGAACCTACGCCTACGTCAATCCGCTGGTAGCGGTGCTGCTGGGCTGGCTGCTGCTGGGCGAGCGGCTCAGCGGCGTGCAGATGATCGGCACCATCATCATTCTGGCTGGTGTGATGATCGTGACGCTGGCGCCGCGGCCGGCGGCGCGCGCCTGATGCGCGGCCTGTTGCTGCTGGTTCTGCTCGCCGGCCTGGTGCCGGCGGCGCTGGCCGAGTCGGTGCTGCGCCGTGGCAATGGCCCCGAGGCCGAGACCCTGGACCCGCACAAGGCCGAGGGGGTGCCGGCCTCCAACGTGCTGCGCGACCTCTACGAGGGCCTGACCAGCGAAGCGCCCGACGGCCGCCTCATCCCCGGCGCCGCCAGCCGCTGGGAGCTGAGTGCGGACGGGCGGACCTACACCTTCCACCTGCGTCCGGAAGCGCGCTGGAGCAATGGCGATCCGCTTACCGCCGAGGATTTTGTCAGTGGCCTGCAGCGCAGTGTGGACCCTGCCACTGGCTCCAATTATTCGCAGATCCTCTCGCCGATCCTCAACGCCGACGCGATCATTGCCGGGCGTCTGCCGGCGGAGCAGCTCGGCGTGCGGGCGCTGGATGGCCAGACCCTGCGCATCGAGCTCAAGGAGCCCACGCCCTATTTCCTGGGCCAGCTCGCGCACGCGTCCAGCTACCCGATCCACAGCGCCAGCCTGCGCGCGCACGGCGATCAGTTCGCGCGCCCCGGCCGGTTGGTCAGCAACGGGGCCTACCGGCTCAGGGACTGGGTGATCCAGTCGCATATCGAGCTGGAGCGCAACCCGCATTACTGGGGTGACGCCGCAACCCGTATTGACCGGGTCCTGTTCGTCACCACCGAGGACCTGAACTCCGAGTTCAAGCGTTACCG
>JBKHXN010000138.1:0-3985 GCA_046565985.1 Gammaproteobacteria bacterium
GCTCCTCCGCCGCCTCGTGCGCCTCGAGTTCGCGCCGGGTCTGCGTGAACAGGTCGACCCGCCCGCGCGTGCCCGGCCTGGACCGCAGCAGCCTGCGGAACAGCGAGCGCTGGATCTCGTGGGATTCACGCAGCGCGTCGTAGATGGTCTCGGGCATACTGGGCTCAATCGGTGCGTGGAAATGCCTGCCAGCCTACGCGCGCAATGTGAAGCCACAGGCACGACGCCGCGCCCAACGCCAGCACTCACACTCCGCTCGTAACCTCATCCATCAACCCCGTCAGGCGCTGCTCCACCTCCTGCGCGCGGGGGCGGATGTCGGCGTCATCGCTCACCAGCGCCAGCAGCTGCATCGGGCCGATCATCGACACGCGGGTGGTGCCGTCCTGTTCGAACACCGCGATGCGGCAGGGCAGGGCGGCGGCAAGAGAGGCGTCGCGAGCCAGCACCTGCTGGGCGATCGCAGGGCTGCACAGCTCCAGCACCCGGCACTCGAAATCGATGGGGTGGCCTTTCTCGCGCAGGGTCTCCTTGAAGTCGTAGCTGTGCAGCACGCCGAAGCCGTGGGACTTGGCGGCGGCCTCGATGCGGTCGGCTACCTTGGCGGTGGACTGGTCGGTGGTGCGTTCGATGGTCATGGCGGCTCCTTGGTCAGCGCGTGGCGGGGTTGGCGCCCAGCAGGCGCCCGTCTACGGTGGTGGTGCCATAGGGCGAGTCCGGGTCGTCGTGGTAGCGGCGGCGGGTCTCGGCGACGTCGCCGGTGAAGCGCGGGTCCTGCGGGCGCTCGTGCGAATTCATGTACAGCGCCACGTCCCAGGCTTCCTGCAAGGACAGCGTGCCGCCCTTGCCCAGCGGCATGTTGGCCTGGATGAAGGCGGCGGCGTTGTCCAGCTGGTGCATGCCCGCGCCCCAGTTGAACGAGTCCGGGCCCCACAGCGGCGGGAATACGTAGCGCCCGTCCACCTGCTGGCCCCGGCCATCGGCGCCGTGGCAGATCGCGCAGTTGCCGTCGAACACCGCTTGGCCGCGCGCGAAGTCGGGATCGGCGGGCGGGCGTTCGCCCTTCGGATAACCCGCGCCGGGCAGCGTGGCGCCCACCGGCGCGCCCTGCGACATCCAGTACGAGTACGCCTCCAGCGCGACCAGCACCTCGTGGCCTGCAGGCGGGGGACTGCCGTCCATGCTGTAGCTGAAGCAGCCCTGCAGGCGCTCGGTGTAGTTGTTCACCCGCTGGTTCTTGCCGCGGTACGCGGGGTAGCGCACCCAGGCGCCCCACAATGGCGCCGAGTCCGCCTTGCGGCCGGCGTCGAGGTGGCAATTGCCGCAGCTCAGGCCGTTGCCGACGAACTCGGCCGCGTGCGTGGGCGTGTCCAGGATGATGTCGCGGCCGTGGCGGATCATGTCGCCGAACGGGCCTTCGGGGATGTCGGCTTCCGACGGCGGGCTGAACTCGCCTGGCGCCGCCACCGGCGCGGCGGTGGCGGCGGTCGCGGGGGTGCGCGAATCGACGGCCGGCTGCTCGCCGGTGCGCGGCGGGCGCACGTTGTCGCATGCGGCCAGAAGCAACACGGCGGCGAGGGCGACGGCGGTGCGGGTGCTCATCGCGGCGCCTGCATCGGCAGTCTGGAGAAGTAGTCGGACACGTCGCGGATCTCTTCAGCGGTCAGCCCTTGCGCGGCCGCCTGCATCAGTCCGATCGGGTCGTTATTGCGGCGTCCGGCCTTCCAAGCGTCCAACTGGGTGGACAGGTAGTCGGCGGTCTGTCCGGCGATTGGCGGGAATACCTCGCCCACGCCGCGCCCGCCGGGGCCGTGGCACTGCACGCAACCGGGCACGTTTCGGTCCCACGCCCCGCGCTGGGCTACGCGCCCGCCCGGATGCGTGTCGACGGGCGGGGTGGGGGCGGGCAGGGCCATGGCAGCGTAATAGCGGGACATCGCCTCACGGGTTTCGGGCGACATGGCCCTGGCGATCGGTGCCATGAGGGCGTGATCGCGGGCGCCGTCGGCAAAGTCATCCAACTGCTTGCCCAGGTAGGCGGCGTTGATGCCCGCCAGCCGCGGCATCGCACCCATGCCCTCGCCCTGAGAGCCGTGGCAGCTGGCGCATGCGGCCAGCCCGTCGGCACCGCTGGTGGCCAGCTGCGCCGGGTCGGGCGACTGCGCCTGCGCCAGCGCTGCCACGAAGCACAGCACCAAACCAAGGCTCCATTGGGTCTTTGCCATAGCGCCCTCGATCGATCACGCCCGCCTGCTGGAAAAAGATTGTCGCGGGTCCAGGCGTGCCCGGACCGTGAACCGCCGAGCTTCCGGGGTGGGAAGGTCCAGTGGAGCCAAGGGGGAGGACTCCCGCGTCCCATTCCCTCGAGGGAGTCGCGGCAGCCGCCGAGTCTGGCAGATCTGTGCGCAATCGAAACCTGACCGTGGGCACGGACAAGCTGGCAGCGGGCAGACAGGAACGGCCGCATGTGCGGCCCGTTCCTGTCCTGGGGATCACGCTCTATCGGTCATTCGACCGGTTGGATGGTTCAGCAGTTGTGCTTGCGGTCGCCCGGGTTCTTCTGGTCCTGGTTGCGAGCGGACATTTCGGTGCCGGACTGGCCGCGCTGACCCTTGGCCCCGCGCGTCTGGCTCTGGTCGTTCTGGTTGTCGAGCTGTTCGCCCTGTCCCGCGGTCTGGCGGATCTGCTGATCCTGGTCAAGGGACTGGTCATGCCGGCCCGTGGTCTGGCGGTTCTGGTCTTCCTGGTTGCCGAACTGGTTGGGGCTGTTCGGTGCGCGGGGCTGCTTGTTCTTGCTGGTGTGCTGGGTGGGATTGCTAGCCATGTCGAAATCTCCGTGTGGGGAATTGTTCGTAACCGAGTCATGCAAGGTGTTTGCGGTCGGGAACTTCTTTACCGCGGCCCTGCTTGCAGCCGCGAATACAGAATGGGCGAACTTGCGTTAACGCCACGCAAGCGCGGTGTGAGATGGTGCGGATTGATTCAGCAGGCCCGTCGCTACGCGGCCCAGCGCCCTGTTCATCGACTTTACTCGCTCAGTTCGGTCACGCCACATTGAACTTGCGTGTCGATTCGATCGACCGGCGACTGCGATCAGTACCCAGACAGGCATTGGCCTGAGCGCATGGGTGAGGGCGCCTCGCGCCGCTCCGGAATTGCGTGCTGCGGTAGGCCCCAGGCGTAGGAATCCATCGACAAGGTGTCGTAGGTGAGGCCGCCTTCGATGTGGCGCGCGTGGGTATCACCGTCCGCCGCGCCGATGGCCACCAGCAGCGGCAGCAAGTGCTCTTCGGTCGGGTGCGGGCGGAGGCGTGCGGGCCACACTGGCGGTAGTCGACCCGCGCTTCACGAAATAAGGAACAATCACATGGGTAAACTCCAGCAGATGGCCAGTTTCGTGGCGGTGGTGGAGGCAGGCAGCTTCGTGGCTGCGGCCGAGGCCCGGGGCTCTCCAAGGCGGCCGTGTCGCGGCACTCGGCGGATCTGGAGCAACGCTTGGGTACACGGCTGTTGCAGCGCACGACCCGGCGCCAGTCGCTCACCACCGAGGGCCAGCAGTTCCATCTGCGTACGCGCGAGCTGCTGGCGGGGGTCGAGGAGGCTGAGTCGGAGATGGGCGCGCGCAGCGGGGAAGCCTGCGGGAAGCTGCGGATCAACGCGCCGCTGAGCTTCGGGGTGCTGCACCTGGTTCCGCTGTGGGGGCGCTTCGCCGAGCGCCATCCGGGGTGCGGCTGGACATCACGCTGGGCGACCGGGTCGTTGACCTGGTGGAGGAGCTGGTCGACCCGCGACGAGTGGCGCTTCGACGGCCCCGACGGCCCGGAAGCGGTGCGGATCCGCCCGGTGCTGCGGGCCAACAACGGCGACACCTGCCGGGCGGCGGCGCTCGACCACCAGGGCGTGATCCTGCAGCCGGACTTCCTGGTCGGCGCGGACCTGCGATCGGGCGCGCTGGTGGAGCTGATGCCGCAGTACCGTTCGCTGC
>JBKHXN010000139.1:0-5326 GCA_046565985.1 Gammaproteobacteria bacterium
CTGGCGACCGCCGAGACGTGATGGATGGCACGCAGCCCCGCCACCGGATGCAGCACCAGGGGCGCGCGTCCTTCCCGCGAGTCGATCCGCGCGCCCATGCGCGACAGCGGCTCGATCACCCGCTGCATGGGGCGCCGCGACAATGAAGCGTCGCCGATCAGGGTGCTGGTGAACGGCTGGGCGGCGAGCAGGCCCGCCATCAGGCGCATCGAGGTCCCGGAATTGCCCAGATCCAGCGGCGCAGCCGGGGCCTGGAGACCGTGCAGCCCTGCCCCGTGCACCCGCAGCCCGGTCTCGCCCAGCCGTTCGATGCGCACGCCCATCTGCTGGAAGGCGCGCATGGTGCACAGACAATCCTCACCGGCCAGAAAGCCGCTGACCTGCGATACCCCCTCGGCCAGAGACGCCAGCATCACCGCGCGATGGGAGATGGATTTGTCGCCCGGGACCCGCACCGTGCCGGCCAGCCGCCCGCCGGGCGCGAGCACATAACGCAGACCGCCGCCCGCGCCGCCGCTCATTCGATCTGGCCCAGATATTGTTCGCGCGCCGCGCGGGCCCGGCCGAACAGTGCCTTGAGGTCGTCCCAGCGCCCGCTGTCCAGCAGCTCCTGCACCCGCTGCAGCTCGGCGATCTGCTGGCGCAGCAGCGTGCCGACCGGACCGGCGTTGGCGCGCACGATGTCGTGCCACATCAGCTCCGAGCTGGACGCGATGCGGGTGAAATCGCGGAACCCGCCGCCGGCGTTGGCGAAGATGTCGGTGCAGCCCGGCTGCTGGGCCAGCATGTCCACGAAGCTGTAAGCGAGCAGGTGCGGCAGGTGCGAGGTGGCGGCAAAGATCGCGTCGTGGCGGGCGGCGTCCATCTCCACCACGCGCGCACCCACGGCGCGCCACAGCGCGGCCACGCTGTCCTGGGCCGCCGCCGACTGCCGCGGATGCGGGGTGATGATCACGCGCCGGTTGCGGAACAGCTCGGTCTGCGCGTTGGCCACCCCACTTTTTTCGGTGCCGGCGATCGGATGCGCCGCCACGAACCAGGGCGGCAGCTCGCCGAGCAGCTGCTCCACGTCGTGCAGCACCGACAGCTTGGTGCTGCCCACGTCGCTGACCACGACCTGGGGCCTGAGGCCCGGCAGGCAGGCCTCGAGGGCGGCGGCGGTGCGCAGGACCGGCACGGCCAGGATCACCATGTTGGCGTCCGCCACCGCATCGGCGGCGCTGCTGCCCAGGCGGTCGAGCACTCCCAGGCGGATCGCGGCCTCGCGCTGCTGCGGGTCCGGATCGTAACCGGAGATGGAGCCGGCCTTTCCCGCCGCGCGCACCGCCCGCGCCACCGAGCCGCCGATCAGCCCCAGGCCGATGATCGCCAGCCGCTGGATCACGCCAGCGCCTCGGTGAGTGCGGCGAGGAAGCGGTCATTCTCGCGCTCCGTGCCAATGCTCACGCGCAGGAAATCGGGCAGCCCGTAGCTCGCCATGGGGCGCACGATCACGCCACGCTCGAGCAGGCCCTGGTGGATGGGCTTGGCATCGCGTCCAAAATCCACCGTGATGAAATTGGCCTGCGAGGGCAGCACCCGCAGCCCCAGCGCCTGCAGACGCGCCACCAGGCGCGGACGCTCGCGGTTGTTGAGTGCCACCGCGGCGGCCACGTGGGCGGTGTCGTCCAGCGCCACCTCGGCGGCGAGCAGGGCCAGGGCATTGTTGTTGAACGGCTGACGCACGCGGTTGAGCAGATCCGCCACCCGCGGATGCGAGAGCGCATAGCCCACGCGCAGGCCGGCCAGCCCGTAAACCTTGGAGAAGGTGCGGCTCACCAGCAGGTTGGGAAAGCGCTCCAGCCAGGCGCGGGAATCCGGGCGCAGTGCCGGATCCTGGTATTCGTAGTAGGCCTCGTCCAGCGCCACGATGACCTGCGGCGGTACCTGTTCCAGAAACGCCTCGATCGCCGCCGGTTCCAGCCAGGTGCCGGTGGGGTTGTTGGGATTGGCGATGAACACCAGCGCCACGTCCGGACGTTCCTGCAGGCGCCGGGCGAAGGCCTCCAGATCGTGTCCGTAGGGCATGTGCGGATCCCGGGCCGGGCGCGCCGGCACCACCACCGCCTCGGCATTCTGCGCCTGGGCGGCCAGCGCATAGACTGCAAAGGCGTAGTCGGAAAACATCACCGCACGGCCCGGGCCCGCGTAGATGCGCGACAGGAATTCCAGGATGTCGTTGGAGCCGTTGCCCAGGGTGATCCGCGCGGGTTCGATGCCGTGCAGCTCTGCCAGTTTCTGCTTCAGCCGAAAGCCGCCGCCGTCCGGGTACAGCGCGAGGTTGCCGGTGGATACGGCCGCAGCCAGCGCGGCGTGGACCTTGGGGCTGGCACCGAGCGGGTTCTCGTTGCTGGCGAGCTTGACCACGTCCTTGAGGCCCAGGCGCCGCTGCAGCTCCTCGATCGGCATGCCGGGAGTGTAGGCCTCCAGGGCCAGGATGCCGGGCAGGACATTGTCTGTGAGGCTGCTCATGGATGAACCGGTTGCGGGGCGCGGCGCCGGGTCTCAGACCACGGCACGGGGATAGGCGCCCAGTATTTTGAAGAAGGCGGCGTTGGCCTGCACGGCGTCGAGCACGGCTTTCACCGCTGCCTCCTGCGCGTGGCCGCGGAAGTCGATGAAGAAATAATAATCCTGCAGCGGCGCACCCTTGACCGGGCGCGACTCGATGCGCGTGAGATCCAGCCGCGCATCGGCAAACGGCTGCAACAGCTGGAACAGCGCGCCCGGCTGGTTGCGGTGTGCCGAGAGCACGATGGCGGTGATGTCCTGCCCGGTGGGCGCCGGCTCCTGCTTGCCGATGACCAGGAAGCGGGTGGTGTTGTTAGGATCATCCTCAATGTTGCTGGCGAGGATGCCCAGTCCGTAGAGCCGCGCTGCCGGCAGGCCCGCGATCGCCGCCCCGCCCTGCTCCTGCGCAATCCGCGCCGCCTCGCCGTTGCTGGAGACCGGCTCGCGGCTGGCCTTGGGCAGGCGGGCATCCAGCCAGGTGCGGCACTGCGCAAAGGACTGGGCGTGCGCGTAGACCGTGCGGATGGCATCCAGCGACCCGGCCTTGGACAACAGGTGATGATGCACCGGCAGCGCCACTTCACCGCAGATCCGGAGCTTGGTGTGCACCAGCGCATCCAGGGTGTGGCTGACCACGCCGCCGATGGAATTCTCCACCGGCACCACCCCGTAATCCGCCGCGCCGGATTCCACGTCGCGGAAGATCTCGTCGATGGCGGTGCACGGCCGCGCGCTGACCGCCTCGCCAAACTGCTTGATGACCGCAGCCTGGGTGTAGGTTCCCTCGGGGCCCAGGTAGGCAATGGTCAGCGGCGATTCCAGCGAGAGGCAGGCAGACATGATCTCGCGCATCAGCCGCGCGATGGTCTCATCCGTGAGCGGGCCGGTGTTGCGCTCAATGGCGCGACGCAGCACCTCGGCCTCACACGCCGGACGGTAATGGTCGCCGGCCTCACCCAGAGACTGCTTGATCAACGCCACGTCCTGGGCGATGCGCGCACGCTGGCTGATCAGCTGCTGGATCTGGGCATCCAGTGCGTCGATCTGCTCACGGGCTTGGGCAAGGCTGCGTGCGGTCATGGCTTGGTCTGGGTTGCGGGCCGGGCGGGGGCGCAAGCCTACCGCACCCGGCGCCTGGCTGGCGCGTGGATCAGCTGGCCTCGATCACGCGCACCCGCAGCACACCCTGGATGCTGGCGATCTCCTTCAGCGATTCCTCGCTGATTGGGGCATCGAGGTCCACCAGGGTGTAAGCGAGGTCACCACGCGATTTGTTGAGCAGGTCAGCGATGTTGAGGTTGCGCTTGGCCAACGCGGTGGAGATCTGGCCCACCATGTTGGGTACGTTCTCGTTGACCACGGTCAGGCGCGTCTTGCCCGGCAGCAGCGGCATCACCGCCTCGGGGAAATTGACCGAGTTGCGGATGTTGCCCGCTTCCAGGAACTCGCGCAGCTGATCAGCCACCATCATCGCGCAGTTGTCTTCCGCCTCGCCGGTGCTGGCGCCGAGGTGCGGCGTGGCAATGACGCGCGGATGGCCCTTGAGCGTGGTGCTAGGAAAGTCGCAGACATAGCCGTGCAGCGTGTCAGCGTTGAGCGCCTCGACCACGGCATTCTCGTCGACGATCTCGGCGCGGGCAAAGTTGAGGATCACGCCCTGCTTCTGCATCAGCCGCAGGCGCTCGGCATTGATCAGGCCACGGGTAGCGTCGAGCAGCGGCACGTGCACCGAGATGAACTGCGATTTCGCCACCAGATCGTCCACGCTCAGCGCCTGCTTGACGCGGGCGTCTAGCTTCCAGGCGTTCTGCACGGTCATGGCCGGGTCGTAACCCCAGACGTCCATGCCCAGCTCCAGCGCGGCATTGGCCACCCTGACGCCGATGGCGCCAAGCCCGATCACCCCCAGCGCGCGGCCGGGCAGCTCAAAGCCGACGAACTTCTTCTTTCCGTCTTCCACCGCCTTGTGCAGGGCGTGGTCATCACCGTCGAGCTTGCGCACGAAATCCAGCGCCGGAGCAATGTTGCGTGCGGCCAGCAGCATGCCGGCGAGCACCAATTCCTTCACCGCGTTGGCGTTGGCGCCGGGAGCGTTGAACACCGGCACGCCGCGCTTGGACATGGCCGCCACGGGAATGTTGTTGGTGCCCGCGCCGGCGCGTCCGATGGCCTTGATCGAGGCCGGGATTTCCAGCTTGTGCATGTCGGCCGAACGCACCAGCACACCATCCGGATTGCTGATTTCGGAGGCTACTTCGTAGCGGTCGCGCGGCAGCCGCTCGAGGCCGCGTACGGAAATATTGTTGAGGGTCTGGATCTTGAACATGAGAGATTCCTGGAGAGGTAAGGACTTGGACTCAACCGCGGGTGCGGGCAAATTCCTTGAGGTAGTCGATGAGCGTGCGCACGCCCTCTTCCGGCATGGCGTTGTAGATCGAAGCGCGCATGCCGCCGACCGCACGGTGTCCCTTCAACCCGGACAACCCGGCGGCCTTGGCACCCTTGAGGAAGTCTGCATCCAGCGCGGCATCGCGCAGCGTGAACGGCACGTTCATCCACGAGCGGTGCGCCGGATTGACCGGGTTGCTGTAGAAGGCCTCGGCATCGAGGTAGTCGTACAGCATCTGCGCCTTGCGGCGGTTCTGCTCGCCCACCTTTTCCAGCCCGCCCTGGCGCAGCAGGTGCTTGAACACCAGGCCGGCGATGTACCAAGCCAGCGTCGGCGGGGTATTGAGCATGGAATCGTTCTCGGCCTGCTGCCGATAATCGAAGATCG
>JBKHXN010000140.1:0-4108 GCA_046565985.1 Gammaproteobacteria bacterium
TTGAGCGCCTCGTCGAAGGCGCGGTAGTGACGGGTGAGCGTGGCGCGCGAATAGACATAGCAGGGCGTCCCGTAACGCGCGGCGATGGCGGTGACGGGAACTTCTTCGGCGTGCAGCAGGCCGTCGCGGAACTGGAAGTGATCCACTAGCGGGCGTCCGGTTCGGGCGCGGGCGGCGCGTCGGCGGCCTCGGCTGCGGGCGCGGTCTCGACTGCGGGCGGGGGTTCCGGCAGGTACAGGTCACCCGACTGGCCGCAGGCGGCCACTCCCAGGATCAACAGACTCATCAGGCCGCGCATGGCGTTCTCGTTACAGGAAGGGGCTGCAGGCAGTAAAGTGCGGCAATTTTACGCTGGATACGCCCATGAAGCTGCAGGAAACCGCCGCCGCCGTCACCCTGGAACCCGAGCGCCCCGCCGATGCCGCCGTCATCTGGCTGCACGGCCTGGGCGCGGACGGCCATGACTTCGTGCCCATCGTACCCGAGCTGGGCCTGCCGCCCGGGCACGGCCTGCGCTTCATCTTTCCGCACGCGCCGGTACGTCCGGTCAGCCTCAATGGCGGCCTGCCGATGCGCGCCTGGTACGACATCCTCGGCCTGGACCGCCACGCGCGGCAGGACGCCCAGGGGATCCGCGCCGCGGAGGGCCTCGTCCAGGGCGTGATCGCCGCCGAGCAGGCGCGCGGCATCGCCCCCGGGCGCGTGGTGCTGGCCGGGTTCTCGCAGGGCGGTGCCATTGCCCTGCACGCCGGGCTGCGCCTGCCGCAGCGCCTGGCCGGAGTGCTGGCGCTGTCCACCTATCTGCCGCTGCCGGACAGCCTCGCCGCCGAGGCCAGCGCCGCCAACCGCGACGTGCCGATCCTGATGTGCCACGGCGAGTTCGACCCGGTGCTGGGCCAGGCGCTCGGGGAACAGTCCTGCGCCCTGCTGCGTCAGGCCGGCTACAGCGTGGACTGGCGCAGCTACCCGATGCAGCATCAGGTGTGCGCGGAAGAAATCGCCACCATCGGCCAGTGGCTGCAGCAGCGCCTGCCGGCACTGGGCTGAGGCAACGGCGTCCGGACCGATTCGCCGGCCGGCCCGGCGCGCTGGCGCCGCAGCCATAGGGCGGGCGGGGTCGCTCCGCTATCTTTACATCAATCAATGTCTACATCATCGCGGGAGCCATTCATGGCGTTCGATACAGGCAACACCCCTGCAACGGAACACACCGGCGTGCTGGTCATCGGCACCGGCTTTGCCGGGCTGGGCATGGGCATCAAGCTCAAGGAAGCCGGCATGGGCGACTTTGTGCTGCTGGAGCGCGCCCAGTCGGTCGGCGGCACCTGGCGCGACAATCACTATCCGGGCTGCGCCTGTGACGTGCCCTCGCACCTGTATTCGTTCTCTTTCGAGCTCAGCCCCCGCTGGTCGCGCATGTTTGCGGTTCAGCCGGAGATCCGTGCCTACCTCGAAAGCTGCGCGCAGAAGTACGGCCTGCTGCCGCATGTGCGTTTTGGCGCCGAGCTGGTGCGCGCCGAGTACGACGAGGCCGCCCAGCTCTGGCGCGTACGCACCCGCGACGGCCGGCAGTTCACCGCACCGGTGCTGATCTCGGGCATGGGCGGACTGTCCAATCCGGCGTACCCCCAGCTGCCCGGGCTGGACCGGTTCCAGGGCCCGGCCTTTCATTCCGCCGAATGGCGGCACGACGTGGACCTGCGCGGCAAGCGCATCGCGGTGATCGGCACCGGGGCCTCCGCCATCCAGTTCGTGCCGCAGATTGCGCCCCTGGCCGCGCAGCTGGACCTCTACCAGCGCACGCCGCCGTGGATCATGCCCAAGCCGGATCGCACCATCACCCGCTTTGAGCAGAAGCTGTTCCAGTATTTTCCACTGGTGCAGCGCCTGTGGCGCGGCCTGATCTATTGGATGCTGGAGGCGCGCGCGCTGGGCTTCGTGGTGCACCCGCGTCTGATGAAGGGCGTGCAGTGGGTCGCCAACCGGCACATCCGCAAGCAGGTTCAGGATCCGGCGCTGCGTGCCAAGCTGACGCCGGACTACACCATCGGCTGCAAGCGCATCCTGATCTCCAACGATTACTACCCGGCGCTCACCAGGCCCAATGTGGCGGTGCTGACACAAGGTATCAGCGAAGTCCGCGCACACGGCGTGGTAACCGCCGATGGCGTGGAGCACCCGGCCGATGTGCTGATCTACGGCACCGGCTTCAAGGCGCAGGAGCCGGTACCGCGCGGGATGCTGTTCGGCCGCGGCGGCGTGGACCTGCACGAGGCCTGGGCACAGGGCGTGGAGGCCTATCTTGGCACCACGGTCAGCGGGTTCCCCAACTTCTTCATGATCGTCGGGCCCAATACCGGCCTGGGGCACAGCTCGATGGTGTACATGATCGAATCGCAGGTGCACTACATCCTGCAGGCGCTCAAGCTGCAGCGCGAGCGCGGGCTTGGCGCGCTGGAGGTGAAGCCCGAGGTGCAGGCCCAGTTCAACCAGGGCCTGCAGGCCAGGCTGGGCAGAACCATCTGGACCGCCGGCTGCAAGAGCTGGTATCTGGACCGCAACGGCAAGAACACCACACTCTGGCCCGGCTTCACCTTCCACTTCCGCAAGGCCACCCGTGAGTTCCGGCTGGACGACTACCGCCTCAGCACACAGGCGGCGCCTGCGAGCACTGTCACGGCACCCTGAGCGGGCGCTTCAGGATCGGGGCCTGGGCGCGACCAGCTGCTCCAGCACGTGCGAGAGGCGGTCACCCAGATGGCGGTTGGCCGCCAGCTCCATGGCGCGCGCCACCTCGGCGTGCACCGCCATCTCCACCAGTGGCCGCAGCCGCCAGATGATCTCGCGCAGCCGTGGCACTTCGCGCGCCGGCGGCAGACCTTTGCCGTAACGGTCGAACAGATAGTGCTCGACCAGCCGCACCATGTCGTCGGCCGCCTGTTCGACGTTGCCGCGCAGCCGCGCCACCACGTCGAGCATCTCGTCCAGCGGGATGCCGGCCTGCACCAGCTCGGCGCCGGCCTGGATCATCCGCGGACTCGGAGCGCGGAAGTGCAGACCCTCCGGCCGCAGCACTCCCAGCTCGGCCGCCTTGCGCAGCCAGTTCCGGTCAAAACGGCGGCCGAACAGCCGGATCAGGTCAGCCAGGCTGTAGCGGGCCGGCGCCTCGTCGCTCCAGGGGCTGGAAACCGCCGACTCCAGCCCGATCACCGCCGCCAGGTCCTGGCCCTGTTCCCAGGCCTTGAGCAGCTCGCCGATGCTGGCCAGGGTATAGCCACGGCCCAGCAGCTGGCCGATGATCCGCAGCCGCGACAGGTGCGCCTCGTTGTAGATGCCGCTGCGGCCGCGCCGCTCGGGCGGCGGGATCAGGCCGCGGTCCTGGTAGGCGCGCACATTGCGCACCGTGGTCTTCGCCGCGCGCGCCAGTTCGTCGATGCTGAATTCAGCCGCCGGGCGTACTCCTGCCGGATCGGCCTCGGTGGCTGCCGGCGCCATACGGGGAGACGATTTCATCCCGCAATGATAACGAGACTCGCGCCCGGCGCGCGCGGCGCGCATAAAAAAGCGCCCGGCCGAAGCCGGGCGCCGGCAGATCATCCGCCGATCAGAACTTGAGATTGTCCTTGTTCTTCTCGGCCGTCTTCTCGCCAAAGCCGCTGACCCGCTGCTGCAGGTCCTGCGCGCTCTTGAACGGGGCCTTCTTGCGCTCCGCGACGATGCGCTCGGCGATGGCCGGGCCGACCCCCGTCAGCTCCTTGGCCAGCTCCTCGGCGCTCGCGGTATTGACGTTGACCGGCCCGGCGAACACCAACGCGGAAAAGCCCATCCCCACTGCAACAACCAGCGTTTTGATCAAATCCATCTGACACTCCTTAGTTTTTGAAGATTGCTGTCATGCGGCGTCCGCCGCCCAAAAAGGATGCCATGTCATATGAAAAAATCAAGATTTCCCCCGCCATCCGAATTGAACGCCGGGTCAATAAAAAAGCCCCAGACCCTGCTGTGTAGCGGGGTGTGGGGCTTGGGGGATAAGCGCCTGGCGGTGTCCTACTCTCGCATGGTCGATGCCACACTATCATTGGCGCTGAGTCGTTTCACTTCCGTGTTC